>CADBRH010000067.1 GCA_902797035.1 uncultured Bacteroidia bacterium | reverse complement strand
CGGTCCCTTAGTTCAACGGATAGAACGGAGGTTTCCTAAACCTTAAATAGTGGTTCGATTCCACTAGGGACTACAAGAAGAGCGTCGCTTGAAAGCGACGCTCTTCTTGTAGTATGAACCAATCGGAACTACTTGAATATCTGTGTCATGGGCTTGCCTCTCCAGCCGCCGGGAATCTCCAGGCCGAGGCAGCTGGCGATGGTCGCGGGGACGTCATACTGCATCATCGGCTCAGGGAACTCGAAGCCTTTCCTCACATTCTTGCCATAGACGATAAATGGTGTCTCCAGCTCGGGCATCGTGAAGCCGCCGTGGCCCTTGTTCACTCCGCCGTGGTCGGAGGTCACGATGATGATCGTGTCGTCGAGGATCCCGGCGTCCTTGACCGCCTGGATGATCATCCCGATACCATTGTCGATCTCGCTCTGGCACTTCTGATATTCCTCGCTGTACCAGCCGTAGAGGTGTCCGACCTCGTCCTGGAGGCCGTAATAGAAAGTGAAGAACGTGGGCTTTTTCTCCTTGATGTAATCAACGCCGATCTTTGTGTATTCATCGACCGGGACCAGGATCTCCTCGTCCCTGTAGGTCTTGATATAATAGTTGAAGTCCATGGCGAGGGTGTCCGCCACAGCCCCGACACCATCCCAGTCATAGACAATGCCGCTCTCGGCGGAAGGCATCTGTTCCCGGAGAATGGTGTAGATGGTGGGCGGGATGCCGTGACCGTTGTCGGCTGTCGAGGGGATCGTGCCCCTAGTGGAGTTCCACTTGTCGAACCCGTGCATCTCGGTGGGCAGGCCGTTGAAAATCGACGCCCAGTTGATGGCGGAGGCGGAGGGCATGACGGAGCGTTTGCCGAGGGTCCAGCTGCCGTTCTCCATCAAGAAAGTGACATTGGGGATGTCAGCCGGGCTTGCTTGACGGACGGCCTCCGAGCCCCATCCGTCGATCCCTATCATAATAACGTGCTTAGCCGGCTTCTTGCCGACGCAGGAGTCCAGCGCGGCGACGCAGCACAGGACAGCGAGAAATACAAAGACTTTTCTCATGACTCTATAAGTTTATCTCATATCAAAATCAATCACGATCGGGAGATGGTCGGACGGTCTCCAGAAGTTGGACAGCTCCTGGGGGTCCCTGACCGGGGTTGTGTACTCGTCCCAGACTATGTCGGCGGCGGTGATCCTGTCGTAAAGGGGCTTGGTGCAATAGAAAAAGTCTATCCTGGAACCCTTTCCACCAACGCTTGGCTTGAACTCGTCGGGGTACCATTCCTTGATCACATCGATGTAGGGCGTGTGACCAAGTATATAATCATGGACAAGGAACCTTGAGTCGTCATCGGGGTAATTGTACTTGTCGTTGTCCACCCTTGAGCGGGAGTTGAAATCCCCCATCATCATCCAGAGCTGGTCCTTGGCGTCCGGGACGGTCCCTATGGTGCGCGAGCAAATATACTCCATCTCCATGGCCCTGTACTTGTCGCCGCCATGCTCGGCCTTTGAGGCCTCCCTGTCCTCGACTCCGGGGGCGTAGGCCTGCGGCCAGGTGTGGAGCGTCACTATGTTGACGGTCTTCCCGGCAATCTCCACGGTGGCCCATCCGGCGCCGTGCGCCACGATCCGGTCAGGCTCCTCGCCGACTATCTTATCAATGTAAACGATAGGGTATCTCGAGGTTATGACTTGGGGATAATTGTCCCTGTAACCTCCTATCCCCCAATATTCATGGCCATAGCGGGAGGCTAGCTCACCCCATCCTTCCACGAGGTACCTGTCCCCGGCGGGCATGGCCTTGTCAGAATCAGTGATGAATATCGACTGTGCCTCGCACCAGACGCAGATGTCGGGGTCCTGGGCCTTGACGAACTCGACGAAACGGTCGTAGTTGTCGTTCTGCCCGTCCCACATCCCGTTCTGGATATTCCAGTAAAGAAGCCGGACGGGGACCGGTTTCTTCCCGCAGGAGTTCAGCAGGATGAAGGCCATGGAGACGGCCACCGAAATGATCAGGAATCTTGATTTTCTCATATGGCGATAAATAGTGTTAATGAGTCCCGCCGCTTCTGGGATATCTCACCGTGAAGCACGCGCCTTTGAGAGTGAATGACTTGGAGTAGAAGATCTCGCCCTCGCATTTCTCCACTATGTTGCGGCATATCGCCAATCCCAGACCGGTCCCGTTGCTCTTCGTCGTGAAGTTGGGGGTGAACAACCGCGAGCGGTTCTCGTCGCTGACACCGGGGCCGTTGTCCTCGAACACGATGTCGTAATATCCTTCCTTGTTGGACAGCCGCAGAGAGACTGTTATCCTCCCCTGGAAAGGCTCGCCGCCTTTCTCGCCGATCTCGTTCTGGGCGTTCTCGATCGCCTGGACCGAGTTGCCTATCAGATTGACGAATACACGTGTTAGCTGGGGTTTGGGACCTATCACAGTGGCGCCCTCCAGACCCATGTAGGAGAAGGTGATGTTCTCCCTGCTGTCGAAGAGGTCTATCTCCTCCTTGAGAAGCTTGTCGAGGTCGATCTCCACAGGCTCCTCCGTGTACAGCTTGGCGAATGTGGAGAACTCCCCGGCGGTCTCGGCCAGCATGTCGATCTGCCTGAGGACCTCCCCGGAGACCTCGTCGAAACGGTCCGCCCACGCTGGATTGCCGTTGTTCTTCATTCGTATCAGCCTCTGTATCTGAAGTTTGATCGGAGTCAAGGGATTCTTGATCTCGTGCGCCACCTGACGCGCCATGGTGGCCCACGCCTTATCCCGCTCGGCCTGGGTGAGTTGCTTGGTGGAGTTGTACAGGTCGTGGACCATCAGGTTGTAAGCCCTCACCAGCGTGGAGACCTCGTCGTCCCTCTCATAGACTATGTACTCGAGATTGTTAATGTCCACCTCGTTCATCTTCCGGCCTATCTCGGTGATAGGCTTGAACATCTTGTCCACAGCCCTTTCCATCAGGAGCCTGGCGAGCAGCAGAAGGATCAGGAACACCGTCACTATCGTGATCGAGTGAAGGACGGCCTCGGACTTGAAGTCGAAACTCTCGTCCGTGAACGGGGCGCCCATGATGGCCAGCATCTTCCCCTGGCTGTTGAACACAGGGGCGTAAAGGAAATAGGTCTCCGTCCCTCCTATATTCTCTTTCCCGATATAGTATCGCCGGTTCTTGTAGATGATGTTCTCGAAAGCGTCATGGTTCATCCTCACGCCGAGAAGCAGGCGGTCGAACACCTCGGGGGTGGTGGACCTGAATTCCTTGCCTCCGGTTGTGTACAGGGTGATGTCGCATTTCATGGTGTTGCTGACATCCTCCAGGGCGGCCGCCGCCTCCTGGGTGTTCCAGTCGGTGTAGTCCCTGGCGAAACGGCATCTGGCCTCGAGAAGGGTCTGGATAGAGTTGGTCTTCTCGGCCATCGAGAATTTCAGGTTGGCGTTGTTCCTCCTGTACACGAACAGCACACTGACCGTGGCCAGGGCGATGAGCGTCATCACCAGGGCCACCATCATCGCGGCGTTGATCCTTGACTTGAAATAGTTCTTTTCTTTTTTCTTCCTCCGGTTACGGAAGAGGTTGATGAAGGAAAGGCAGAAGTAAATCACCAGCGTCAGGAACAGGAAGGCCACGAAATAATAGGATCTCTCCGTGTTGGGCCTCGAGATCAGGATGAGGTCCTCCTCCGACACGCTGTTGATGAAATGGGTGGAGCCGTTCATCCTGACATATCCACCATTCGCCTCCAGAAGCTCTCTTTCCCTCTCCTCGTCAAGCACGGTAGGGTAGGCGTAGTTGCCCCTGTAGGAGATCAGTTTGGAGGTGGAGTATTTGGCGTACGAGTATTTCGCCGGGAGCGTCACGTCGCCGGGGGCCGAATATCCGAGGATGCGCGCGTATCCCCTGTCTTCCCGGTTGGATTTCGGGGAGACCGTGAGAAGCATCATCGTGACCCCGTTCCCGGGATTGTAATATGCGAAATTGCCTGTGTAGAAGCTGTTTCCGCCCGCGTCCCTGTGATACCTGAACCGTGTCCCCTCCGCGATCGCGCTACCTCCCGACACCATTCCGGTGAAATAGCTGATAGCCTCCGGACTCTTCTCGTTCTCCGGGAATAGCTCCACCAGGATGTCGTAATCCTGCGAGAGCCCTACCAAGTAGCTCTCCACTATCCTGTTCAGGATGATGTTGGCGCTGTTGGGGAGGATTGTGAGCGAGGAGATCAGCTGGTCGGAAGCTATCTTATCCTCGACAAGCCTCAGCTGGAGCTCCATGCTGATGTTCCGGTCCATCGAAAGCCTGTTGGCGAGCATGTTCACCCTGTCCCTCTCCTTGCGGAAGCCGAGGGTGCCGGCCGTGGCCACGATATAAGAGGCGAACAAGACGGCCAGGACAATCCTCGATGTGCCGGAGAGAGGGTCCACTTTTATCCCCAAGAGCCTTTTCAGGGGCGGCTCCAGCATGGTCCCGATCAGCGGCACGGTCATCAGCAACCCTGTCAGCATCAGGTAAACCAACAGGCTGTAGACGCTAAGGTCGTTGAGCCGGTACAACTCAAGCGTGATCCCGGAGTTGAGGATGACGCTCCTGAATATGAGATGGGTGAACGCCAGGATACCCGCCAGGACCAGGACTAGAGTCACCGAATAGACGGCCAGCTTTGTCTTGGGACACCTCCCTTCCAGTAACCTCCGGAGAATCCTTTTGCGGAAGGCGAAAACCAGGCATACCGCCGCCATGATGACGAGCGAGATCGACAGCACCGTGCCCAGAGAGTTGAACAACCTGCCGTCGGCGTAGATAGTGGGGGAGAACAACTTCGAGAAAGGGGCCGCGCTGGCGAGAGAGCTCTGCCCGGTGATCGACTCGGAAACGATTTTGAACACGGGCTTGCCGTCGATCCTCACGACAGCTCCGCCGTTCTCGGACAGCGGGACGATCGAATACCCTCTGCCCGGGTTGAGCCTGGGATTGATTCCGCCCGGATTCTCCTCATCCACGGTGTCCATCACCTCCAGGCCCGCTATCACTTTCACAGCTCCTTTTGACCGGGACTTGACAACGTACCATTTCTGCCCGTAATTCACGAGAGCGGGGATCTCGCGGATCTCTGACAAAGGCGAGGAGATGCTCTCCATCGGCCTTGAGAGCTTCTGGATAACCATCTTCCCGGTGATGTCATCGTTCTTCACGGGAAATTGGTTGCGCCACGACTGCAGGGTGTCATCCATGTAGCGGTAGATGACCATGTCGTCGGCGAGTCCGAGGTCGCCTATCCATTGACGTTCCTCGGCGAGCGCCGTGTTGATATGGTTGTCAAGCGCTTCCATCCGCCTGGCGAGGGCTTTCTCTGCCCTTTCAGCCGCTTTCCCGACGTCCGGCCGGGACGAGCTGAAAGACAGCGCCGCCGTGACGATGACGGCCGCGGCCGCCATCGACCCCCACAGAAAGCGCTTGCCGATATGTGATTTCCTCGTCATTCGTGGTGGTAGGGTTCTCCATTGATGATGGTGAAGGCCCGGTATAGCTGCTCGGCGAACACGGCCCTGACCATCTGGTGCGGGAAAGTCATCTTGGAGAGAGATAACTTCCCGTCGCTTCTCTCGTAGACCGGTCCGGAGAAACCGAAAGCCCCGCCTGTCACGAATACAATATTTTTGCCACCGCGAGTCAGGAGCCTCTCGATTTCCCTGGCGAACTCGACGGAGGTATATTCCTTCCCTTTCTCGTCGAGCAGGATCACGGTGTCGTTATCCGAGACTCGCCCAAGTATCAGTTCCCCCTCTTTCTCCTTCACCTGTGCCTTTGAGAGTGAGGAGGCGTTCCTGAGGTCGGGAATCTCGACGATCGAGAACGGGACATACCGGGATATCCTGGAGGCATAGGTCTCCAGACCCTCGCGGACCCATCCGGAACAGGTCTTTCCCACAGTCATCAGGTGAATCTTCATGACATTGCAAAAATAAGAAAGTGGCTCGGTATTTGCAACAAATAAAAGGTGTCATGAGGACGCGTATGAAGTTATTCCTCGCTTGCGCGGCGATGTCGCTGTGCCTGACCGCCACGGCGGCAGGCGACAGCTATGATGTTTTTATCCCGATCTCGAAATATCTCGCCAAGGGTGACGCCGAAAGCCTTTCGGCATGGTTCGCCGACAATCTTGAGATCTCGATCATGTCCTCATCATACGATTCGAGCAAGAATCAGGCGAAGCAGATCCTGAAGTCCTTTTTCTCAAGCCATACCCCGAGATCTTTCGAGATCAACCACACCGCCTCCAGGTCCAATTCCAAATACGCCCTGGGCTATCTGAACGCCGGTGGGGAACTCTTCGAGGTTTCGATATTCGTCAGTAAGGCAAAGGACCGCTACAAGATCCAGCAGCTCAAGATCGACAGGATCAGATGAGAGTTCCCGGAATATTGTTCCTCACAGTGTTAGCGCTCTCCGCCTTGTCCTCGCCCGCGGTTTCCGCCCAGACGACGAAGATAAGGGGAAGGGTGATAGACGCCTCGTCCGGGGAGGGTGTCCCTTTCGCCAGTGTCTATTTCAAGAACTCCGCGGTAGGGGTGACGGCCGACATAGACGGTTGGTACGCCCTGGAGACCAAGGTCGATTCCTTGACTGAGCTCTCCGCCAGCCGGGTGGGATATTCCCCGGCCGTGGCTGAAGTCAACCCCCACCGCTTCAACACTGTGTATTTCCCGCTCCAACCCCTTGTGGATGAGCTCAATCCGGTGGTCGTGAACTATGAGAGCAGGCTTGTCAGGGAGATAATCGCCAAAGCCAGGGAGTCCAAGGGGCGCAATAATCCCGAGCGTCGGGACCACTACGACTGCGACATCTACAGCCGGAGCGAGGTGGACCTGGTCAACCCTCACAACTCCATCGTGGGCAAGCTCCTTCCCAGAGGCTTCCATTTCGTTTACGAATATGTGGACACGTCCCTTGTGTCGGGGCTACCGTATCTGCCGGCCATGCTCGCCGAGTCAAAGTCCCATTATTACCACTCCCGTAACCCGGAGATCAAGAAGGAGGTCATTGAGTCCAGCCGGATCTCGGGAATAGAAGAGGAGAAGACAGTCGCCCAGTTCACGGGAGGACTGTACATCAAGGCGAATTTCTACGAGAATTACATCAACGTCTTCCAGGTTGAGATCCCTTCCCCGCTGGCTGACAACGGCTCCGCCTTCTATGATTACAGACTCGTGGACAGCCTCGAGGTGGAGGGGAGGAAGACATACAGGATAAGGTTCGGGCCCTCGAGATGGGTCTCCACTCCGGCTTTCGACGGGGAGATGTCAATCGACGCCGAGGACTCGGCGCTCAGGTCCGTCCATGCCAGGCTGAAAGGCGGGGGAGGCGTCAACTGGGTCAGGGACCTGCTGATCAATGTCGAGAACCAGCGTCTTCCCGAAGGGTGGTTCTACAAGCGGGACAGGTTCTTCATCGAGATGGCCGTGATCCTGCCAGGAACCAAGAGCGAGCTCTCTTTCATGGCGAACCGGCGGATCGACTATTCCGAGCCTTCTTTCAAAGAGAGCCAGATCCTGGGGATCCTCGACACGAAAGCTCCCGTCCTGATGCATAACGATGTCCTCAAGGACGATGAGGATTATTGGTCCTCGGTCCGTCCCTATCCGCTCAACGAGCGTGAGAGTGGCATCTACGAGATGGTGGACTCGGTGAAGAGCGTCCCCCTGTACAAGGGTATCGAGAAACTCGGCGACATGTTCGCGAATGGTTTCTTCAACTTCAAATATGTCGGCTTCGGGCCGTACTCGTCCGTTTACAGTTTCAACGACCTGGAAGGAGCGAGGCTGCAGATGGGGTTCAAGACGACCAAGGACCTGAGCAGAAAGTTCCGGCTGATGGGATACGGCGCCTACGGCCTCGGGGACAAGGAGTGGAAAGGCGGCTTCTCAACCGAGGTGATGTTCGGCAATATGCCTTTCCGCAAACTCAACCTGACCTACAAAAGGGACATGCTTCCCCTGGGGGCGGGCTCTTTCGGGTTCGGCAACGGCGATGTCGTCACCTCCCTCCTGACAAAGAAGGGCGGTAGGAAAATGAGCATGATAAACGACTTGGCTTTGACTTACCAGCACGAGTGGTCGCACGGCTTCAACATGACCCTCGGGGTGGAGAGGCGGGAGATATTCCCGAGCCGGGTGGTCCCTATGGTCCGTCCTGACGGTACCCCGGTCAATTCTGTCGGGTATGACCAGGCCCTCCTGCAGCTGCGTTTCTCAAAGGATGAGATAATCACCAGGGGTGTGTTCGACAGGCACTTCGTGTTCTCGTCGTACCCGGTGGTGACAGTCAACATGGCCGCCGCGATGAAGGGTGTCGGACGGAACGAGTACACTTTCTTCCGCCCTGAAGTCAAGGTCCAGTACACTTTGTTGACTCCTCCGGCCGGCGCTTCCAGCATAGTCCTGAACGCCGGGACCGTCCTGGGGGAGGTCCCATATCCTTTGCTCAAGATTTACGAG
Source organism: uncultured Bacteroidia bacterium (assembly GCA_902797035.1). GTDB lineage: Bacteria > Bacteroidota > Bacteroidia > Bacteroidales > UBA932 > Cryptobacteroides. The sequence continues at coordinate 9,472 of CADBRH010000067.1, read as the reverse complement.
GGCAATGAGACTTACCGGGTCAGAAGCAAGGCCTTCTCCTGCATGGATTACTACGAGTTCGCCTCCGACACCTGGGCGACCCTTTTCTGGGAGCACGATTTCAAGGGCTTTTTCCTGGGTAAGATCCCATTAGTCAAGAAGCTGAAATTAAGGGAGATAGCCATTGTAAGGGCGGCATATGGCACGCTCAGGGACGAGAACAACGGTGTTGTGGGCGACCCGCTCGCCCGGGCGGGGATAGTATTCCCAGAGGCGATGAGTAAACTTTCCACCCCTTATGTCGAGGCGGGGATTGGTGTCTCCAATATCCTCAAGGCGTTGAGGATCGACGCGATCTGGAGATTGACACACAGGGATATGATGGTTAACGGGGAAAACGTCCCTCATCCCAACCGTTTTGTCGTCAATGTCGGCTTTGAATTCAACCTCTGATGAATTATCTTCGCGATGTCATGTCCAATAAGAAACCGATACTCGCCCTGATCATCCTTTCGGCGGTCCTGCTAAGTCTCCCGTTCCTTGTCCCCGGGACCGGTTTCCTTTCCCTCGTGGGCTTCGTCCCTTTGCTGTTGGCCGAACGGGTGGCTGAAGAGACCAGGATGAAGGGATTCTTCTGGTGGCATTACTTGTGTTTCCTGCTGTGGAACGCGGTGACAACGTTTTGGGTGTGCAACGCGACCCTTGGCGGAGGAATTTTCGCCAGCGTGGCGAACGCTTTTCAGATGTCTTTGGTTTTCAGTCTTTTCAGATGGGGCAAGAAACGTCTGGGCGGAGCCGTTCCATACCTTTTACTCGCTTTCGCCTGGATCGCCTGGGAACGCTGGTACCTGACTTCCGCCCAAATCAGCTGGCCCTGGCTCGTCCTCGGGAACTCGTTCGCCAGGACCACAGGTTGGATCCAATGGTACGAGTTCACCGGAGCCCTCGGCGGTTCCCTTTGGGTCTGGGCTTGTAACCTCGTTGTATTCGGATTGCTTATGTCTCTCGGCAGCGGGAACTGGAAACGGCTGAATAAAAAGGCAAAGGCGGCATCCCTGATCGGAGCCGCGGCTCTTTTCGCGGCGCCGCCGGTTATCTCTATGTTCTTGAAACCCGATGAGCCGGACGGTTGGCTCGACGTGTTCATCGCCCAGCCCAACATAGATGTTTACGGGAAGCGCGGGGGCTTGACCCAGGAAGAGCAGAACGCCATCCTCCTGGGATTGCTTGAAGACGCGCCGAAGGACAGCGCCACACTGCTGATCGCCCCCGAGACTTTCACGAGCGACATCATTATGAACGATATCTCAGTCAGTCCTACCGTCGGGGCTTTCGAGAGGTTCATGGCGGACAGGCCGCTCTCGGGACTCCTTTTCGGGGCATCGACATGGGAGTATCTTGGAGGTCCCTCAAGGCCCTCCAAGACCGCCCGCCAGCTCAACAACGGCAGCTGGGTGGAGTCCCACAACACGGCCCTGATGCTGACCGGCGGGGGGAATATCCAGACATACCACAAGAACAAACTTGTCGTGGGAGTGGAGATGATGCCGTATCCCTCAGTGTTCCGCCCTATCGACGACATGCTGGGCGGGGTCATGGGACGCTGCGTCGGAGACGGGAAAGCGGCGAATCTGGTTTACAACGGTATTAAGATCGGTTGCGCCATCTGCTATGAGTCCGTTTACGGCGAGTTCTGCGCGGATTACATCCGGGACGGGGCCTCCCTGCTTACTATCATCACCAATGACGCTTGGTGGGGTGACACTCCCGGCTACAGGCAGCATCTCTCCTACGCCTCTCTGAGGGCGATCGAGACCCGCCGGTGGATCGCCCGTTGCGGGAACACGGGAATATCGGCCATCATCGATCCCTCCGGCCGGATACTGGACAGCACCCCATGGTGGGAGCAGACGTCCTTGAGGGGGAGAGTCGGATTGTCGGACAAGGAGACCTTCTTTGTCAGGCACGGCGATTTCACCGGACGGATCTGCGTCCTGATGTTCATCCTGATTCTCTGCGCCGCGGTGGTGAGGCGCTTCACCTCGGGTAAATAAAAAATGACAGGCTATGTCTCAAGCCTGTCATTCTTCTCATCATACAATTCATATTGCAGGACGGAGAAGTCGGTGACCTCCACGAGGTCGATCCGGCATTTGTGCTTTCTCCTCCATTTCCCAAGAAAAGACTTGTCGGAGAGGACGGATTGCCCTCGCTTGAGGTAAGCTCCCAGAATAGGGCTCACTTTAAGCGTGAGGGCGGAAACCCCGCGCTCACGGTAGAAGGCGATGTTCCTTTCGATCTGCTCGTCGATCACGGCGCTCGAGGCTATCTTGCCTGTACCGTGGCATACGGGACACACCTCCGAGGTGTTGATCTCCGTGACGGGGCGGATTCTCTGGCGTGTGATCTGCATGAGACCGAACTTGGTGAGAGGGAGGACGTTGTGCTTCGCGCGATCGCTTTCCATCAGCCCCTGCATATATTTGTGGAGCTCGTTGCGATGCTCGCCGGACTCCATGTCGATGAAGTCCACGATTATTATTCCTCCCATGTCTCTCAGGCGCAGTTGCCTGGCGATCTCCTCGGCCGCTATCTTGTTGACCTCGAAAGCGTTCTCCTCCTGGTCGGATGTCTTCGAGCGGATACCGCTGTTGACATCTATCACGTTGAGGGCCTCGGTGCTCTCGATCACGAGATAGGCGCCCTGCTTCATCGGAACCACCTTGCCGAATGAGCTTTTAATCTGCCTTGTCACCTCGAAGTGGTCGAAGATACTCTCCCTACCCTCGTACAGCTTCACTATTTTTTCCTGATCAGGAGAGATCATGGAAATATACTTCTTAGTCTCCTCGAAAACTGTCTCGTCGTTGATGTGAATGCTCGTGAACGAGTCGTTCAGGAGATCCCTGAGGATTGTGGTGGTCTTGCTGTACTCTGTGAAAAGCAGCTGGATACTTTTGTTTTTGGCGACTTTCGTCCAGGAGGCCTCCCACTTCTGTATCAGGGACTTGAGTTCCGCCACAAGGACGGCGGCGTTCTTGCCTTCCGCCGCTGTGCGGATAATGGCCCCGTAATTCTTCGGGAGGATGCTCCCCACGAGTGTCTCCAGTCTTCTCTTTTCCTCCTTTGAGGAAATCTTTTGGGAAACGCTGACCTTCTCGGCGAAGGGCATCAGCACAATGTTCCGTCCCGCCAATGAAATCTCCGCTGTCAGTCGCGACCCTTTGGTCGAGATCGGCTCCTTGACAATCTGGACTATCACCATCTGACCGGGCTTCAGGACATTCTCGACACGCCCCTCCTTCTCAAGGATGGGACCGACTTTGATCTTCGAGTACAACTGCCCCAGGTCAGTCCCGGGATTGCTCTTGCGTACGAACTCGTCGAATGACGTGAAGTACAATCCCAGGTCAAGGTAATGGATGAAAGCCTCTTTCTTGTCACCGATGTCGACAAAGGCGGCATTAAGCGCGGGAAGAAGTTTCTTCACCTTCCCCAGATACACGTCTCCGACGGAATATCCCCGCGCTTTGCTGGACTCCTTGTTCAGTTCAATCAGCCGATGGTCCTCCATCAGCGCGATGTGAACGTCAGTCGATGTGACATCGACGATCAAATCCTTTGATCTTTCAGACTCCATGGAAATAACAATTGGTCAGGATTCATGAAAAAAGGCTGTCCGGGTCTCCCGTTCAGCCTCTTTCTTCTAGCGAATCGCTAAAATGGCAGACACAGAGGACTTACTTCTTCTTGTGCCTGTTCTTGCGCAAGCGCTTTTTACGCTTGTGCGTGGACATCTTATGTCTCTTTCTCTTTTTTCCGCTCGGCATAGTTGAAATGGTTGATATTTATTTCTCTTCCTTCACCGCGTTGACGAATACCTTCGCCGGCTTGAAAGCGGGGATGTCATGAGCGGGGATGGTCATGGTGGTCTTTCTGGTGATATTGCGGGCGGCCTTCTGAGCCCTGTGCTTCACGATGAAGCTGCCGAATCCGCGGAGATAGACAGGCTCTTTCCTGATGACGGAACCCTTGACGGTCTCCATGAACGCCTCAACCACGGACTGGACCGCGATCTTCTCAATACCGGTCGACTTCGCGACCTCGTTAACGATTTCTGCTTTTGTCATAATAAAAAGTGTTTATTAGGATTATCGACTTAATCCCCAATCGTTTCAGGGGTTGCAAAATTAGGCTTATTTTTTTAATAATCAAAATAATGGATGAAGTTTTTTTTGGCAAGGTTATTGACCATGTTATCCCCGGCCGCCAACGGCGGTTTCTTTCTGCCATATTGTCAGAGAGAGAGCCCGGCGCGCCTTTAGAGAAGAGATATGAGCATCGAATTCAATAATGACTTGATGTTCCCTTCCGGAGCGGAAGTCAACATCATCCCTGTCATGCAGGGAGACGAGCAGATAAAAGTGGAACCAGGCGACCTCCCGGAGTCTTTGCCGATACTGGCGCTCCGGAACGCCGTGCTTTTCCCGGGTATGGTTTATCCCGTGACCATCGGCCGCGAGAAGTCGATAACTCTTGTGAAAGACGCCGAGAGAAGGTCTTCTTTCATAGGAGCCGTTCCGCAGAACGACATTTCAGTCGAGGATCCCAGAGACAAGGACCTGTTCGAGTACGGCACCGTCGCCAAGATTGTCAAGGTTTTCGAAATGCCTGACGGCACGGTCACGGCGATCCTTCACGGAGTGAAAAGGATCCGTCTGGGACGTGTCCTGTCTTACGAGCCGTACATCACCGCGACTGTCAGCTATGTCGAGGACATCATCCCGGAGAACGACAACAGCGTCAAGATGATAGCCGAGTCCTTGAAAGAGAAGGCGGGGGCCATCATCAAGTCCTCATCGTTCGCTCCCAGAGAGGCTGTGGGAGCCATGAAATCCATAGACAACTTCACTTTCCTTGTGAATTTCATAGCCACCACGATCGAGGTGGAGAATTTCTCCGAGAGGGTGGAGCTTCTGCGCTATGACGACGTGAAACTGAGGGCCATGAAGCTCCTCACCGCGCTTGAGACGCAGACTCAGCTGCTGAAGATCAAGCAGGAGATCAACCAGAAAGTCAAGAGTGACATCGACCAGCAGCAGAGGGAATATTACCTCAACAACCAGCTGCGCACGATCCAGGAGGAACTGGGCATGGACGACGAGGAGGAGTTTGAGAAATTCCGCGCCAGGGCCAAGGAGAAGAAATGGCCCGAGGCGGTGGCGGCCCGGTTCGAGAAAGAGCTCTCCAAGCTCGAGAAATACAATCCCTCCTCGCCGGACTACAGCATCCAGTACAACTACATCGAGTTCATGCTGGACCTTCCGTGGGGGGAGATGTCCAAGGACAACCTCGACCTCAAGCACGCCCAGAAGGTGCTGGATAACGACCATTTCGGCGTCGAGACCGTCAAGGACCGCATCATCGAGTACCTCGCCGTCTTGAAGCTGAAAGGGAACATGAAGTCACCAATTCTCTGCCTTTACGGCCCTCCCGGAGTCGGGAAGACCAGCCTCGGCAAGTCGGTGGCTAAGGCCCTGGGCAGGAAATATGTCAGGATCGCCCTCGGCGGCATGCACGACGAGGCCGAGTTGCGCGGCCACAGGAAGACATATGTCGGTGCCCTTCCCGGCAGGATACTCAGCGGGATCCAGAAAGCCGGCACATCCAATCCGGTAATCGTGCTTGACGAGATTGACAAGGTCGGGGCCGACTACAAGGGAGACCCGTCATCCGCTCTTCTGGAAGTACTTGACCCTGAGCAGAATGTGGCGTTCCACGACAACTATCTCGACATAGACTACGACCTCTCGGACGTCCTTTTCATCACGACTGCCAACACCGTGTCCACCGTCCAGTCCGCCCTGCTCGACAGGATGGAGCTGATCAACGTGACCGGCTATCTCGCGGAGGAGAAGATGGAGATCGCCAAACGTTATCTTGTGCCTAAGCAGCTCCAGGAGCACGGCTTGGCCAAGAAGTCGTTGAGGATCGACAAAGCCGCCCTCGAGGCGATCATCGACGAGTACACCCATGAGTCCGGAGTGCGCGGCCTGGAGAAACAGATCGCCAAGATAGCCAGGGTCACGGCGAAGAAGATAGCCTTGGAGGAGGAATGGCCCTCGGTTATCAAGAGACAGCATCTCAAAGATTATCTAGGGCTTCCGACCAACATCCACGACCAGCAGAAGGGGAACGAGGCGCCAGGTGTAGTCACCGGGCTGGCCTGGACCCAGATGGGAGGCGAGATCCTTTTCGTCGAGAGTTCTGTCAGCTCCGGCAAGGGCAACATGACCATGACAGGTAACCTCGGGGATGTCATGAAAGAGTCAGCCACGATCGCGTACCAGTACATCAAGGCTCATCCGGAACTCGCGAGGATCACTTATGAGGAGTTCTCCAAGAAGGATATCCACGTCCATGTGCCGGAAGGGGCCGTACCCAAGGACGGTCCCTCCGCCGGGATCACCATGGTGAGCTCCATGGTGTCGGCGTTCAGGGGGCGGAAGGTTAAGTCTGGCGTGGCCATGACCGGGGAGATGACCCTGCGGGGTAGAGTGCTCCCTGTGGGAGGCATTAAAGAGAAGATCCTCGCCGCGAAGCGGGCTGGTGTCAAGGAGATCGTGATCTCCGAGGATAACCGCAAGGATGTGGAGGACATCAAGCCGATCTACGTGGAGGGTCTTTCTTTCCGTTATGTCAAAACTATAGACGAGGTCATCGAGGCTATTTTCGATTAATATTCGTATCTTTGAGATATGGATGTCAAGATAGAGAGAAGTTGGAAAGAGGCTCTGGCCGGCGAGTTCGAGCAGCCGTATTTCGCCGCCCTCGCCCGGCGGCTCCATCAGGAGAAAGCGGAGGGCAGGGTGATCTATCCTCCCGGCCCGGAGATATTCAAGGCCTTTGAGTTAACCCCCGTGGACCAGGTTAAAGTCGTGATTCTCGGCCAGGACCCTTATCACGGCTACGGCCAGGCAATGGGGCTGTGCTTCTCCGTCCCTGACGACATGCCGGCCCCTCCCTCTTTGAAAAACATATTCAAGGAGATCGAGGACGACCTCGGGGTCAAGATGAGCGGAAAGCCGAATCTCGAGGGATGGGCGCGCCAGGGGGTGCTTCTCCTGAACGCCATCCTCACCGTACGCGCCGGAGAGGCCGCCTCTCACAGTGAGATAGGCTGGCAAAGGTTCACCGACGCGGTCATCCGCTACATCTCGGACAACCTCGAAGGGGTGGTTTTCCTTCTCTGGGGCAACTTCGCAAGGACCAAGAAGGAGCTCATCGACACCTCCAGGCATCATGTCCTCGAGGCCCCGCACCCCTCCCCGTTGGCCCGGGGGGCCTTCTTCGGGTGCCGGCACTTCTCCAGGACCAACGAAATCCTTCTCTCCGAGGACAAGACACCGATTAACTGGCAATTGTGATATGGGTAAGACAGCTTTATTCCCGGGTTCTTTCGATCCTTTCACCTCAGGCCATCTGAATATCCTCACGAGGGCCTTGACCATCTTTGACGAGGTGGTCGTGGCGGTCGGAGTCAATCAGGCCAAGCGGGGTTTCTTCACGATGGAGCAACGGGTGGACATAATCGCCCAGGCGACCAAAGGATTGGAGGGCGTCAGGGTCATGAGTTACGACGGACTGACCGTGGATCTCTGCAAGGAGTTGGGCGTCAAGCATATAGTAAGGGGAGTGAGGAATATGACCGACTTCGACAACGAGCAGGCTACGGCCGACGCCAACCGTCATCTCTCTCCCGAGATCGACACGATCATCATCCCGACCGCCCAGGAATATTCCCACATCTCATCCTCGGCGGTGAGGGATCTTCTTAGCCATCACGGCGACCTGTCCCGCTTCATCCCTGACTGGGTGGTCCTGCCCGAAGTGAGATGAGACGAGCGGCGGCGATATTCATCACGCTGATCATCTGCGCCTTCCAAGCGGCGGCACAGATCGACTCCACATCACTCCGCCGTCTGGATTCCAAACTTGGACAGTACTTTTCCATGCTGGAGCCTCTTCCGGTGGAGGTCAAGAACGAGGAGTGCGACGCCTTGATCGAGGCGTCCGAAGACCCTTACTTGAGACAACAGATCGCTCTAAGAATATACGATCACTACCTCAACTCCCCTCTGATGGGTGATGAGGCTGTGGCTATCCATTTGACGGACAAATGGTTTTCCACAGGGATGATCGCCATGTCAAGCGAGAGTGACCTTCTTGACGCCAAATTGTTCGCCGAGTTCAACCGCCGGTCCCTCATCGGAATGACTGCCCCGGAAGTCTCGTTGACAGACCCTTACGGCGCCACTGTGACCCTACCTTCTGACCCTGGGCGCGGCGAAGGGTCCCGCTACAAGATTTACTATTTTTACGACACCAGCTGCGCGAAGTGCAAGCTCCAGTCGGCGATGCTGCGGAGCCTGCTGGATGACAAGGAGTATCCGGTGGATGTCGTGGCCGTGTATGTCGGCCGGGACGAGGACAGCTGGAGGAAGTGGAGGGAATCGACGTTCGTTCTCGGGGACGGGCCGGCCGAAGTGATCCATCTATGGGACCCGGACAATGACTCCGACTACCAGATGAAGTACGGGGTGACAGCCACCCCGAGGATGTTCCTCGTGGGACCTGACGGGGTGATCATCGGCCGGGGACTTGACACACAAGCCCTTGAGCGTCTTCTCTCCGCCCGCATGAGGGACCTTTACCACAACTACGGTGACGAGGAGTCTTTCGCCTTGTTCGACAACGTGTTCTCGCTTTATGGCTCGATAATAAGCCCCGGGGACGTCACCGAGGTGGCCTCGATGCTGGAGGACCGGACGCTGGCGAAAGGGGACACCCTGTCGTTCAAGCGTCTTGTGGGAGACCTTCTGTACTATCTGGCCACAAAGCGTTCCGAAGGATTCAGGGAAGGGACGGCGGTTTTCATAAAAGACTGTATCCTTTCCAGGCCGGAGATATGGGACACCTCTGACGACACTCTGAAAGTTGTCGGGATGGCGAATATGCTTGACGGGCTTCTGGGCAGGACTCCAGTTGGCTCGAGGATACCTAGGATGCCGATCAAGGGTTGGAACAAGTTCAGGCGCGGTGGAGGGTACTTATTCTTCCGTTCTGAAGGATGCCCTGTCTGCGAGTCTGAGGTGGCCGCGGCCGACTCCCTGGGAGTCAGGGTGTTTTCCGTGGACATGGACGCGCTGGAGAGGGAGAGTCCAGGGACAGCTCACCGCCTGCTGGACATTTTCGACCTGTCCTCCCTCCCGAATATCATCAAGACAGGCCGGAGAGGCGTTGTCCAGAGACGTTACGTGAGCTTGGCCGAACAGCTTTTGTTTTTGGATGAAAAAGAGTAAATTCGCGTCGCTGTTAAGCCAGGCTTACTGATTTGACAATATTCAAGTTTTATTTATACAATTATGGTTTCTTACAAAGATCTTGGCCTTGTGAACACCAGAGAGATGTTCGCTAAGGCTGTCGCTGGCGG
>CADBRH010000066.1 GCA_902797035.1 uncultured Bacteroidia bacterium | reverse complement strand
TCGAAAATATACTCCGCTTTCTGGAGCGAGTTCTCCTCCAGGGTGTCCCCGGTCTCCGGGATGTCACCGGTCAGGCCGTAATCCATCGGGGTGAACAACTCGAAGCCTTCACCGAGGATCTCGGAGGCCTCCCTGAGTTTCCCCCGGTTGCCGGTGGCGAAAACGATTTTTGTGACGTTCATGGCTGCAAATATCCGAAAAACGCGGGTATATTCCTCATATTTGGTTAAATTTGTCAAGATAAAAACTATACGAGATGGCAGTGGATTACGAGAAGGCAGGCGTGAGCCTGGAAGCCGGTTACGACGTTGTCCGGAGGATCAAGAAACATGTGGCCTCCACGGCCCGGCCCGGCGTTATGGGCAACATCGGGGCGTTCGGTGGCATGTTCGACCTTTCGGCCCTTAACATCAAGGAGCCTGTCCTGGTGAGCGGCACCGACGGGGTCGGCACCAAGCTCAAGATAGCTTTCGCCATGGACAAGCACGACACCATAGGGATCGACGCCGTCGCCATGTGCGTCAACGACGTCTTGGCCCAGGGCGCCGAGCCGCTCGTGTTCCTTGATTACGTGGCCCAGGGCAAGACCCGTCCGGAGGTGGTCGAGGCCATAGTCTCGGGAGTCGCCGAGGGGTGCCGTCAGGCCGGATGCGCCCTTGTGGGCGGCGAGACAGCGGAGATGCCGGGCATGTACGAGGATGGGGAATATGACATCGCCGGTTACACCACAGGAGTCGTGGAGAAGAGCAAGCTCATCGACGGCTCAAAGGTCAAGGTCGGTGACGTTCTTGTCGGGATCGCGTCCACCGGAGTGCATAGCAACGGCTTTAGCCTGGTGCGGAAGATATTCGCTGACAACGAGTTGGATTTGAATAAAGTCTATCCTGAGCTCGGGACCGATGAGCCTCTCGGCCTCGTGGCCCTGACCCCGACCAGGATCTATGTCAAGCAGGTGCTGGAGGTGATCCGCTCTCTCGACGTCCACGGTGTCGCCCACATTACCGGCGGCGGTTTCGACGAGAACATCCCGAGGATCCTTCAGGAAGGACAGGGAATAGAGATTCACGAGGGTACCTGGGAGATTCTCCCGATTTTCCGTTTCCTCGAGAAGTACGGCAGGATCCCGCACAGGGAGATGTTCAATATATTCAACATGGGTATCGGGATGGTTCTGGCCATGGATGCCGCCCAGGCCGGGGAGGCGATCGACATCCTCGCCCAATTCGGCGACAGCGCCGCTGTCATCGGCAAAGTGACCGGCAAGCCCGGTGTGGAGATTTTCCCCTTCTGACGCAAGGTTTCCGGAATCCGGGATTTGGTAAGAGTGACGAATAAAACTTTTATCATGAGAAACAAAATCAAGTCAGCGATGACCTCCATCGCCTCGATGATTCTGGGCGCTCTCGGATTCGCCGGTTGCGCTGGTGGACTTGACCCGGATGACCCGGGTGTGTTTATGGACATGTATGGCACTCCCACCTGCAGTTTCAAGGTTAATGTCACCGTTGTCGATGAGAACGGTAAGGCCCTGGAGGGAATAAAGGTCATTCCAGCTGGTGTCGGGAAAAACTCAGGCATGGACGAGCGGTCCTCAATGATGTTGAGCGGCAAAGACACTCTGTCCACTGACTCGAAAGGCGTGGTTTCCCGGACTTACCGCCTCTTCTCCAGCCCGGAAAAGCTCAAGATTTATTTTGAGGATACCGCCAACGGCGCTTTCGTTAAGGACAGCGCTGAGTTCACCCCTGTGAAAACCGGCGAGGGGAAAGGCTGGTATAAAGGTGAATGGACTGTCTCCGGAAAGAAAGCTCTAAATAAGAAGTGATGGGGGAGGTCTCGCTCAGAAGACGAATAGCGCTGGACATCGCCACTTCCATCAGGAAGTCCGAGACGGCGGATTACCCGCTGCGCCAGCTCTTCTGGGAAAGCACTTTAAGGTGCAACCTCAAATGCCGCCACTGCGGTAGCGATTGCAAGCAGATCGCCGACACCCCGGACATGCCCAAGGAGGACTTTTTCAAGGTCCTTGACCTGGTCGCGACCAAGACCGACCCGCACAAGGTCTTTGTAGTGGTGTCCGGCGGCGAGCCCACGATGCGGGCTGATCTTGAGGAGTGCGGCAAGGGAATATATTCCCGCGGCTTCCCATGGGGCATGGTCACGAATGCTTACGCCCTGACTCCGGAGAGATATTCACGCCTCCTAAAGTCCGGGCTTCACTCGATGACAATCAGCCTGGACGGCCTAAAGGACAGCCATGACTGGTTCCGGGGGCGGGAGACGAGCTTCGAGAGAGCCTCGAGAGCCATCAAAATGGTGGTTGACTCCGACGCGATAGCGTTTGACGTCGTGACCTGCGTCAACCGCCGAAACTATTCCGAGCTTCCAGCGATCAAGGAGCATCTCATCAGCTTCGGTTTGAAGCGGTGGAGGCTGTTCTCGATATTCCCCACAGGCCGGGCCGCCCTTGACCATGAGCTTCAGCTTCCGCCGGACATGTACCGGGGTATGCTGGATTTCATCAAGGAGACCCGGAAGGAAGGGCGGATCAAGGCGAGTTACAGTTGCGAGGGCTTCCTCGGGAGATACGAGGGCGAGGTCAGGGATCACTTCTTCACCTGCCAGGCCGGCGTGACCATTGGCTCTGTGCTGATTGACGGGTCAATCTCCGCCTGCACTAGCATACGGGCCGACTACCATCAGGGCAACATCTACAAAGACGATTTCTGGGAGGTCTGGACGAACCGGTTCCAGCCGTACAGGGACCACTCGTGGATGAGGAAGGACGAGTGCGGGGACTGCAAGTACTGGAAGTGGTGCGAGGGCAACGGGATGCACCTGCGGGATTCCGACGGTAAGCTGATGCTTTGCAACCTCAAGAGAATAACAGACAAATAGCATAAAGATGAAGAGAGCTTTGATTAGTGTGAGCGACAAGACGGGCGTGGTTGAATTCGCCCGGGAGCTTGTGACGCTCGGTTGGGAGTTGCTGTCAACCAGCGGGACCATGAGGATGTTGAGGGAGGCGGGGCTTCCCGTGACAAGCGTGAGTGACGTCACCGGTTTCCCGGAGATATGCGACGGCCGCGTCAAGACTCTCCATCCCAAGATCCACGGGGCCCTGCTGGCCCGTCGCGACATCCCCGACCACATGAGGCAGCTGGACGAGAACGGAATCGGGACTATCGACCTTGTTTGCGTGAACCTCTATCCCTTTAGGGAGACGATCGCCAAACCTGATGTGACGATGGAGGACGCGATCGAGCATATCGACATCGGCGGCCCCTCTATGGTCCGCAGCGCTGCCAAGAACTGGGAGAGCGTGACGATTGTCGTGAACCCGGAGGACTACGCTGTAGTTCTTGACGAGCTCCGCCGCGACGGCCACACCAGCCGGGAAACCAGGCTCCAGCTCTCCGCCAAGGCATATACCCACACCGCGGAGTACGACATGGCCATCTCTTCCTGGATGAGGGGACAGGCGGGCCTTCCCGAGAAGCTTTTCCTTGAGTATGACATCTGCCAGCCTCTTCGTTATGGTGAGAACCCGCATCAGGAGGCCAAGTTCTATAAGACCCTCAAGCCGGCTCCATATTCGTTGGCCACGGCGGAGCAACTGAACGGGAAGGAGCTCTCTTACAACAATATACAAGACGCTAACGCAGCCTTGAACATCGTCCGGGAGTTCACCGGGGCGCCGTTCGCGGTGGGCCTGAAGCACATGAACCCTTGCGGCGCTGGTGTGGGAGCCACGGTCGCCGAGGCTTGGAAGAAGGCGTACGAGGGAGACAAGACCTCCATATTCGGGGGCATCGTGGCTTTCAACAGGGAGGTCGATCTCGAGACCGCCGAGATGCTGAAGCCCATATTCCTGGAGATCGTGATGGCCCCGTCGTTCGCCCCTGACGCTCTTGAGCTTCTCCGCTCGAAGAAGAACCTGCGGGTCCTGAAAGTCGATATGGAGGGTGTTGTCAAGCGCCAGATGAGTTGTGTGAGCGTCAACGGCGGTCTTCTGGTCCAGAACCAGGACCTTGACACTTGCTCATTGTCTATTGACCAGTGTGTCACCAAGGCTAAGCCGACGGAGGATCAGATGAGGGATCTGGAGTTCACCTGGAAGATGGTCAAGCATGTGAAATCCAACGCCATCGTGGTCGGCCGCGGCGGCATGCTCCTCGGTGTCGGCGCCGGCCAGATGAACCGTGTCGGCAGCGCCCGGATAGCTCTGGAGCAAGCTACAGGTCGTTCGGCGGATGCCGTCTCCGGCGGCTCGACCGCCTTGGTCCTTGCGTCTGACGCGTTCTTCCCGTTCGACGATTGCGTGACCCTGGCGGCTGAGTATGGCGTGAAGGCCATTGTCCAGCCTGGAGGCTCCATCCGCGACGAGGACTCAATCAAGAAATGTGACGAGCTCGGAATAGCGATGCTCTTCACCGGAGAAAGGCATTTCAAGCATTAGAAATATATGGGAATCAATTCATTGCTACCCTGGAAGAACAGCAACGTCGAGGTTGACAAGAAGGCTTTCGACGAGTTTCGCCGCAGGATGTCCGTTCTGGATGACGCCAAGGTCCTGGTCGTCGGAGGAGGCGGAAGGGAACACGCCATAGTGGACGCCTTGTCACGTTCCGTCCATGTAGGGAAAATATACTGCGCTCCCGGCAACGCCGGTATTGCCGCCCAGGCGGAATGTGTGCCGATAAAGGACACCCAAATCCCCGAGCTGCTGGCATTTGTCAAGGAGAAAGGGATCGACCTCACCGTGGTGGGTCCTGAGGCATCCCTGTCGGCGGGGATTGTCGATGTGTTCACCGAGGCGGGCCAGACCATTTTCGGCCCGACCAAGGCGGCCGCGACAATCGAGTCCAGCAAGGATTTCGCCAAGCGAGTGATGGAGAAATATGATGTCCCAACGGCGGCTTACAAGACATTTGAGGACTATCCAGACGCCCTTGAACACGTTTCGGAGGGTCCGTTCCCGGTGGTTCTGAAGTACGACGGCCTGGCGGCCGGGAAGGGCGTGGTGATCGCCGAGACTCTCGCCGAGGCCGACGCCGCTTTGAGAGATATGCTCCTGGACGACAAGTTCGGCCACGGGAAGGTGGTGGTCGAGGAATATATGACCGGGCCTGAGTTCTCCTTCCTTTGCTTCGTCTGCGGCGAGGAGGTGTTCCCGATGGTGCTTTCGCAGGACCACAAGCGCGCTTTCGACGGCGACAAAGGCCCCAACACAGGCGGCATGGGCGCGTATTCCCCGCTCCCGTTCATCACCCGGGAGGATTATGAATATGCCCTCGAGAATATCATGAAACCCGTGGCGGCCGGTATGGTCGCCGAGGGCTGTCCGTTCAAGGGGGTTCTTTACGGTGGTCTCATGAAGACTCCTCAGGGCATAAAGGTCGTTGAGTTCAACTGCCGTTTCGGCGACCCTGAGACCGAGGTCGTCCTGCCTCGTCTGGAGACTGACATCTACGAGGTCTTCCTCTCGATAGCCGAGGGTGGTTCCGCACCCGAGTTGCCTGAGGGCACCATAGCGATGGAAGGTCTGACGGTTCCGGCGTCGGCGACTATGCCCGAGCTCAAGTGGTCCGAAGAGGCAGTGCTGGGTTTTGTGATGGCCTCCAAGGGTTATCCGGGCTCGTATGGGAAGGGTTTCGTGATTGACGGTCTCGAGGACGCTCTCTCCGATCCGGCGATCCGTATCTATCATATGGGCACCAAGGCGGTCGCGACCTGTCCGGATGGCGAGACCACTGCCACCCTCGGCAGCGTTGCTGCCGAACTTTCTACCCCCCAGTCGCTCTGCGACAGCCCCCAAAGGGGACATCTCCCCACCTGTGGCGGGGTCCCCGTAAGAGGGGGGACCGTGAGCTTTGCGAACGGTGGGGCCGAGCGGAGCGAGGCGGTCGAGCCGCCGGAGCAGGTCGCGACCGCCGGTGGTCGTGTGCTGATGGTAGTGGGTTCGGGAGCGGATCTGAAGGTGGCGAGGGACAAGGCCCTCGCGGCGGTCAGGAAGATCCATTGCGACAATCTCTTCTACAGGACTGATATCGGTCATTGGGTCTTATAAGATATTTATAATCAATCAAAAACGAATCACGATGGTGATAAGCGGCAAAGAGTTTGCGGCCAAGTTGAAGGCCGAGATGGCCGGACAGGTGGCCACATTCCCCGAGAAGTACGGGAGGGTGCCTCATCTTGTGGTGATCCTGGTCGGGAATGACCCGGGAAGTCAGACATATGTCCGGAACAAGGAGAAGGCCTGCGACGTGGTGGGTTTCAAGCACACCACTTTCCGGATGCCTGAGGAGACTTCTGAGAAAGAGGTCCTCGACAAGATAGCCGGGTTGAACGCCGATGACTCGGTGGACGGAATTCTCGTTCAGCTTCCATTGCCCAGGCATATTTCCGAGACAAAAGTCATCGAGGCTATCTCCAGGGAGAAGGATGTGGACGGGTTCCATCCCCTTAACACCGCCGCCCTGTGGCAGAAGAGGCCTAACAACTCTTGCGTCATCCCTTGCACCCCCATGGGAATAATCAAACTGCTGGAAGCCGCTGATTGCGAGATAGCCGGCAAAAGAGCTGTCGTTTTGGGACGCAGCCAGATCGTCGGCCTTCCCATCTCGAAACTGCTGCTTGACCGCGACGCCACCGTCACGATCTGCCACTCACGCACCGCCAACCTGCCCGAGATTACCCGTCAGGCGGACATCCTTGTCGCCGCTATCGGAAAGGCGAAGTTCGTGACCGGGGACATGGTCAAGGAAGGGGCCGCCGTGATTGATGTGGGGATGGATCTCGACGAGAACGGCAAACTTTGCGGCGATGTGGACTTCGCCTCTGTCGAGCCCAAAGCATCGGTCATCACCCCTGTTCCCGGAGGAGTCGGGCCGATGACGATCTGCTGCCTGATGTCGAACACTATCCAGTGCTTCCTGGCAAGGAGGTAGCGCTCAATCTTCTGAAATCCTTCACCCTGTGGAACGTGACCATGTCACCGTCGTGGGCGTTCCTCGCGTTCTCGTCCCCTGAGCGGCTCACGATCAGAAGATCGTCGCCGCGGATGATCATCGTGGCGTAGTGGCGGGCGCTATGGTCCGTAGGGCCGATGGCCACCAGGCCGGCGAAGGTCCAGCGCAGGAGATCCGGGGAAAATGACAAGGCAAGGCGACGGCGGCCATTCATGATCCCGTCGATCTGGGAATGGAGAAGCCAGTAGAGGCCGGTCTTGGGATCGTGGACCACATAGAATTTCAGGTCGGCCCCGGGAATATGGGCGAAATACATCTCCCCGCTCTTATAATGAAGTTTCTCGACCGCGAGGCTGCCGTCCTCTCTCTCGACGCCTTTCATCATCACTCCTATGTCCGGGAATCCGGTGTTAGCCCTCATCATCAGCACCACGCTTCTTCCCGTAGGGTCATAAAACGGGTTATTCTCGTCGAACACCCGGACGACATTTGTCTCGAGCAGACCGGGCTGGCCAACTCCTACAACAGGAATCCCTGAAGGTCTGGCGGCCTCCATATCCTCGTCAGGATCATATAGTTCCGAGAATCTCCAATTTCCGGAACCGGTCAGGTCGGCGTCCTCGTCGGCCCGCATCAGTACCGGGCCGACACCGGGCCATTTATGGTCTTCGGAGATCCATTTCTCATAGACTAGGGTGACCTTGCCGTCGTGGATGTCCACGGGTGTGCAGCTCTGGTGCCATCTGGGCTCGGGACAAAGGACGGAGGGGTCGCTCCAAGTCTCGCCGTTGTCGTCGCTCTTTGTTATGAGAAGCCTTCCTGAGTGTCCTATCATGTACAAAGACTTCCCGGCCTTGAACAAAATCTCATGCATCATCGGGATCCGGGACGGGGTCTCCCTCCAAGACTTGCCGTTGTCGTCGGACAGGTAAACCCTGATCTGGTTTCCCGCCTTGTAGTCCCCGAAGTCCGACTTCGGCCCGTCGAGAATATAAGTGCCCGGGCCGCCGAAATCGACGGACACGACAAGCCGCCCGTCAAACCCCTCGACTATTCCCGGAGTGTAAAGGAAAACACTGTCCGGCTTCGGTGACATGGCGATCACGCTCTCCGTCCCGACCAGACCGCTCTTCTCCCCACGGCATCCCGTCATTGTCATCGTCAGTGACAAAGTCGCTAATAAAATGATATAGAGTGATTTGCGCATATAGTCTTTATGATGATAATGATTATATACAAAATTATAACATATTGAAATTTATGGCAATAGTTTTTGGCTTATATTCAGTTTTATTACTCTTTTTCCTATTTTTGTAGAAGGGACTTAACATTTATTCTTTTTTCTTGTGCTATGGGTTACTTATTCGATTTTGCCTCATTCATAGAGGAGTTACGCGAGAATGAAGTTAAGAAAGGGAAAATCGATAAATATGAAGAGCTATATGGAGGAATAGAACCAGATATCAAAAAACAGATATGGTATACAGAGTATGTTTCAAAATGTATACAGCATTATCCTGAGGCAGGTCTACTTGTACCTGAAGAGTTAAAAGATGATTTCGACTGGCCATTGTTATTTGGATTAACTGTTTCGTCTTTTAGCTCTGAGTATCGTTTTGTGATTCCAGATAAGGGCGGTGAGGAAAGCTGGCGACTGCTGATTAAAGTCAGCGCCAAAAAGAAGAAGAGCGAAAGCAAAGAAAACGAAGTTGGAGAAGAAACAGATACTGAAGAAATAACAATTGAGAAGGATTTGGAGAATCTTTGGTCTTTTCAAATCCTAAGGCTTTATGAGATATACATAGAAGAACAAATTGATTTGCAAATACTTTATGGAGAAAAAGACACTACCGCGGATCATAGATATGGATTAGAAAGACAAAGAGAGAAAAAAATTGACGAATTGCTCAATAAGTTGGTTGTTCCCGACGAGGTCGATAATAATAGAAAGATAGTATATCATTATGCGAGTATTAACACGTTAGCGGCCATTTTAGAATCAAAACAAATACGGGCGACTGACCTCCGTTTTCTGAATGACGCTAAAGAAGGAAAGGTTTGGGACGAAGTGTTTTCTTCGGCTGTGATAGAATTGAGAGATCGTTATAAAAAGGAGCCGTTCTTTGATGAGATTAATTATTATTTAGACTTAATTGGCGATAGGGTGAAGTCATATATGAAGCCGGAGGTTATGGAGTGCTATATTACTAGTTTTACTAGGCTAGCCGACGATAAAAATCAGTTTCATATGTACGGCGATAGTTTTAAGGGTGTAAGTATAGGCTTTGATGAGAAAAAACTTCGAAAAGAAATCATAGATAATAGTAAATCGAATCAGATGATTTCCGGCTTGCTTTATGGTGAGGTCAATTATAATTTGCCTAAACTCAAGCAAACAGTAAAAGGTATGCTCACCAAAATGATTAATGAGTTTATCAGAGAAAAGAAAGCCACCGGTGAGACTCCGGAGGAGTTCAGAGATAATAATCTTTATTTCTTTAATGGAAGGAGCGATAAGATATTCCTGACTTGTCAGGACGCGAAGAGTGAATATTTCAAAAGCGAAGAGGAATACAGGTTGTATTGGATGCAAGAACCCTCCAGCCGCTCAAAACACATAAGGTTTTTTCCTCGTAATAGCCGGATTATTCCATTTGTAAATTTTGATTTCAGCGAAACAACTTTGCCAATAGTTGAAGTGATTATCGGACCGAACAACGATATGAATGCTGTCAAAGAGAATATCCAAGAAGTATTACGCTTGTATGGTTATACTAATGTCGCGGTTAAAACATCGGATATTCCATATAGGCCTTAAGAATAATAATTTATACCCAAGAATAATCATTAAACAAATCTAAATACATCATGAAGAGAATCGTAAGTTTTTGGTTGATGGTGACGCTGTCTTTATGCGTCTCCGCGATGGCTTCGGCCCAGGACAAGACGGTAAAGAAGATCATCGAGATCGGTCAGACTGACAATCAGGTGATGAATCTCAACGATCACCTCTCGAACTACATCGGCGGCCGTCCCGTCGGCTCGTCTGCCCTTACCCACGCCGAGGCCTGGGCGAAGGAACTGCTTGAGTCTTGGGGATATGAGGTCATGGTTCAGGAAGCCGGAGAGATCAATGTCGGTTTCGACCGCGGTCCCTGGTATGGCCGTATGTTGAGCGAGGACGGGATGAACCTGCACTTCGGGACTCCCGCCTACACCGCGCCCACCCATGGCAAGCAGACTGGTCCCGTGTATATTGAGCCTCACTCGAAGCGTGAGTTCGAAGGCATGAAGGGCGCTCTCAAGGGCGCTTGGGTCCTTCTCGATACCCCTTCCAACGGCATGGCCATCGACTGGTCCGACGCCGCCAATGAGAAGAGGGCCGAGGTGATGAAAAAGAATGAGGAGATTGACCGCCAGAACATGGAGATCCGTCGTTACAACATGACCCACCGCGACGAGGCCCCGAAGGAGATGCTGAAATATGAGCCCACCACGGCCCTCTTCTACAAGGAGATGGTCGAGGCTGGCGTGGCCGGCTTCATCCGTTCCGCTGCCGTGCCTCTCAGGGTCATGTACGACAGGGCCAACTGCTACAACATCACGATGGAGAACCTTCCCAAGGTCTGCGACATCATCCTTGACGAGGCCCAGTTCGACATCATCAAAAAGAAGGTCGAGCGCAAAGACATATTCCTGCTTGAGTTCGATATCCGCAACCATTTCTTCCGCGGCCCGGTCAAGTACAACAACATTATCGGCATCATGCGCGGCACCAAGTACCCCAATGAGTATGTGCTCAGCGGAGGCCACCTTGACTCTTACGACAACGGTACCGGAGCTGTTGACGACGGTAACGGCGCCACCCTTAACCTCGAGGCCGCCAGGCTGCTGGCCGCCGCCGGCGCGAAACCCAAGCGCACCGTCATGTTCTGCATCTGGACCGGTGAGGAGTATGGCCTTCTCGGCTCCAAGTTCTTTGTTGAGAACAAGACCGTCCCGTTGGAGAAAATCTCAAACTACATCAACAGGGACGGCGGCCCGCTGATGTCAACCAGTGTCTCTGTGACTCCCGCCATGTATGACGACTATGTCTCGATCTGCAAGCCCCTCATGGATCTGAACCCAGAGATTCCTTTCACTGTCAACAAGAGGCCCGGCCCCGCCCAGCCTCGCCCGACAAGCGCCGGCGGCAGCGACCACGCATATTTCGCGATGAACGGTGTCCCGACCATAGGCTTCCAGGAGTCTGACCCTAAAGGATATAAATTCGAGTACCAGGAGATCTGGCACACCGAGCGCGACATCTACAACAAGGTGATTCCCGAGTACATGGAGCACTCGGCGCTTGTCACCGCCGTTGTGGTCTATGGTCTCGCCAACCTCGACCACCAGCTCTCCCGCGAGGGACTTTACAAAGAATAGTACACTACCGGTTCTTGTGTGAGTCAGTCCCAATCACGTCCTCCGGCCCGGAGGCGTCGATGATTGACTTCACATAGGAATCGATGGCCGAAAGGCCGTCGGAGAGTCTCTTCGGCGGCCAAGCGTTGGAGCCTCCTGTCGAGATGGAGGCTTCTTCGTATCTTATGTATGTGCTCCACATGTACCCGTCAAGGATTCTCATCCTCGGCACGTAGGAGTTCTTCAGGTTCCAGAGCTTATATTCCCGGACCAAGCCGTCGATTATCATCAGGGCGTCGTCGGGACAGCGGATGATGGTGATCTCCGGGCCTTTGTAGGAATACGCCAGCCGTAGTTTGCCGTCTTCCCCCCGGTCGACGCGGAACCATTCGATGTACCACATCATGGTGCCGGAATATGATCGCTCATATTCCCGGATAGTCTCCCCTGGGACGTTCTTCACACGCCTGTTACTCACAGGATCGGCGCATGAGAGCAACGCTCCCAGAAGGGAGAAAGCCAGAATCGCTTTCATCTTCGCTCTAATGCTGGATGGCCATCAGGCGCAGGTACCTCAGCACCGTGTCGCACCATTTCTGGTCACCGGGGAACTGGTAGCGGGCGTTGCCCTTCGGGTCCGGAGTGAAGATCGTCTCTCCCTTCGGGGTGAGCTCAACCCAGCCGCGCTGCGAGAGGGTGTAGAGGTCATCTCCCTCCACGGCGTTGATGACAGCCAGCGGATCCCACATCTTCTGGCCGGTGTCGCACTGCACGTTCTGGTAGATCCACTTGATCGGGTGGGCGTCAGTCCAGTCCATGTCGGCGATCACCTGCTCAGGACGGTAATCCAGGGGGTCTCCGACCTCGCCGGGTGAGAAGATGATGTCGATTTCCTTGGGCCACAGCTCGAAGAACTTCAGCGAGAAGTCGATGGCCTGGGTGAAATTGTAGTCGGGTTCCACCGCATCGCCGAAGACGCCGCCCATGGTGTAGAGGGAGTTCACTTTCCGGCGCACAAGCTCCACCCCGTTCAAGGGGGAATACTCGTCCGGGCCGGACTGCAGGAGACGGCTCAAGCTCGTGACAAAACCCACGGAGGCGATGGTCACGCTGTGGTCGGGCTGATCCGCCAGGAGCTTGCGGTAAAGCTTATAACCTTCGGGATAATCTTCGGGACTCTTATAGGTCTGCTTGAATATCGGAACGGCGTCCTCGGTGCGGGCGTAGGCCACGTTGTGGTAGGGGATGAACACTTTCGGGTCCCTGATGCCGGCCCTCTCCAGGCCTATGGGGATGTCAGGATAGCCGTAGAAGTTGTTCATGACGTCCACGGCGTCCGCGTTGGCGGCGCCCATGCGGTCAACCACGACACCAAGCAGGTCGCACCGCTTCATGTCCATGTAGCGGTAGAGGAGCATCAAGGCGAAAAGGTCGTCCGTTGAGGACCCCATGTCGCAGTCGAAGATGATCCGGCAGTCCTTCTGCTCATAGTTGGTCTTGATGTTGATGCCCTTCCCCGCGTCATACACCGTGTGCTGCCCGTTCTCCCTGGCGAACTCGATGGCCGCCGTGAGGCTGTCCTCGGGGAACATGCGGGTGGAGTCGAAATAATACTTGCCGTTCTCAGGGTTGTACCAGCCTCCAACGAGGTTGTTGTGCTCCTTGGCGTGCTTGACCACGGCGGGGATGCTCTTCTTGTCGAAGCTGTTCTGGGTGGCGCTATAGGAGACCATGATGCCCCTGTCCGGCTGTCTCAAAGTGTTGATGTCCAGAGTGAATCCGTCAGGATACATCAATCCCATCCCCCAGATGACATCGTAAAGTTCCTTGTCAGTGAGTTTCGCCCGCTGCGCTGACGCCGCGGATGAGATTAGGGCGGCGATGACGATAAGGAGTAGTCTGAGATGACGCATGATGATTATAGTTTTAGTCGAAATTCCTTGAGGCGAACGGGAGGGAGAGCCTGAGGGCAGTGTGCCAATACTCCCAATTGTGCACCCCGTCGCGCACCCGGAGCTCGTCCTTGACGCGCTTGGCCATCATCTTCATGTGGAGGTTGAACGAGAGAGTGACGAGGTAGTCGTCGTCTCCGCAGTCGAAGAACCACTTCACGCCGCGGAGAGCCTCCAGGGTGGCGTCGTCGGCGTTGTCAATGAAATCGAGGGCGGAATGCTCCCTCACGGCCTTGCAGGTATAGTAGAACTTGTCTTTCTTGGAGTCGTCCTGCTCCTCCCTGATCTGCTGGTCGAGCCAGGCGCTCATAGCGTAGCAACTCGAGAACATGTCGGGATGCCTCTGGGCGTAAACTGTGCTGCCGCCACCTCCCATGGACAGGCCCATGATGGCCCTGTGGCCCTTGTCTCCAACGCAGCGGTACTTCTTCTCCACCGAAGGGATGAACTCTTTGAAGAAGAAGTCCTCGTAGTTCCAACCCGGCATGTTGAAATAGCCGTTCCACTCGTTATGGATGTCCGGATGCCCCGCGTTCGGCATGATGATGACCATCTCCTTAGCCTCTCCCGAACGGATCAGCTCGTCGGCCACATCATGCATCCTTCCGGTCTTCTCCCAGTCCTGGTAGGTGCCGTAAAGACCGTGGAGAAGATAGACCACAGGGTATTGTTTGCCGGACTTATCGAACCCGTCAGGCAGGTAGACGTTGTATTTCACCTCGGCGCCGAGGATCTGGCTCCGCAGGCTGTCGGTGACAATCTTGCCGGCCTTCGCCGAAAGCGCGGGCAGGACAAAGAGGATGAAAGCCAGTGATAGGATCTTTTTCATTTTTCGGTCATTTTAATAAGACAACATATAAAAATAGTGATTATCTTTGAATAACCACATTATTTCGTGATGAAAAGAGTTGCCGCGTTCCTAGCTGTTTGCGTTTTTTTTATTTCAGGGTGTGACAGGGTTTCGGTCATCACGCCGACCGACCGTCCGTGCGCCGATCTTGAGACCGGCCGGACCATGATCGGGAATTGGGCGGACGATCCTTCCTCCATCCCGGTATCATTTGTTTATGACGGTGTGGCGCGTCAAGGCCTCGGAGGTCTGGAGGTGGTTTCCAACACGACCTCTGACGTTCCGTCCGGAAAGTCGTTGGAGGCGGTATTCCGTCTCGACAGTCAGGTCTTCGCGAGATTCGAGGCATTATACAACGCCGAGTTCGGGGAGGTTGAATATACCCTATGGTTCGAGAATGGCGGCGAGGTTCCGAGCGGAGAGCTGAAAGAGGTCACGAGCGCCATGATTGACTTCGACGGGGCCGACCCGATGATCCGCGGCTGCCTGGGCGACCACTCCAACCTTTACGCCGATTACCAGACGCCCCTGAAGGACACGACAATCTCTTTCGTGTCATCAAACGGCAGGGCGACACATATCGTCTTCCCGTATTTCGACCTCGTCCACGGGGACGGAGGGACTCTGATGGCGTTGGGCTGGGCCGGCACCTGGAGCTCCGAGTTCGAGTCTAAGGGGGACCTCACTCGTTGGACAGCGGGCAACTGCAACGGATTTGACTCGGTGCTGATGCCCGGGGAGAAAGTCCGTTCGGCGCTGGTTGTCATGCTTCCTTACAAAGGCCGGGACAGGGACGACGCCACAAACCTTTGGAGGGAGTGGTTCATCAAGTACAATATGCCCTCGGCGGACGCCCAGGGCAACCCGATAAAACCGTTCTCCACCACCTGTTTCGCAGGGGACACCGGGCTTCCCAATTCGGACGGTTCGATCTCGGAAAGGTTCTATACCTGGAAGAGAACTCTGGAACGTCTTGTCTATGAGGACGTTGTCCCTGATTTCAGGTGGTTCGACGCCGGGTGGTACCTCGATCCCCGGGGAGAGACCGTCCCCACCGACTGGTACGGGACCGTCGGCACATGGGAGCTGGACACCGTCAAGTGGCCCGGCAAGACCTTCCTTGAGTCCAACGAGGCCTGCCACAAGGCAGGGATGAAGGTACTGACCTGGTTCGAGCCTGAGAGTGTCTGCGACGTGGAGGATCTAGCCAGGAACTACGGCTATAACCCTGAATGGGCCGATTACAACAGGGGCAACCGCTACACCAACAACCTTGGTAATCCCGATTGCCTTGAGTGGACGTTGGGCAGGATCACCAAGATGATGGGCGAGAACGGTGTCGATCTTTTCCGCGAGGATAACAACTCCAATCCTGTCAAGGCCTGGACGGGTTTCGACGCCAAGGAGGCCGAGAAGACAGGGCTACCCCGTAAAGGAATCACCGAGAATCTGGCCATCCAGGGGCATTATGAGCTCTGGGACCGGATAATAGAATTTTGCGCCGCGAACGGGAAGTGCACATTCATAGACAATTGCGCCTCGGGAGGAGGCCGGAACGACATAGAGTCACTGCGCCGTAGCCTTCCGTTCATGAGAAGCGACGCGGACCGCACGACAACGGCGTTGCGGTTGTCGATGACAACCTCATACAACCGCTGGATCCCGTTCCACGGGGCCAACACCAAAGAGTCTCAGAACGAGCTTGAGCCGGGGATGGCCGGCGGCAGCACATTCTATGTAACCAGAGCGTCATGGCTTCCGGTCTATAACCTCTCCGAGGTCTTCACCCATGACGTGGAGCTGGATTATGACCGCCTCAGGGCAACTTTCGGAGAGTGGAAGAAGTACAACCACTTGCTGGTCAAGGACTTCTATCCTCTTACCCCTTGGCGTCGCCATGATGACGACTCCCATTGGACCGCAATCGCCTGGCACGACAGGGTGACTGATGAGGCGGTTCTCGAGGCCTTCCGTCAGGAGACCTGCGAGGAGCCTGAATATGTCGCCCGCCTGAAGTTCCTCAAGCCAGGCAAGGAATATTCATTGGTCAATGAGGACACCGGTGAGACGATGGCCAGGACGGGAGCGTCGCTCGCCGCCGAGGGAATAAAGATTGTCCTGCCGGAACCGAAATCATCGGCGGTCTGGCACATCACCGCGGCAGAATGAAAATTATCTCAATCAATATGAAAAGGTTTTTCGCTTTAGTTCTTGTTTTATGCTCCCTGAACGCTTTCGCGTGGGAGCGCGAGAGTGTATGGCCCAAGGGGAAGATGCCCGACGCCCAGGATCACCAGATCGCCGCCATGACGAACGAGGTTTCCGAGAAGGGTTTCAAGCCGGAGAAGCACAAGGTGGCTTATCTTGAATGGTTCGAGGCGCCTGACGAGTCTGTGAGGAACGGGGCCTGCATGATTCTGATTTCCGGCGGCGGGTATTTTAACTGCTGCGATGTGGGTCTGATCGACTATTGGCACAAGGAACTCACCAAGAGAGGTGTGCAGTGCGTCAATTTCGTTTACCGCACCCCCCGCCCTGTCGGTCTGCCGATCTACCAGACCGCCTGGGAAGACGGCCAGAGGGCTGTCCGGCTGGTCCGGAGCGAGGCGGCGAAAAGAGGCTTCGACCCGGAGAAGATAGGCACCGTGTCGATGTCCGCCGGCTCACATCTGGCTCTGATGCTGGCTACCAGCTCCCAGACCCCCGCCTACGAGCCGATCGACAAGATAGACGAGATTCCCTGCCACATCAACTGGGCGATAGTCAACGCCCCGGCATACGCCACCACCGACGGCGAGACCGGCACTCCCTCCCTCCGCGAGGGCTACGGGACGGACGTGACCTTAAGCGACGCTTTCAAGTTCGATGAGAAGACCTGCCCGATGAGTCTTCATCACGGGGGTCTGGATCCATATTCCCCGAACGCTTCCACCTTGGTTTACAGGCAGTTGCGCAGAATGGGGATTCCCGCTGAGCTGCACCTCTATCCCGGGAAAGGCCATGGCGCCTTCGGTTTCGAGAGGGCCATCGAGTTCATGACCCAGATGGGTTTCCTCGGTCCCGTCCCGGAGCCGGAGAAAATCATGGACAGGTTCCCCAGCGACATTCCCGGAGTGACCAAGACCGTTGAGGATGTCTGGCCCGAGGGCAAGATGCCCGACCCCCAGCCTAACCAGTGCAAGCCGTATCTCGAGTGGCATATTCCGGCGGTGTTGAAGACCAAGGCCATCCAGATCATCTATTCCGGAGGAGCCTACACCGGGAACGACCCCGACGGGTTCGAGGTCGCGCCGGCCCGCCGCTATCTCAACGAGAAAGGTATGGCGGTGGTGGTCATGAAATACCGCACCCCCAGGCCTGTGACAGGTCTAGCGAAGCACACGACCGCATGGCAGGATCTCCAGAGAGTCATCCGCATTGTCCGTAGCGAGGCTCCCTCGAAGGGCCTGGATCCCGACCATATCGGGATCATGGGCTCCTCGGCCGGAGGACATCTGACCCTGATGGGGGTTACCTCGTCGAGGCACAAGTCATACTATCCCATCGACGACATCGACAAGGTCTCCTGCAAGGTCCAGTGGGGAGTCGGGATATATCCCGCCTACTCTCTCACCGACGGGATCGATGTCCCTAACACCGGTGGAGGCAACGAGGACTCCGCTTTCCTCGTGCCTGAGTTCTCCTTCGACCTGGACACCGCCCCGATGCTGTTCATCCATGGCGACGCCGACGGATGGGCGTCCATGAACTCGGTGAAAGCGTGGGAGAAGATGCGGGCGATGGGCATCCAGAGCGAGCTTCATACTCTCGCGCTGCGCCCCCATTGCTTCCAGCAGAACGCATCTCCGGGCACTGGAAGTTACACTTGGCTCGACAGGATAGGCGAGTATCTCCAGCCTTTGTTTGACGAATAGCGACCGGTCTATGTTCACTACCACTTCTTACAAGCAGATAGAGTCTCTGGATAAACTGCCCGCGCCGGACGGCACTGGCCTTGTCATGCACTATGTGTTCCAATACATAGATTTCAACCGCGCGCCGCAGTACGTGGCCGCCAGGCATCGTTTCTCAGATTGCTTCTTCTTCGGGTGCGAGATCCCGACAGAGATGGAGGACGGGATCGGGTCGTCTTGCCTTGTCTTCCCCAGGATGGGGATGCCGTACAGCGTCTTCCGCGGGAAGTTGTACAACGCCGAGTGCCTCTACGAGGGCTATGATCCCGAGGACGAGGACACTTTCGCCAATTGCTTCGACTCCAGGGTCTACTCGGACTATATTCAGAAAGGCAAGGAGACGGACAACATCAGGGAGACCCTTGGACGCTCGCTCCACGATCACGCCATTGGGGAGGCCATGAACGACTTCCTGAGCCGTTTTGACGAGAGGCAGATTGTCGCGGTGATGGGTGGCCACGCCTTGAGGCGGACCGACGAGTCTTACCGGAAGCTGGCCTACATCAGCAAGAGGCTGACCGAGAGGGGCAAGATCATGGCCTCGGGAGGTGGTCCCGGAGCGATGGAGGCGACCCATCTCGGGGCTTGGATGGCCGGCAAGAGTCAGGAAGAGCTGGAGGACGCCTTGGCCATGCTTTCCGTCGCACCGACTTTCAGGGATCCGGGCTGGCTCAGGACAGCCTTCGAGGTGAGGAAGAAATATCCTCAGGAGATTTATCGCAGTCTGGGCATCCCGACATGGTTCTATGGACACGAGCCGTCCACTCCTTTGGCCACAGACATCGCCAAGTATTTCATGAACAGCATGAGGGAGGACATTCTGCTGTCCATATCGAAGGGCGGGATCATCTACTCTCCCGGCTCAGCGGGAACTATGCAGGAGATATTCCAGGACGCCGCCCAGAACCACTACACTTCTTTCGGGTACGCCAGCCCTATGGTGTTCTTTGACACGAAGTTCTTCAGCGAGACCATTCCGGTCTATCCTCTCTTGGAGGACCTTATGGCAAGAGGTGTGTACAAGAATCTGATCCTGTCCATCACCGACGAGCCGGAAGAGGTCATCTCAAATATTCTTTCATTCACCGGAAATAATTGATTTATAGATTTATGAGATTTGCTGGTTATCTAATATCAGTCTTCGCCGCCGCGACGCTTCTATCCTGCGGCGGCAAGGAGTTCTCAGTCTCTGAAGGCTCCTCCCGCCAGCTCAAGGGAGATGTCGGGAACTTCCTCTTTCAGGGAGAGTTCCTCGCTGAGGAAGGATCCGTCGCCGAGGTCGCTTTCCACGACGACGGCTCGGGAAGCGGCTACCAGGTGGCCATCCACGGAGGTCCGATCGACGGCACCGTCAAGACAGGCTCGCTGCTTCATGTGAGAAACCTTTACAGGGCTTTGGAGGACGAGGGAGAGTGGACTCCTCTCGAGATAGCCGTCCGGGGGAAGAATATCTCCGTCAAGGTCAAGGGCGTCGATGTGGTATGCTACACCGAGCCGGACCAGCCTTGGAGACTTCCCCAGTATGAGAACACGCGTCTCGGGCATGGAGCGGTGAGCGTCAAGGGAGACAAGGGGACTGTCCGTTTTCGTGGCGTCACAGTCAAGAAGCTCGGTCCTGACGCGGTCAATCCGGCCGACACCCTCCCTCCGGTGGACGAGACCACCGACAGGGCGATCAGGCTCCAGCAGGAGGACTTCCCGGTCATTGACTGGCACGTCCACCTCAAGGGAGGTCTGACCGCGGAGATGGCCCACGCGATGTCGATGAACTACGGGATCAACTACGGGGTTGCCCCCAACGCCGGAGCCGGCGGAGTCGGACGCATGCTCGCCTCCGACGAGGAGGTTTATGAGTATTTCGACGAGGTCAAGGACCTTCCTTTCTTGAGGGGAGTCCAGGGAGAGGGCCGCAAATGGACGGCCGACTTCTCCCCTGAGGTCCTCGGGGTCTTCGACTACCTGTTCACCGACGCCATGACCATTGTCGATCACAAGGGTAGGATCTCCAGGATTTACAGGAACGAGGAGGTCCTTCCCGACGGGCTTTCGGACCAGAAGTACATGGACCTGATAGTCGACCAGACGGTCAAGATTCTCTCGAACGAGCCGGCGGACATATTCGCCAACGCCTTCTTCCTTCCGGACTTCCTGAACGACCGTTTCGACGAGATGTGGACTCCGGAGAGGGTAGCCAAGGTTCTTGACGTGATGGAGAAGAACGGCATCGCCCTCGAGATCAGCGCCCGCTACAAGATTCCCAACGAGTACATAATCAGGGAGGCTAAGGCACGGGGAATCAAGTTCACTTACGGGACCAACAATGTCGACGCCGACTTCGGCAGGCTTGAGTACAGCATCGACAAGACCCGTGAGTGCGGTCTCACCGTAGATGACATGTGGTTCCCGACCATGAGTACCCGCGCCTCACGGCCCACGGTTATCTACAACATTTTCGGCGACGGGGGCAAGACTGTCCTGTTCAACGGCAAGGACTTGACCGGTTGGGTGCCTGTCACCGAGGAGGAGTCCGAGGAGCCTGTCTTCAAGGTCGAGGACGGTTGCATAGTGGTTTCCGGCAAGCCCAACGGCTATCTCAGGACAGCCCGCCAGTACGGCGACTATTCCCTCCACGTGGAGTGGAAATGGATAGGTGCCGGGACCAACAGCGGCATATTCCAAAGGATCCAGGAGGGTGACAAGGTTTGGCCCACGGCCTACGAGTGCCAGCTGATGGCCGGCAGGGCCGGTGACGTCGTCTCTCTGGGAGGCGCCAGGATCGCCGAGGTCCCTTACGATCCGGCCGTGAAGTTCCCGATGAAAAAGAGGGTCCACACGGGCGCCGCTATCGAGCTTCCCGACGGGGAATGGAACAGGGCGGAGATCATCTGCCGGGGCGACAAGATGATGATCTACATCAACGGAAGCCTGGAGAACCAGGCCACGCTCTCGTACAAGACGGGCTATATCGCCCTTCAGAGCGAGGGCGGTCCCTTGGCTTTCAGGAATATCTATCTGGAATAGCTAGTCCATCGGGTAGCGGACTCCCCACTTTTTACGGAGGGAGTCCATAAGCTCCATCAGGAACAAGGTCTCGGAGTGAGGCATCTCGGGCGCCTCCACGAGACCTTTTTCGATGGCGTCACGGCAGGCGAGGAACTCATATTCATAGCCTGATATGCTGTCGGGAACTCTTATCTCCTCTTTGAATATCCCGCCCTTGGCGTAGATCCTGATCCGCTGGGGATTGTTCACGTTGTCAACCACAAGGCAGCCCTCGGTGCCGGCCACGGTCGCGGTGTTGAAACCGGCGCAGCAGGCCGAGCTCTGGATATTGGCGATTATCCCTCCTTTCAATGTCAGCGAGACGGACTCGCTTATGTCGACGCCGGTGTCGGAGAGGATGCAATTGCTTTCTATCTTCTCGATAGGGTTGTCGCGAACCATCCTGACGAAGTTGAGGGGATAGATTCCGAGGTCAAGAAGGGCGCCTCCGCAAAGCTCCGGCAGCATGACTCTTGGCTTGTTCTCGATGCTGTAGGAAAGGGTGGCGCTAATCTGCCGGACACTGCCGATCCGCCCGTAGGATATCAGCCTGTTGATAATGTCCCTTGCCGGCTGGTAGCGGGTCCAGAGCGCCTCCGCGACGAACACATGTCTCTCCCGGGCCTTCTCCAGAACGGCCCTCGTCTGCGCCGCGTTCGCCATGAACGCCTTCTCCACAAGGCAGGCCTTACCCTTTCCGATGGCCTCCATCGTGACATCGAAATGATGAGAGTGGGGAGTGGCCACATAGACCAGGTCGACATCCGGGTCGTCCAGAAGCTCGCTGTAAGATCCGTAAGCCCTTGGTATCCTGAACTCCGAGGCGAAGGCGGCGGCTTTCTCCGCCGACCTGGAACCGACCGCCTGGCAGTCGATCCCGTCTGTATATTCAAGAGTTCTGGCTATCTTGCCGGCGATGTGCCCGGCGCCGATTATTCCTACATTCATTATCTCAGACGTATTATAGTATCACTTTATCGATCTCGTTTCCGGAGGAGTCAGGGAACAGTTCCTTGATATGATTCGATAGTCTCGCCAAGGATTCCTCGGGGGAGACTTCTACCTTCAGTGTGGTCCCGCCGATCCGCCAAGGGCCGAACTCCTCCGCCGGTCTCTCGAAGATGGACTCCGGGGAGCAGTAGGAGGCTGTCTGCCACCCTTTATATTCAAGATCCGGTCCCCTGTAAACCCTTTGAATATCGCCGATTATCAGCCTTGTGCCTTGCATCAGGCTGGCCAGGACGGCGTCCGACTTGCTTTTCTTGACGCCAAGAAGTTCCCTGACACGGCGGGCGTTGACGGAACCCTCGGAGGCGACCAGCTCAAGCACTTTCTCTCCGGCCTCGGAAGGCGTGTGCTTGCTCCGGGAGAGGCGCCAGTTCCTCAGATGGGCGTACCATTCCGGGGTGGCGAAGGCGGCTTTCCCTCCGCAGAGGAACTTGCCATAGACAATCTCACCGCTTTGGACCACGTCCACCTTCCAGTCCCATGGTCCCAGCTGCTCGTCAGTCAGCCAGAAAGCGGGAGGAGTCAGCTCCTCGATGGAATATCCCCTGACCGTGTTCTCGAAGAAAGGGATTATCCCGAAAGCCTTGATGGCCTTCAGCATGGTCTCGCTGTCGGTCACACTGGCCCCGAAAGGGTTTCCGCTATGCCTGAAAATGGACATCTGTTACTGTTTCAATTGGTGGAGCCATCTTAGCAGGAAACGGATTCCAGCGGAGAGCAGACCTGCTCCGAGGCCGCAATAGAACCAGGCGAAGAAGGACCGGGGAATGCCGGGAACATATTTCAGTGAGATTCCCAGCGAGATCATGAAAGCTATGATCAGATAGCCCTTCAGGCTGAAAGTACGGAAAACGCTCATCTTTTCCGCCCGCATGGACAGGATCCTGTCGGAGTACTTCCTGACCACGCCGGTGAACATAACGAAGAAACCGGCGAAGACCAGGACAGACAGCGGGATCATCCAGAGCAGGGATTTTCCCCATGGAGCCTGCAGGTAGTCGCTGATCCCCGTGATGGCGATCTTGGTCCCGATCGCCGTCCAGAGAGCCCCGTTGATGGCCAGAAGATGATGTGTCCGTACCTTGCACATGGTTGTTATCCTGGCCGCGAATGGCTACTTCTCGGGCAGCTGGAGGACGACCTTCACGGGGAAGTGGTCGGAAGGAGTGCGGGCCTGGTAGGCCTGGAAGGAGATTTCCTTAGGGAAATTGCCGTTCTCGTACTTCTCGGCCTCCTTGGTCATGGTGCGGTAGGTGTCTGTCAGCACCCCGTAACGGAGAACCCTTGTGCCAGGACTGACGAACACATGGTCTATCCTGCTCTTGGTGAAGCTGTTGGGATCGAAACCGTTGGCGGTGCCGTCAAGGGCGTAGCGGATCTCGCAGATCTCGTGGCTGTCCTCAAGGACACCGCTCTCCACGAACACATTGTAAATAGGGTTCGTCTGGTCCACGTTGAAGTCTCCAACAAGGACGACCGGCTTGCCCTTGCATATCTCCTTGATCTTATTGACCACCAGTTTGGCGCTTTCCATCCTGGCCTGGATCCCGATGTGATCCATGTGGAGGCTGAAATAATAGAAGTCTCTCCTGGAGGTCTTCTCCCTGAAGTGTCCCCAAGTGCAGATGCGGTTCATCGCCGCGTCCCATCCGACGCTGGGGACGTCCGGGGTCTGTGACAGCCAGAAATCGCCGTGGTCCAGAAGGTCGAACGTGTCCGTCTTGTAGAAGATAGCCGAATGCTCGCCTTTCTGTCCGCCGTCATCTCGTCCGACGCCGATGTAGTCATATCCCGGAAGCAAGCCCTTCAGCTGTGTCAGGGCGTTGATCTTACCCTCCTGGGTCCCGAATATCTCGAAGTCGTGGAAGCGGATCAGCTGGGCGATGACAGGGGCCCGCTGGCCCCAACCGTTGCCTCTAAGCGAATCGCCTCTGTTCTCGTAGCGGATGTTGAAAGAGCCGACCTGCATGGTGACCGCCCGGCGGGAAACGCCGCAACCCGTCAACAGGGAAATCGCGAATGCCAACGCCAGGACCGGGGTGATTTTGGGGGATTTCATTGTGTGGTGGTGTTTATTGCTACGAAAGTTAATAAATACTATCTTTACAGACAAATCTCACCGCCATGATCTCAATCTTCACACTCACCTCTCCTCTTCACGACAAGGCGGCGGTTGACGCCGCGACCAAAGAGTTCCTCGACTCTCTCGGCTTTGAATATTCCTTAAAAGGAGAGGAATATGAGGACTATGGCACAGACCTTTCCTTGATCTATGTCCGGACCGGCGGGACCGAGGGCCTTTTCAAGGAGCTGCTTCCGACTCTTCAGGGATATTCCCGCCAGCCGATCCTGCTGCTGACGTCCGGTAAGAGCAACTCCCTGGCCGCCTCGATGGAGATACTGTCGTACCTGCGTCAGCAAGGGGTCAGGGGAGAGATCCTGCACGGGGATCCTGATTATATCCGCACCCGTCTGGAGTCTATCGGGACGGTCGAGTCCGCCAGGCGTTCTATGGAATACACGACCCTCGGGGTAATCGGCCAGCCTTCCGACTGGCTGATCGCCAGCGAGGTGGACCGCGAGGCATTGTTCGACCGGCTGGGAATCAACCTTCAGTATATCCCTATGGAGGAGTTGCTGGATGGGTATTCCTCGCTCAAAGACGATATCGTGGAGTCTTGGCGCGAGGTGGGCGGCGAGTCCTCGACACCGTTACCCGCTCCTGTCAAGCAGGCCGTCCCCGGAGCGTGGCGGCTCTACAAGGCCCTCAAGACCTTGGTGGCCGACTATGGGCTTTCCGGCCTGACAATCAGGTGTTTCGACTTGTTGACATCGGTCCGGAACACGGGCTGCGTGGCGCTCGCGAGGCTCAATTCGGAAGGGATAGTGGCCGGGTGCGAGGGTGATATTCCCACCATGGTCTCGATGATGATAGGCCGTGCGGTGACCGGCGTGAGCGGCTTCCAGGCCAACCCGTCCGGCATCGACACCCGGACAGGGGAGGTCTCGTTCGCCCATTGCACGGTGCCTCTGGACATGGTCTCCGAATATGGCCTTGACTCACATTTCGAGTCCGGGATCGGAGTGGGCGTCAGGGGGCATATTCCCGAGGGCCCGGTGACCGTGTTCAAGGTGAGCGGTGACGTCTCGAGGCGTTTTGTCCGCGAGGGCGAGCTCGTCCGGAACGAGGCCAGGACCGACCGTTGCCGCACCCAGATCGTGGTGAAGCTGCCTCCTGAGGCGGTCTCATATTTCCTGAACGACCCCATCGGGAACCATCATGTCATCCTGCCCGGTCATGTCGGAGCTGTCTTGAATTCACTCCTTTCATTCTGAGAGCATTATGGTGGAATTAGGAATAAAAGGCTACCAGGAGGAGATAGTCACTCCTGAGCTTCTCGCGTGCCACATCGGCAGCGGGACGGTGCGGGTGTTCGCCACCCCGCTTATGATCACCCTGATGGAGCGGACTTGCCGGCTCAGCGTCCAGCCCTATCTGGACCAGGGTTTCGAGACGGTCGGCACGCATGTCAACGTCTCCCATGTCAGCGCCACGCCGGAGGGGATGAAGGTCTGGTGCGATTCCGAGCTGGTCGGGATAGACGGCCGCCGGCTTACCTTCAAGGTCGTCGCCCGGGACACCAGGGGCGTCATCGGCGAGGGCTTCCACGAGCGTTTCATCGTCAATGTCGCCCGTTTTCAGGCCAAGACCGACACAAAACTCGCCGACCAGTAGCGTCACCCGTCTTTTTTTACTAACTTCGCGACAGCGTCGCCGGCTTAGCCGCCGACGGCCCCGCCTTGGTGGTGGAATGGTAGACACGAGGGACTTAGATTGACTTGAGTGCTCTGTCCGAAAGGAGAGAAGTAGAATGTCGTAAATTCAAGGAAGCCTTAACAGGTCATGCTGATGGTAATCTTGAGCCAAGCCTCCTGATGGAGGAAGGTGCAGAGACTAGACACGACACACCTAAAGACTGAACGTCCATGGTGAAGGAATAGTCCGGACCACAAACAGCGAATGGTGGCGAAAGTCATAGTGGCAAGAAAATCCCTTGGCCCGAAACGGCCGTGCGGGTTCGAGTCCCGCCCGGGGCACGAAGGAATGTTTTTGAAGTTTTTCAAGCATTTCTTGCAAACGGAAAAGTCTAACAATTAGCGAGTTGCTGT
>CADBRH010000065.1 GCA_902797035.1 uncultured Bacteroidia bacterium | reverse complement strand
TACCCTTGGTCTGGATGACTGGACTTGAACCAGCGACCTCCTGGTCCCTAACCAGGTGCGCTACCAACTGCGCTACATCCAGATATCAACGCGACGTTGACTTGCTGTAGGGACGATCGGGCTCGAACCGATGACCTCTTCAATGTGACTGAAGCGCTCTGAACCGACTGAGCTACGCCCCTGTTTTCGCTAACGCGGATGCAAAGATAGCAAAATTTCACAAAAAGGTGATATATTTACAGAAAAATTGACCCAACATGAGAATCAGTCATTTCATACTCACGATCGCCGCGGCCTTAAGTCTTGCCGCATGCGCCGGCGAAAAGACCAAAGCGCCTGTTTATGTCTGGGAAGGAATAAACTCCAAGACGAACATGGAAGAACTCTCCGAGAAATATCGTTTCTGGA
Organism: uncultured Bacteroidia bacterium; assembly: GCA_902797035.1. GTDB lineage: Bacteria > Bacteroidota > Bacteroidia > Bacteroidales > UBA932 > Cryptobacteroides. Next base: position 18,068 of record CADBRH010000065.1, on the reverse strand, counting down.
AATCACAGGGAGTCGTTGGTGTCTGCATGGGCAGCGGTGACGCCGATGTGGTCCGCGAGGCTTCCGCCAGGGCCCACGCCGAGGGACTCGAGTACCACGCCTGGATCGGGGCTATGACCAGAAGCGGCCTGCCTCACAAGTGGTACACGGTCAACAGACTCGGACAACCCTCGGATGAGAATCCCCCCTATGTGTCTTACTATAAAACACTTGACCCGGCCGATCCGGAGGTACGGGAATATCTTGTCGGCGTTTACACCCAGATCGCCGAACTCCCTGACGTGGACTATGTCCAGCTCGACTACATCCGCTACGCCGACGTGATTCTCTCCAGAGGCCTTTGGGAGAAATACGGGCTTGTCATGGACGAGGAATACGCCCCGGCTGACTACTGCTACTGCGACGACTGTGTGGCCGCTTTCAAGGAGCTGACCGGCATCGACATCAGGGAAGTCGAGGATCCCTCAAAAGTCAAGGAATGGGCCCAGTTCCGTTGCGACCAGGTCACCGGGCTCGTGAATATGATAGTGGAAGCCGTCCACGCCAAGGGCAAGAAGGTCAGCGCCGACGTGTTCCCCGGCCCGATGTCGCACGCCTACTGGATGGTACGCCAGGAGTGGAGCAAGTGGAATGTGGACATGCTCTTCCCCATGAATTACAATGACTTCTACAATGAGGGCCCCGAGTGGCTCGCCACCATAGTCAAGGAGGAGGCCGAGTCCGCGCCGGAAGGCGTCCCCGTGATGAGCGGCCTGTTCATATGCCCGGACTGGAGGAATAAAGATAAGGTCGTCGATCCGGAGGACTCCGGACTTCTACCCTCCGAGATGGAGACAGCGGTCAGAGGCTCCCTTGACAACGGGGCGGCCGGAATATGCCTGTTCACGCCCGGCAGGATGTCCGCCGAGCACTGGGAGGCGTTGGCGAAGGCCTTGGACTAGTCGTGCAGGCCTTTCTTCCTTAGATAATCGATAATGAATTCCGGACGGTCGGTCTGGAAGGCGGTGAACCCAAGCGAGAGCAGCCTTCCATAGGCCGCTTCGGCCTCCTCGGGACTCTCGAAAGCCCTGTCGTCGTCGTTGTACCCGCAGAGCGACCCCCAAATCGAGTTGACCCAGATCTTAGAGCCGGCATCGCGGAGAGCGGACATATACTTGTCCACCTCTGGAGCGTCCTTGGAGAAACACACCTCGAACATTACCGGCATCGGACCGCCGTCAAGGTAGGAGTCTATCGTCTCCGAGGTCCCGTCCTTGGCGATGGTGACTATAGGCATATAGATGATCCCAGCCTCCTCGCAGCGCCTCATGGCCTCAGCGGTAGCCTCTCTGGTGCCGCCGGACTTGAATACTATCTGGTCCACGCATCCGACCTTGCGGGCCACCTCCAGCACCTCGGGGAACCAGTTCCAGCCATGGTCCACATTAACGAGGATCTTGTCCTTGCAAACAGAAAGAGCCTCCTCCAGAGTGGGAATAGAGAGGGAGTCAGTGGTCACACCATGGCCTCTTTTAAGATGAAGCCTCTTGAGGGAGTCCAGGGTGTAAGTCGAGATCAGTCCCCTGCCGTTCGTGGTCCTGTTGACTGAGTTGTCATGGCTGAGGACAAGGACGCTGTCAGATGTCATTGCCACATCAATCTCGACAATATCCACACCCATCCTGATGACGGACTCGATCGCCGGGATGGAGTTCTCGGGAAAATTACGCCAGTCACCCCTGTGAGCAGCCACAAGAACCTTCTTCGACGCCGGATCCAAAAGTGTCGCCAGCGCCTTTTCGGCCGGGGTCTGGCTCTCAGCCTTCCTCGCGCAGGAGACCGCCGCCAGAATGGAGACGGCCAGAGCCGCCAGAATAGTTATTCGCTTCATGATTAATTGGTATTATGCTCGTTATCGAAAATGTCGTCAAAAACACGCCTCAGGCCTGCCTCATCACTGATCATCACCCTGAGTTCCTCAAGTGCCGGGGCGTTTCGTGATTCCGGAATATACAACTTCAGGTAGCCGCCATAATAATATTTCTCGTGGAGATGCTCCACGAATCTCTTCCAGTGGCCCTCCCTGTCCAGTTCGGGATAATGTTCGAGACCGAACTGCACAGTCCTCCTCAGGATCTTTAAAGGGATGATGTCCCTGTCCGCCTCGGCGATGATCTTCCCGTAAATGCTTCTGGGAGAAGACTTACCGGACGCCCTGTGGTCCTCCGCCGCCTGGGCGATGGTCTCGATCTCGTCAGGAGAGAACCACTCCGGCAGCCTCGGATCCTCCCTGATGATCCCGCCGGAGACCAGATGATGCCTCTCCCTCCCCTCCACCAGGCCGGTGTCGTGGAAGGCCGCGGCGGTGTAAATCATATTCTTATCGACCGGGTAATATTCAGCGAGCCTCAACGCCTCGGAAATGACATCCCTGGCGTGATCCTCCCTGTGCGCCGGATCAAAGGAAGCGTAACGAGTAATGATCTCAGTCTCGATGTATTCCTTGAGCCGCTCGTTGATACCAGAGTGATCCATAACTCAATAAGGTAACTCTTTCATGTGACGGTGGACGGTGTCGAGCAGCTCCCTAAGGTTCACCTCGTTGTTCGCGGCGATAGTCACGCTGGGGCTGGTGAGGCTGAGAGGATTCCCGTCAAAGCCGCAGGACATCCCGCCGGCCTCGGAAAGGATCAGTCCGGCCGCGGCGTAATCCCAAGGCTGCAGACGCATCTCGAAATACAGGTCAATCTTGCCGGCGGCCATCATGCAAAGCTCCACGGCGGCCGAGCCGAACCGACGGAAATCGTTGGACCTCATGTAGATATCGAATATAATATCATAGCAGGTCTTGGCGAGATCCTTCCGGTAGGCGCTCATGGCCGTGCAAAGGATCCCGTCGCTGAAAGGCCTGTCCGAGACCTTAATGGGGCGACCGTCAAGAAAAGCACCGGCGCCTTTCTCCGCCCAATACAATTCGCCTCTCCATGGGCTGTAAACCACACCGGCGACCACTTCCCCATCCTTGGACAAGGCCACGCTGACACAGCAGTCCTGTATCCCCCTGGCATAGTTGGCGGTGCCGTCGATCGGGTCGATTATCCAGACATATTCATGGGATATGTCTCCGAGGTCATCCTCCTCGCAGAGGAAGCCGCTTCCGGGAAGCAGGACAGAGAGCCGCTCCACCAGGAAACGCTGCACAGCGAGGTCAGAGGATGTCACTAGGTTCACCACGGACCCTTTCTCCATCACGTCGAAGCCTGAGCGGACCATCAGGCTCGCCGCCTCTTTGACTATTGGTATTATCTTATCAACCATAGCGTCACAATCATAGATTACCGATCCACTCAGCGATATCCGAGAGCGCCAGCGGGGATATGGTCTCCTCGATGCTGCCGTACTCGTCGGCCTGGCCTGTCTCGCATTCCTGAAACAGATGATTCAGACCGGGATAGACGGAGATTCTGGTGCGTTTTGAGGCGATACGGCGGCCTGAACGGTTCTTGGGAAGATTCCCGGCTATAGACTTCACATTCACTTCCGCGTCCACTTGGGTGTCCTTGTCGCCGTTGAGAATCAGAGCCGGGCAACGGACCTGACGGATATCCTGAACCGGGTCATAATCAATGAAATAGTCAAGCCATGGATTGTTCTGGGTCTTGATCTGGTCCCGGACATATTCCTTCGTGATCCTCATGGTCAGGCCCGCTTTCCGCAAAGCGTTCTCGTTCTGGAGAAGAAGGATGCTGTCCCCTTGGACTCCCGGCCCGGCCATGCTCACGATGAAATCGACTTTCTTCCTGGCCCCCAGCATGAAGGCGATCTCCCCTCCCTCGCTGTGCCCGATGACACCGACCTTGGAGAACTGTCCCAGCGACCGGAGAAAACCTATCCCAGCCGCGGCGTCCTCCATGAAATCAAAGGTGGTGGCGTTCGAGGCGTCCCCGGTCGAGTCACCCGCCCCGCGGTCGTCATATCTCAAAGTGGCGATCCCCCGCCTCGCGAGATAATCAGCTATAACCAGAAACGGCTTGTGACCCATAATCTCCTCGTCTCGGTTCTGTAAGCCGCTGCCGCTCACCATGATAGCCACAGGAATCCTTTTCCTTCCATTCCACCCTTCCGGATAAGTCAAAGTCCCCGCCAGGGTGTTGGGGCCATTCCGGAACGACACCTCCTCGGTCTTGTATGGGAACGGGCCGGCAGGAGTCTGGGGCCTGGACCGGACGACCTCACCTGGAGTCAGGGTTAAAGGCAAGGTCAACCCCCTTTGCGAGAAACGTCCCTTGATGGCCCCGTCGCGAAGACGTCCTGAGAAAGTGGCCCCGAGCTGTTTCTGGGAGACGCTGACCGAATCCGCGGAAATGAACAGAAGCTCGGCGGGAATACCTTTGGCGCCCTGGTCGGGGCTGTCCATCACGCACTCAGAGCCATTGAAATGGAACACTATCGCGAGTTTCGCGGAGCCAAAATCCAATTCCCCTTTCCATGGGCCGCTGATATCCTGCGCCCGCGCTCCCGGTCCAAACATGAGCGCCAGAGGCGCGATTATGGCTATAAAGCGATTCATCTCATCCCAATTTATAATTATTCGCAAGTTACTAATTTTTCAGTTCGGATGTAATAGATTAAATTCGCGGCATGAAGAAGATTCTTTTCATACTCTTCGCGGTCACACTGCTCTCATGCGGCGCGGCGTCCGCGCAGAATCCTGTCAAGGACCCGTCGAGGATTGTCCAAGGCAACGGGACAGTTGTCATCAACACAACAACATTGTGCGGGGACATCGAGGGTTACATGGGCCCGACACCCGTCGAGATCCGTATCAGGAAAGACACCATTATCGACGTCATAACGCTGCCCAACACGGAGACTCCAGCATATCTACGTGAGGCCTCCAAACTCCTGAAGAAATGGATAGGACTCACGCCAACCCAAGGACTTAAACTTGAGGTTGACGCCGTATCAGGAGCCACTTTCACTTCCGAAGCCTTGATCGGGAATATGCGCGCGGGACTAAAAAGAGCCATAGAGAGATAATGAGGGTCGCGGTTGTCGGCGCCGGAGCCGCCGGTTGTTTCTGCTCCATAGAGCTGAAGCGCAGGCTTCCCGACGTCACGATCGATGTCTTCGAGAAGGACCGGAAACCTCTCGCCAAGGTGGCGATAACCGGCGGAGGCCGATGCAATTTAACCAACTCTTTCGAAGGCGTGTCGTCTCTCAAAGAAGTCTATCCGAGAGGCGATAAACTGATCCGGAGAGTGTTCTCAACCTTCGATCACAAAGACACGATGGCTTGGTTCGAGAGGGAGGGAGTCAAGTTGACCATCCAGGAGGACAAGTGCGTGTTCCCCGCCTCACAAGACGCCATGGAGATAGTCAATCTCCTCACAACGCTGATGAGAAGGTTGGGAGTGAGAATTCAGACAAATCATAAAGTCGAGAGCGTCAAGGCCCTGCTCGGAGAATACGACGCTGTCGTGGTCACCGCTGGAGGGCGACCACGGGAAAGTGACCTTGGAATATTCGAAGGCCTTGATTTAGAGTTGGTTCCTCCTGTACCATCCCTATTCACCTTCAATCTCCCGGACAGTCCGGTCAGGGAACTCATGGGAACCGTGGTAGAAGATGTCACGACCGGACTGTCCGGCACGTCTTTCAAAGCCTCCGGCCCGCTGCTCATCACGCATTGGGGCATGAGCGGCCCGGCGATCCTGAAGCTCTCCTCCCGAGCCGCGCGGTATCTCGCCGACTCCGGATACGACGCCACTTTGCTTGTCAACTGGACAGGAGGCAAGGACGCGGGCACTGTCAGGGAGGAACTCATTCAGACGGCGTCCACGAACCCGCTCAGACATATCTATAACTCTCATCCTGAGCGTATTCCCTCAAGACTGTGGTCATACCTGCTGTCGAAAAGCAAGATTAGGGAGGACTCCAAATGGGCGGAGGCTGGCCAGAAAGGGCTTAACAGGCTGGCTGAGACTTTGACAAACGACACTTATCACATCAAGGGGCAGAGCCGCTTCAAGGAGGAGTTCGTTACCTGCGGCGGCGTGGCGCTGTCCAATATAAATCTCAACACTCTCGAATGCAAGAATCACCCTGGGCTTTATTTCGCCGGAGAGACCCTTGATGTCGACGCCGTCACCGGAGGGTTCAACCTTCAAGCGGCCTGGTCCACGGGTTACAGAGTCGCTGTCTCAATAGCCGAAAAATAGTTATATTTGTATTTTTCTGGAATATTGATGGCGAAAGGACAAAAAGACGCCCTACTGGGGATGATCCGCGACGGCCGGCGCATGACGCTCGGCCAACAGGTCCAATTGGCCTTCATGCTGAGCCTGCCGGCCATCCTGGCGCAGACATCCTCCATGCTCATGCAATACATAGACACTGGCATGGTGGGACGCCTTGGAGCGAATCCCTCCGCCTCGATAGGGCTGATCGCCACCAGCACCTGGATCCTGGGCGGATTCACCGCCGGGGCCTGCTCCGGCTTCTCTGTCCAAGTGGCCCATCTTTGCGGCGCCAACGACTTCAAGGGAGCCAGGAGAGTGCTCAGGGAAGGGCTGACGTCAGTGCTGACACTCAGTATTTTCCTGGCCGCGATAGGAATAGCGATAAGCGGCCCGCTCCCCCGCTGGCTGGGAGGAGGCCCTGAGATTATCGCCGACGCGTCAAAGTATTTCCTGATCTACTCTGCTTTCATCCCGGTCGGAGCTGTCGGGTGGGCGGCGAGCGCGATGCTCCAGGCCAGCGGAAATATGAAGGTGCCAAGTATAATGTTCACGGGGATGTGCATCCTTGACGTGGTATTCAATTACATCTTCATCTTCGTGTGCGGGATGGGGGTCGCCGGAGCCGCCTTAGGTACAGGTCTCTCTGAACTCGTGACCTCAGCCTTCGCGGTCTGGTTCGTTCTGTTCAAATCCAAGGAATTGAACATCAAGGGAGAGAAAGGTTCCTTCAAGCCCAGAAGACTGACCATCCATAACGCCTGGGGTATCACGGCCCCGATGTGGCTCCAGAACATCATCATGCGCGGGGCCTACGTGATGAGCACGGTCATAGTAGCTCCCCTCGGCGCCATAGCCATAGCCGCCAACGCTTTCGCCATCACCGCCGAGAGCTTCTGTTATATGCCCTCCTACGGTATCGAGGAGGCTTCCACAACACTTATCGGCCAAAGCCTCGGCGCCGGCAGGAAAGAGATTGCCAAGAGGTTCTCAAGGATCACGATCACAATGGGGGCCTCTATCCAGACATTCCTGGGCGTGTTGATGTTCATTTTCGCGCCCCAGTTGATGGGGTTGCTGAGCGTCGATCCGGATGTTGTGGCCCTCGGCGCCAAGGTGCTCAGAATCGAGGCCTTCGCCGAGACGATGTACGCCATCTCTATCGTGGGCTACGGCTGCTGCGTGGGAGCCGGAGACACCCTTATGCCGAGCCTGATGAACTTCTGCAGCATGTGGCTGGTGAGGATAGGGCTGGCGGCCATCCTGACCCCGAGACTTGGGCTACAGGGCTATTGGATCGCCATGTGCGCGGAATTGAACCTCCGCGGACTGTTGTTCCTCTGGAGGCTGCGCGGGGACAAATGGATGAAGCATAACGTGACCGGCAAAAGAGATGAAGAATTACAACTATCTGAGATATAACGGACTTCATGAATATGGAAAGAATAATCGGAAAAGAGTATGGTGGCGAAAGGCCGCTGTACAGAGGCAGAGACCTCTACCTTGAGGATGTCATCATCCACGCCGGGGAGTCAAGTTTGAAAGAGACCGCGAATATCACGGCGGTCAAGTGCCGCTTCGAGGGGAAATATCCCCTCTGGGAATGCGACGGGTTCTTGATCAGGGACAGTATCCTGACCGTGGGCGCTCGCTCCGGGTTGTGGTATTCAAGGAACGGGGAGCTTTACAACACCATAATTGACGCGCCCAAGACCTTCCGCGGGATGGACGGGATCAAGATGCGCGACTGCTGGATCCCCGGAGGTACCGAGACGCTGTGGGACTGCTCGAACATCGACATCAAGGACTGTGTCGTCGAGAGGGCTGACTACATTTTCATGCACTGCGAGAACGTCCGGCTCGAGAATGTCAAGCTTCAGGGCAACTACGGCTTCCAGTACGCCAAAAACGTATTCGTCAAGGATTGTGTCCTCAACTCGAAGGACTCCTTCTGGGAGGCGGAGAACGTGGAGGTTTATGACTCGGTGATCAACGGGGAGTACCTCGCCTGGTATTCCAAGAATGTCAAGCTCGTCCGTTGCCATATCACTGAGACACAGCCTCTTTGCTATTGCGACAACCTCGTTCTTGAGGATTGCACATTCGGTTCCGACTGCGACCTGGCCTTTGAGTATTCCACGGTAGAGGCCACGGTCAAGGGACACCTGGACTCCATCAAGAATCCGAGTTCCGGACATATTCATGTGGAATCCGTCAGGGAGATTATCATCGACGGCAACATCAAGGCTCCCGCCGACTGCGTGATCACCACCGGAGTGAAGGAGTAAAAGAATAATCGCCATGAGAGTATCCCCGCTGATGAAAGCCCTGGCGCCGTTTGCGGTGCTGCTGGCGTCATATTCCCAGTCCGAGGCTTGCACGAACCTCATCGTCGGCAAGGCCGCCTCGGCTGACGGCTCGGTGATCTGCACCTACAATTGCGACACCTTCGGCTACTCGGGCTGGCTGACCCGCTCCCCCGCCGGACGCCACCCGAAAGGCGAGAGAATCGCCATCCGCTCGTTCTGGCACCCCGGGGAGATAAATGGCTATGTGGACCAGGTCGATTACACCTACAGCGTCATCGGATACATCAACGAGAAGCAGCTCTGCATCGTTGAGACCACCTTCGGAGGCAGGAAGGAGCTGGTCAACCCCGAGGGGATCCTCGGCTACGACAATGTGATCCAGCTCGCCCTCCAGCGCTGCTCCACGGCCAGGGAGGCTATCCGCGTTATGGGTGACCTGATGGACACTTACGGGTACAGGGACGAGGGTGAGACTTTCACGGTCTGCGACAAGGAGGAGGCGTGGATCATGGAGCTGATCGGCAAAGGCCCTGGCCGGAAAGGCGCTGTCTGGGTGGCCTTGAGGATTCCTGACGACTGCATAAGCGCCCACGCCAACATAAGCAGGATAAGGAATATACCCTTCTCCGACAAGGAAAACTGCATGTATTCCAAAGACGTGGTCTCCTTCGCCAGGGAGATGGGGTATTTCTCCGGGAAGGACGCCGACTTCAGTTTCAGGGACGCCTATTGCCCGATCTCTTTCCTCGGCGTGAGGCAATGCGACGCAAGAGTCTGGAGTTTCTTCCGCCATCACACCGACCCGGCGGAGATGGACAAGTATCTCCCCTATTTAGACGGGGAGTTCGACAAGATCGACCATCTGCCGCTGTGGATCAAGCCTGATTCCAAACTTTCCGTCAGGGATGTGATGAGCGACATGAGAGACCACTACGAGGGTACACCTCTCGACATGACCGCCGACCTCAGCGCGGGGCCTTGGGGAATGCCGGTCAGGCCGAGGGCCAAGACATTTGAGTCTGAAGGACGGAAATATTTCAGGGAGAGACCGATAGCCTCCCCGCAAGCGGGATTCACCCTCGTCGCGCAACTAAGGAGCTGGCTTCCTGACGAGGTGGGTGGAGTGATGTGGTTCAACTGCGACGACGCCGCTATGGTGGCCTATGTCCCCGTCTATTGCGGCGAGAGGGAGATACCCGCGGCTTTCGCCGAGGAGAACAACAGAAACGGCGTTTTCAACGAGAACGGAGCGTATTGGATGTGCAATTTTGTCTCCAATATGGTCTATCCGCGATACAGCGCCATGGCCGGAGATCTCATCGCCGCCAGGGATGAGCTCGAGGACTTCTACGCGTCTGAGCAGGAGGAAGTCGTCGGGAACGCGGTCGGGATGACCCCCTCCGACAGAGTCGCTTACCTTACCTCAAAAACAGCCGCTTACACGGATATGATGATGAGACGCTGGGACCGCCTCGCCAGGGAACTGATCGTGAAATACAACGACCAGCCCGGCGGTTACGACCAACAGTTCAATGACGCTATCGTCAGGGACACTGGCGAGAGATTCAGGATTCCCGAATAGTCATGTTGGGAACGATTGTCAACACAGCCTGCATCATCTGCGGCACGCTGGTCGGGACCCTTTTCAAGAAAGGGATAGGCGATAAATACCGCAAGACGATGTTTTACGCCATGGGACTCGCCTCCATCGCCTTGGGAGCGAACTCATTCGTCCAGAATATGCCCAAAAGCGAGTTCCCGGTCCTGTTTATCCTGAGCCTGGCGATAGGCGGAGTAGTCGGCACGGCTCTCGACATCGACGGCAGGACAAAACGTCTTGTCTCCAGATTCGGCGGAGACTCATTCGCCAAGGGACTGATCTCGGCCTGCCTGCTGTACTGCATCGGGACATTCTCGATAGTGGGTCCCGTGATGAGCGCCCTCCAGGGAGACAACACCTTCCTTTTCACCAACTCGACCCTGGACCTTGTGACCTCGATGGTCTTCGCCACGACCTACGGCATCGGGATGATTCTCGCTGCGCCGATCCTGTTCCTATGGCAGGGAATGTTCTTCCTGATAGCGACTCTAGCCTCCTCGAGTCCTCTCCTTCAAGGGACACTGGTCAACGAGCTGGCGATAGTGGGAGGAGTACTTATCATATCCTCAGGCCTCTCCATCCTCGAGATCAAGGACTGCAAGACACTGAATTATTTGCCAGCCCTTCTAGTTCCCGTGATCTGGTTCCTTTTGAAGAGCTGGCTTTTCTAACTGATTCCTTAAGGATCACGACTGGAAGCAATACCCTAGGCCGGGTCTTGCCACAAGGTGCTGGGCGTACGGCCCTATCTTCTTGCGGACACGAGCGACACTGACATCGACTGTCTTGGACTGCGCGTCAGTGTCATCGGGCCAGACCGATTCAAGAAGATCCTCGTTCGAGAGCATCTTGTCTGGATTCTCAAGTAAGAACTTCAGGAGCTCGAACTCGCTCTTGCTGAACGGGACATCCTCTCCATCCACTGTTATCCTCTTGCTGTCGGTGTCAAGTTGGATCCCCTTGAAACGGATCCCGTTGCGGACAGCGCCCATTCGGGCCTCAACGACATTGATGATGTAGTCGCCTGTCTTCTCGCACTCGCCTACGAGATCGATGAACACGGTCCCGATATTGTAATTGTAATCATGGGCGTCGAGCGAGAGGATATTCTTGCTCTTCAACTCGTTACGGCAGGCGTTGATGCGAAGCTCGACATCCTCGGACATCGATATGTCATAGTCCTCCTTCCTTCCGGAAAGCACGTTGTTCATGCGGACCAGAGCCTCGTCGACCAGGTTGAACATGGTCCTCAGGCCATCTTCCTGATCCGGGGTGAAGGAGAGTTTGTTCTCTCTCTTGCGGCGGATTATACGGGCGAGGTTGAAGCAACTGTCGCCAATGGACTCGAGCTCGCTGTTCTGCCTGAACATGGAGCGGATCTTCTCCTTTGTCTCGTCAGACAGATGGGAGTCTCCTACATCCCCGAGGTACCTTCCGATCTCATTCTCCAGGGCGTCACTCTGACTCTCATAGTTCTTGATACGCTCGAACAGCCTCGCGAAAGCGGCCTCGTCCTCGGTCGCGTAAAGTTCCCTGACCATCCCGAACATCGTCTGCATCTTCTCACCGAAACCCGCTATCTCCTTCTGGGCCTGGAACACGGACAACTCAGGGGTCTTCATGATACCGGCCTTGATATACTTCAGGCGGAACTCATCCTCTTCCTCAGCCTTCTTAGGCTTAATAATACGGCACACTATCGTCTCGATCTGCGGGATAAACCAGATCAGGACAGCGGTGTTGATCAAGTTGAAGAATGTATGGAACGAGGCCAGGGCGAAAGTGAGTCTTGTGGGATCCTGGCTCTCCGCGGTGGGGTCCAGCCCGACTACACGGCAGACTCCCCTGACAAACGGGAAGAAAGCTATCAGTACCCAAATGACGCCGAACACATTGAACAAGAGGTGGGCGGCGGCGGCCCTGCGAGCCTGGGTATTGGCGCTCAAGGCGGCCACGTTGGCGGTCACTGTGGTACCGATATTCTCACCCATGACGAGCGCTATTCCTTGGAATATGGTGATCGCCCCTGTCGAGCAAAGCACCATGGTGATGGCCATGAGGGCCGCGGAGGACTGCGCGATACAAGTCAGTATCGTTCCTATCAAGAGGAAAACAATGATCGTGAGATAACTCCCCGAGTCAAACGAGGAGAAGAAACTAACCACAGCGGGATTGTTGGCCAGATCCATCTCCAACCCGGTCTGCTTGAGCATACCGAGAGCGAAGAGGAGGAAGGACAGACCGAACAGGAAGTCCCCGATATAGCGGTGCTTCCCCATCTGGATCAGGATGATTCCTATCAGGAAAGCCGGCCAGACAAGGTTGGCGATATTGAAAGAGAACCCGGCTGACATGATCCAGGCGCTCATCGTCGTTCCGATATTCGCTCCCATGATGACCGAGATGGCCTGGGACAGGGTGAGCAAGGCGGCGTTGACGAATGACACCGTCATGACTGTGGTGGCGGCGGAAGACTGGACAGCTACGGTAACCAAAGCTCCTGTGGCGACGCCGGAGAACTTGTTGGTGGTCATGGCGCCAAGCAAGTGACGCAACTGGGGGCCCGCCATCTTCTGCAGAGCCTCGCTCATCACCTTCATTCCATAGATGAGCAGGGCTATCGAGCCGAGGAGTTTCAGGAATATCAACATATATGTTTATAGTTTCTTCAATATGTTAAGCTTTGTGAGCCGGACGTAGCAGATCCAGGACGACCTTGACCGGATTGAACGTCTCGAGAGGCACTTCCACGAACAGGGTGTTCCAATCACTCATGGCCCCGTTCCAGAGCCCGGGCAACTCAAGGGCCTTCAAAGCCCTGCCCTGGAAGCTTTTGGAGCTGATGAAGCCGGCGTCTGGATCGACATGTGAGGGAAGGTCGAACTTATCTCCCTTGTACCCCCTTGTCACACACACAAGATCCACCGGGTTGAAATGAGTCGCCCCCGACATCGCCGCGGCCGCCTCGGGATCGTCCTTGTTGATCTGGACGCTCTCAAGGATCTGGAGTGACGAGCAACCGTCCTTCCCCTCGACAACGTAAGGGCCTCCTCCCGGCTCGCCCTCGTTACGGACCATCCCGCAGACCCTGATCGGCCTGTCAAGCTTGGCTCTGAGAACCTTGTGAAGAGATTCCCCCGTGACTCCCGCCGGCACGCTGACACACAACTCCTCATCAAGGAAGGTCCTTATCTCGTCATACAGGGACTCTGAGGGAGCCTCGTCGAGTCTCCTCAGATAGGCGAAGACCTTGTCCCTAAGCCTGAGGGCCTCACCCATCAGGACTTGTTTGTGGAACGATGTCACGCCAAGATACTTCTCATGGGAGACATTGTCGATGTTCTTTATCGAGACCAGCTCGGCCCCGACCTTGTCCAGGTTATGGATCAAAGCCCCGTGTCCGGCGGGACGGAAAAGAAGGTCACCTTCCGCTGTCCTGAAAGGCTCGTTGGCGTCGTCAACGGCTATCGTGTCGGTGGACTTGTCCTGATAGGTGAAAGTGATGTTGTAGCGTACCCCATAGCGCTTCTCGAATTCCGGAAGCGCCTCAGCCACAGCGTCTTCGAATAATTGGCGATGTTCGGGGGAGATTGTGACCACAAGGTCGCAGGTCCCGTCAGCGTTACGCATGTATTCCTGCGCCTCGACAAGATGCTCCGCGATCGCCGTCCTCACCTCGGACGGATAGCGATGGAACTTCAGCACCCCTTTAGGCTTCGACCCGTAACCAAGGCCGTCCTCCTTCAGGAGTTTCCTCAACGCGGCCTCCCGGTAAGCGGCGGAATCCTCAGGCTCGCCGAATATATCCTCGGAGTAGAAAGCGAACTCCTTGATCCTCGCCGCGAGCTTGGCGCCGGGGGCGTCAGAGGGAAGATCCTCCCCTGATTCCAGCTTCTCCAATCCGGCGAACATGTCCTTGAACATCCTGGAAGCGGCTCCGGACGCCGGCACAAATTTGCATTTGCCGTGAATATCAGCTTTCTTATAATACTCGACGGCGGCTTTGGCCTCGGCTTCTGACAACACCTTTATCCCCCTCGACGGAGTGGCGGGCGCGACTATCTTCAGCCAAGGGAAACCATTCTTGAAACGCTCTACCTGCTCTTCGACCAGATTGAGGTCGGCGCCCCTCTCTTTAATCTGGAGGATATCTTTCTCAGTGAACATATTACTTATTATCCGGATTATCATTGTGTGGCGAGCCAGGAGTCGAACCAGGCGCATCTCTTGTCGAAGAAGTCGAAGATGTAGTCCACCTCGGCCTCCCAGCTGCCAAAAAACACCAGGCCAACGCTTGTATATTCATTAAGGATCGGCCACCGCTTGAAATTGTCCCTCTGGGCCTTCTCGATGGAGGAGGCGTAGGCCCGCATGTCGGACTTAACCTTAGGGAGATTAGTTTTCAAACCGGCCCACACGCTCTTGACGACGCCGATGAAATATGGGTCATGCATCATCTGGTAAATGTATGTCTGCGAGCGCTTGATATTCCCTTCTATCACAGGCTTCTGCGGGGGCGTGGCCCATCCGTTCGTCCCGACACCCGCCAGCCCGAGGCTCCATTCGGCGTCCCAGACCGGGAACAGCTCGAGCTTGGAGGAACGGTCACGCAAAGTTATGTACATGTTGGTGTCGTAGTTGCCGATGATCTCCTGGATTATGTACCAGCGGGCGAAAGTGTACACGTCCACGAACGGGCGGTAACCATTGACCGGGTCCTTATAGTCGTTGCCGTATATGGCCGCCTCGAAGCGATTCATGTAGTCGAGGATGAAGTTGTACCTCTCGTCTCCCTCGTACATTCCTCCCTCCTCCACGACCTTGGGATGCTTGAAAGTGAAGTGATGGCCGCGATCGGTGGTGATGTACAGGGGCTCCTTATTCCAATAATTGTCGAGCTCGAGGATATACCCCTGGTCCTTGTCGGCCGGAACCCTTTCTTTCGCCTGCTCCACCTGCTCGGTCAGGAGGTAAACCCCTAGATTGTCCCCGTCAAGGTATAATTCCACGAATTGGTGGCGGACAGTGTAAGGCAGCCCGATATATTCGGAGAGAGTGAAAAGGAAGGTCTCACGGAGTAGGGATTTGTCGCAATACAAAGCCAGAAGCACCCAATCCCGGTTGGCCGGGAACCCGCAAAGTGACCGCTTCTCGTCGAATTTGATCTTGTAGGGTTTCTTCGGATAACCCCACGTGGCGTTACCGCGGCCATGGATCTTGCCGTCTCCGGACACATTCTCGAATCTGCCCTCGGGATCGACGAGCTTAATCGAGCACTTTATTGACTGCGTCTTGTCGGAAGGGACCCCGGCCCCGTTCTCGGTCTTGATGGTCACGACCGGAAGACCGTTTGTATCATAAATGACTGGTTTCTCGACGATTATCTTATCCTTGCCGCAAGAGACAGCCATGAGGGCCGCGAGAGACAGGGCCGTGAAAAATGATATGAGTCCAAGAGGTGTTTTCATCCAGACAAATATACGTCATTTATTTTGATTCTTCGCGCGGCAAACATCGCAAGATCCGCAATCGGACGTCTCGGTCTGCCCGAAATACCGGAGCAGGAAACGGGAGCGGCACTCACCGGTCTCGGAGGCGTAATCAAGAATGGCCTGGGAGCGGACGCGGTAGTTCTCCTTCAGCATCCGGAAACGCTCCGGCATCAAGTCCACATTCCCAGGCCTCAACCTGTCGTGATGAAGATAAACCACATCCGAATGGGCGGCCGGCACGTATGAGATGACATGCTCCAGGGAGAGCGAATACAGTAGTTGACGCAGCCTGGGGACGGTGGAGCCCAACTTGCCGGCGAGATATTCCTCATCGACAGTCTGAAGGAAAGAGAACACTCCCGGGTAGGTGCGCATCAGGACATCCAGCAGGGTGGCCAGTTCCTGGCTCGGCAAATCTATGTCATACAACGACTTCCGGTCAGCTATTATCCTCACCCTGGTCGGGATGTCCACCTCTTCGGAATATGTCAGGTGGCCTGAGCGCTCGAGGTACCTCAAAGCGTGGAAGACAGGGGCCCGCTGGATACCATAACTCTTGCTGAAATCCTCCAGAGAGAATTTCAGCTGCCTTCCGATCCCCGTGTCGTAGGGAATGTCAAAGAAGGCGTGGAGCTTCTGGTAAACATCGCCGATGAAGTCAAGGGACGGGAAAGAGACGCTCTCGATCTTGGAGAGCCTCCTGATGTCCGTCCCGTTCCAAAGCAGCAGGGCATAGGAGCGTTTCCCGTCGCGGCCAGCTCTCCCTGCCTCCTGGAAATAAGCCTCAGGGCTGTCAGGGAGATCGTAGTGGGCCACGAACCGCACGTCAGGCTTGTCAATTCCCATCCCGAAAGCGTTGGTGCAGACCATGACATCTATCTTTCCCGTTTTCCAAGCCTCCTGACGCTCGGAGCGCGCGCGCTGCCCGAGTCCGGCGTGATAGAACGAGGCGGACACACCCTCCGCCGTCAGCATCGCCGCGAGTTCCTCGCATTTGAGACGGTTGCGGGCATAGACAATTCCGGTACCGGGAACTCCCGCGCAGATACTCAGCAACTGGGAGTTCTTGTCCTCCGCATGCCGGACGATATAAGTCAGGTTCGGACGCTCGAATCCGCTCTTGATGACATTCCTCTCCTTGAAACCCAACTTGTCCATGATGTCGTCGGCTACCGCGGGTGTGGCCGTGGCTGTCAACGCTATGACCGGGGCGTCTACCCTCTCCCGAAGCTCGCCGATCTTGAGGTAGTCAGGACGGAAATCATAGCCCCATTGCGAGACGCAATGAGCCTCATCGACAACTATGTAGCTGATATTCAACAACTCGAGATAAGACTGAAACAGACTGGTGCCGAGTCGTTCCGGAGAAAGGTAGAGGAACTTGCAGACCCCGTAAGCGGCGTTGTTCAACGCCAGGTCAACCTCCCTTCTTGTCATTCCGGCGTGTATAGCGAGCGCCCTGATCCCTCTCTCCTCCAGATTGCGGGTCTGGTCTTTCATAAGGGCTATCAGCGGGGTGACAACGAGTGTCAATCCGTCAGACATCATGCCTGGGACTTGGAAACAGATCGACTTTCCCCCGCCTGTGGGCATGATCGCCAGCACGTCCTTCCCCTCAATCGCGGACCTTATGACCTCCTCCTGTGACGGGCGGAAGCCATCATATCCCCAATAATCCCTCAGCACCTGGACCGGCGTCATCCGATTAAAATTTTAAATCGTTTTATCACAATACTTTGCGAGCTTTTATGGCAAATAATTTGCAGGAATGAGTCTCGCTATTACAAATGTACGTTTTTTTCCGTAAATTCGCGTGGCAAGTAAAAAAGGATATTAGTTTAACTCTAAAAAATAGCTTATTAATCATGGCAAAAATGCAATTACGCAAGTACGGGATCAAGAGAGTGAAGGAAGTCCTTTACAATCCGACCTACGAGGTTCTCTACAATGAGGAGACAAAGCCCGGTCTCACCGGTTTCGAGGTTGGTCAGGTCACCGAGCTTGGCGCCATCAACGTTATGACAGGTGTGTTCACAGGCCGTTCCCCCAAGGACAAGTACATCGTCATGGACAAGAACTCCAAGAACACTGTCTGGTGGAACACCCCTGAATATCCTAACGACAATCACGAGATGTCCGAGGAGGTCTGGAAGGAGGTCAAGAAGATCGCCCAGGACCAGCTTTCCGGCAAGAGGCTCTTCGTTGTTGACGGCTTCTGCGGCACCCATAAGGACACCAGGATGAAGGTCCGCTTCATCATGGAGGTCGCCTGGCAGGCCCATTTTGTCACCAACATGTTCATCCGTCCGAAGAACCAGGCCGAGTTCGACCAGGCTCCTGACTTCGTGGTGTACTGCGCCTCCAAGGCCAAGGTAGACAACTACAAGGAACTCGGCCTCCGTTCAGACACTTGCGTCGCCTTCAACGTTACCTCCCGTGAGCAGGTTAT
>CADBRH010000064.1 GCA_902797035.1 uncultured Bacteroidia bacterium | reverse complement strand
TTCCGCTTCTTCCCGGCTTCCATCGAGCTGCGCCAGCAGCCTTTCCTCTGGGCCGAGGACCTGAGCGCCTACGACTCCATCATCAATTTCGGGACGAGGATTCCGCTCCTGGGGGACCATATCTCCCTGTTCGCCTTGCTTATGGCGGTCTCGATGTTCTTCTACTCGAAACTGACCACGGCCTCGCAGCCTGGCGCCGACGATCCCCAGATGGCTTCCATGAGGTTCATGAGCGTCTGGATGATGCCGATCATGATGTACTTCATCTGCAACAACCTCTCGTCCGGACTCAGCTACTATTACCTTCTCTCCAACCTTATCACGATGCTGGAGACCTGGGTGATCAAGAAGTGGTTCGTCCATCCGGAGGAGATCATGGCCAAACTGAAGGCGTCCGAGGGTAAGAAGCAGCCGAAGAGCAAGTGGCAGCAGAGGCTTGAGGAGGCCCAGAAGATGCAGGCCCAGATGCAGAGGGAGCAGGCCAAGAAGAATGGTCGAAGATAATCTAAAGAATATCTTGTCGGAACTGCCGCCGGAAGTCAAACTGGTGGCGGTTTCCAAATTCCACCCTGTGGAGGACATCCTCGCCGCCTACAACGCCGGACAGAGGCGTTTCGGGGAGAACCGTCCCCAGGAGTTCGCCGCCAAGGTCGCGGCTCTTCCGGGCGACATCGAATGGCATTTCATCGGTCATCTCCAGACTAACAAGCTGAAACTGGTCCTTCCTTACGCCTCACTTGTGGAATCCATTGATTCCCTGAGGCTTCTGGAGGCTGTGGAGAGGTGGGGGAGCGACCGCGGCAAGGTGACGGATGTCCTTCTGGAACTCCATCTCGGAGCGGAGGAGACCAAGGGTGGGCTCACTGAGCGCGAGATAGAGGACATTCTCATGTCGGACAGTTACCCCCATGTTCGTTTCCGGGGGCTTATGGGCATGGCGACCAACACTGACGACGTGAGCGTCGTGGAAGCCGATTTCTCCCGTATAGAGGCCTTCAAAAAAAATCTGGAAGAGCGTCTCGCTCTTCCAGATTTCTCAGAACTCTCGATCGGGATGTCTCATGACTGGCCTTTGGCGGTGAGGCACGGGGCCACGATCATCCGTGTCGGCTCGGCCATATTCGGTCCCAGATCTTATTGACAACTACTCAAGAGTGCCGTTCTCGGCGGCCTTGATCATGTTCTCGTTGGCGGTGATGTAGATCTCGACGCGGCGGTTCTGGGCCCTTCCCTCCTTGGTGCTGTTGTCAGCGACCGGCATGGAGTAGGACTTGCCCTCGGTGGTCATGCGGGAAGCCGCGATGCCGCAGTTCTTGAGGTAGTTGGTGACGCTCTGGGCCCTCTCGTTGGAAAGCTTCTCGTGGACAGCGGCGGAACCTGTGTTGTCAGTGTGGCCGTAGATAGTGATGTCGGTGTCCACCATGTCGGACATCTTGCTGGCGAACTGGCTGAGCTCGTTCTTGGAAGCCTGCTTGAGGTCTGACTTGTTGGTGTCAAAGAGGATACCGCTGTTGAAGGTGACCTTGATGGCCTCGAGTCCGTTGGCGTCCTCGACAGTCTCGATCTGGGCGTTCTCCAGGGCGGCGAGTTCCTCGGCCTTCTTGTCCATCTTCTTTCCGATGATGGCTCCGGCTCCGGCCCCGACCGCGGTGCCGATGGCGGCTCCGATGGCGGCTCCCTTGCCGTCCTTACCGATGATGGCGCCGAGACCGGCACCGATGGCGGCGCCGGCACCAGATCCGATCAGGGTGCCTTTGCCAGTGTTGGACATGTTGGCGCAGCCGCTGAACACGACCACGGCGCACATGAATGACAAAACTATTCTTTTCATGATATTAATAGGATGAGGGTTAGGCGATCACACGTGCCATCTCAAGCACCTTGTTGGAATAACCCCACTCATTGTCGTACCAAGCGCAGACCTTCACGAAGGTAGGATCGAGCTGGATGCCGGCCTTCACGTCGAAGATCGAGGTGCGGGCGTCGTTGCGGAAGTCGGTGGAGACAACGGCCTCGTCGGTGTAACCGAGAATGCCCTTGAGCTCGCCCTCGGAGGCTTCCTTCATGGCGGCGCAGATCTCATCGTAGGTGGCGGGAGCGTTGAGCTCGCAGGTCAGGTCGACGAAGGAGACGTCGGAGGTGGGGACGCGGAGCGACATGCCGGTGAGCTTGCCGTTCAGCTCGGGGAGAACTTTACCGACTGCCTTGGCGGCTCCGGTGGAGGAAGGGATGATGTTCTCGAGAATGCCGCGGCCACCTCTCCAATCCTTCTTGGAAGGTCCGTCGACAGTCTTCTGGGTCGCCGTGGCGGCGTGGACGGTGGTCATCAGACCCCTCTTGATCCCGAACTTGTCGTTGAGGACCTTGGAGATAGGGGCGAGGCAGTTGGTGGTGCAGGAGGCGTTGGAGATGATGTCCTGACCAGCGTAGGTCTTATCGTTCACACCAAAGACGAACATGGGGGTGGCATCCTTTGAGGGAGCGGACATGATGACCTTCTTGGCTCCGGCCTGGATGTGTTTGCGAGCGGTCTCGTCGGTGAGGAAAAAACCGGTGGACTCGACCACGATCTCGGCTCCAACCTCGTTCCACTTAAGGTTCACGGGATCCATCTCGGCGGTGACACGGATCTTCTTTCCGTTGACCACGAGATTGCCGTCCTCGACCTTGATGTCGCCCTGGAACTGGCCGTGGACAGAATCATACTTGAGCATGTAAGCGAGATACTCGGGATCGAGAAGGTCGTTGATACCTACGACCTCGATGTCGTTCGCGAAATTCTCGACAGCGGCGCGGAAAACCATGCGGCCGATACGGCCGAATCCGTTAATACCTAATTTGATCATTTTGAAAGTAAATTATTAAGTTGTTTAACACATTATCTGGCTCGGTAGCGGTGGCGGGCCATCGCCAAAAAGCGATGCGAATTTACTAAAAAATCGCGGAATTCCGTATATTTACACCCTAAAATAATCTGATATGCCATCGAACCTCAACATATTGATTACAAATGACGACGGATACTCCTCAAAGGGTATCAGGGAGCTGGTCTCGGCGATCCGCCGCTTCGGGAAGGTCACTGTCGTGGCTCCCAGGTCGCACCAGTCGGGGATGTCCGTGGCCGTGTCGTTGGGCAACCGGCCATGCGGTTTCAGGGACCTCGGTGTCATCGACGGGGTCTCGTGGGCGTGGCTGGACGCCACCCCGGCCAGCTGCGTCAAGTTCGCGCTCGACAAGATATTCCCGGACAGGCGATGCGATGTGGTGATCTGCGGGATCAACCACGGCTCAAACGCCTCCGTGGCGACCAACTACTCCGGCACCATGGGCGCCGCCGAGGAGGCCGCCATCAACGGCATCCCGGCGATCGGGGTGTCTCTTTGCGAATATTCCGAGGACGCCGATTTCTCCACCGTCACCGAGTATTTCCCGGCCCTGTTCGAGAAACTTCTGGACAACTGGCCATCCAGGACCGGGCTTTCCTACAATGTGAATTTCCCCGCCAACGGCGTGCCCGTGAAGGGCGTCAAGGTCTGCCACCAGGGCTACGGCTACTGGATCGAGGAGTTCGAGACATGGACCGGGGCCGTCCCTCCCGAGGTGAACGAGAGGGTGGACGGTCTATATGTGATGAAGGGCCGCTTCGTGGACGGCTCTCCCGGTGAGGACGCCGCCGCCGACCATCACGCGCTCGATGACGGGTATATTTCCATCACTCCGCAGACCATCGACCGCACCGACCACGAGGAGGAGCGGCGGCTGTCGGGGATCATGGACGAGGAGTTCTGATGGCGAGGTATTACATTATCGCCGGCGAGGCGTCGGGAGACCTTCACGGGTCCAACCTGATGAAGGGCCTCTTCGCCGAGGATCCCGGGGCGGAAGTCCGTTTTTGGGGCGGTTCCATGATGGCCGCGGTCGGAGGGACTCTGGTGCAGGATTACCGGGACGGGGCCGTGATCGGCTTCTCCCAGGTGCTGACGCATCCCCGGAAGTTCGCCGGGAGGCTCTCCCGCTGCAAGAGCGACATCCTCGAGTGGAAACCTGACGTCGTCATACTCATAGACTATCCAGGTTTCAATTTCAAGATCGCGGAGTTCGCCCACAAGGCCGGCTTCAAGGTGTTCTATTACATAGCCCCGAAAGTCTGGGCATCACGGGAGAGCCGCGTCAGGAAACTCAAGGCCTATGTCGATAAGTTGTTCATAGTCTTTCCTTTCGAGATCCCGTATTTCACTTCTAAGGGAGTGGATTTCGTGTATAAGGGCAACCCTCTCGTGGATGCCGTGGACGGCTCGGACGCGATGACCGGGACCAGGGAAGCGTTTCTTTCGGAGACAGGTCTTCCAGACCGGCCGATGATCGCCCTGCTTCCCGGTTCGAGGACCGGGGAGATCAGTTCCATGATGCCGGTTTACACGGAGTTCGCCGACAAGATGAGAGAGATTCCGGAATATGCTGACTATCAGTTTATTATCGCAGGGGCCCCGTCCCGCTCGCCGGAGGACTACTCTTCCTTTATCGGGGATAGGGAATATGTCAGGGTGGTCTTCGGACGGACATATTCAGTCATGCGCCACGCCCGGGCGGCCGTCGTGAATTCCGGCACCGCCTCTCTCGAGTGCGCGCTGGTGGGTACCCCGCAGGTGGTCGCTTACAGGTCCTCGGTTTTCAATTATGTGGTGGCCAGGGCCATAATCAAAATCAAGTATATAAGTCTCGGCAACCTGATCCTGGGCAGGATGTGTTTCAGGGAGTTGCTCCAGGATTATTTTACCCCCGATAATGTCCTTCATGAGGTCAGGAGGCTTCTGGAAGACAGGGCTTACAGGGAGGATATGATATCCGGCTACCGTGAAATCCGGGAGTCCCTCGGCGGTGGAGGTGCCTCCGTCGCGGTGGCGAAGGCGATGGTTGAGGAACTTGGAAATAATTGAATATGAGAAAGATATTCTTAAGCATCCTGGCTCTGGCCTTTTCGTTGGCGGCTTTCTGCCAGGGAACCCTCCCGGTCATCTATGTCGAGGGTGAGAACCACCATGTCCAGGGGATCGCTTATGACCCGGACGCGGGGAAGATGTATTTCTCGTTCACTACTTCCTTCGTGGTGACTGACATGAGCGGGGCCGTCGTGGGCTCGGTCGGGCATATCCAAGGGCATCTCGGGGCCATGGTCTTCGACCCGGTGAGGCGCAAGGTTTACGCCTCCCTCGAGTGCAAGGACGACGTGATCGGGCGGGGCCTGTCGGATTTCGCTAAAGGGAGGTCGATGTTCTACATCGCCATCATCGATGTGGACAAAGTGACCTCGGTCGGGATGGACTCCGAGGACAACGAGGCTTTCAGGATTGTCTGTGTCCGCGAGGCGACCAAGGACTATCACCTGAAGGGTTTCGGCCCGGGAGGGGAGGAGTACGAGCACTTCTACGGCTGCTCCGGGATTGACGGGGTGGCCATCGCCCCCAAACTCGGAAAGAGGGCCGGCAAGGAATATCTCTATGTCGCATACGGGATCTACGGCGACAACTCCAGGAATGACAACGACTGCCAGGTGCTGCTGCGCTATGACATCGACGGCCTGGAGCGCCACGCCGGGAAGGTCCGTTTCGGGGAGTTTTACTCGGAAGGCCCTGAGAAGCCGCTGGACAAGTGCTTCGTCTACACCGGCAACACCAACTGGGGTGTCCAGAACATGGCTTACGACAAGGCGTCGGGGAAGATGTTCCTCTTTGTTTACAAGGGTTCCAAGGACCGCTTCACCAACTATGACGCTTTCTCGTTCGACGTCTCAGCCAGACCGGTCAAGAGAGGACTTCCAGGTGTGCCGTACGACAAGTCGAGGCACACGGTGGTCGGCTCCTGGGAAGATCCGGTGGGCGGTTTATCCTTCAAGTATGGCTCCACCGGTGTCTCGCCGCTCGGCGACGGGAGATTCTATTTCTCAGAGAACGGGAAATCGGCCGCTACAGGTAAGCAGTATTGCCGGGCCAGGGTGTATCGCTGGAACGGGACCACTTTCGTCCCTGAGGATTAATCAGCCCTCATCACGCTCAGATCCACTTCGCCCGGGACGCCTTTCACGACGGCCCTGTCGGTGAATTGCCACCAGACCCAGCTATCGAGGCCGGGCCTTTCCTTCCCGTAGCGGGCCACCCAAATGGGGTAATAATCAGTTATTTCCTTCATCAGGTGGTCTTTGATGAATGAGGAGCTGGCGTAAACCACAGGCTTCTTCCCGTAGTGGGCCTCGACGGTCCGGAGCCATTGAAGCGCCCGCTGGTTCAGAAGCTCCCTCGAGCAGCCAAGATGGATGGTCTCGATGTCGAGGACGGGCGGCAGGTCTCCCAGGCGGATGTCTCCCACGGTCGAGATGAAATGGCGCGCCTGGACCTCCCCGTCCTTCGAGCTCCTGAAGAAATGATACGCCCCCCGCCGCAGCCCCGGGCGCGAGGCGTTCCTCCAGTTGTCCTTGAAGTCGGGGTCCTCGAACGTGGCCCCCTCGGTGGCTTTTACGATCACGAAACTGACCGGCTTTATGTCCTTGGCGGAATAGGGGTCCCTGACTGTCCTTCCCTTGCCGTCTGTCATGACGAATAGAGAGTCCCAGACGATCCTGCCCTCGTTGTTGTGGGAGATGTCTATCCCGTATCGCCAGGACCCCGGAGGCACTTTGGCACCCCTTTCCGCGTCAGGCCCCGGGCCCCATCCACGGAACAGGAGGAAAATGGCCAGAATCAGCGCCGCGGCCGCGCAGACGGCCTGAACAGGGCTGACTTTCACTTTCCTGACCTTGAGTCTCCGCTTTGTTTTTCTTTTCCGGGTGGACATTTTCTTTATCAAAAAGCGGATAAAAATAGTTATTTTTTGTTATATTTGTCTTTAGCGCTTTTCACGCGCGGTAATAATTATGAATCATCATGGAATTGAAAGGATCTAAGACAGAGAAGAACCTGCAGGCCGCGTTCGCCGGCGAGAGTCAGGCCCACACCAAGTACCTTTATTACGCTTCAAGGGCGAAGAAAGACGGATATGTCCAGATAGGAAAGATATTCGAGGAGACCGCCGGTAACGAGAAGGAGCACGCCAAGATCTGGTTCAAGCTCCTGCATGACGGGGCCGTGCCCCCGACCGAGGCTAATCTGGCCGACGCCGCCGCCGGTGAGAATTACGAGTGGACGGACATGTACAAGGAGTTCGCCGAGACCGCCAAGGAGGAGGGCTTCGATGAGATAGCCGCCCTTTTCGAGAAAGTCGGGGCCATCGAGAAAACCCATGAGGAGCGCTACCGCAAGCTCCTTGGCAAGGTCAAGGACGCGGTTGTCTTCACAAGTGACAACGACGCCATCTGGGAGTGCTCTAACTGCGGCCATATCGTGATCGGCAAGGCCGCCCCCGAGGTCTGCCCAGTCTGCAATCATCCTAAGAGCTATTTCCAGATCAAAGCCGAGAATTATTAATCTTTAAATACTTTCAGCACAATGAGAAAGAACTTTTTGATCTTCGCGTTGGCGGCTGTTCTCGCCCCCGCGGCGCTTTTCGCGCAGCCTCAGCGCCAGATGATGCCTCAGATGCCCGAGGCCAATTACCAGTTCACGGTTATCAAGGAGAACCCTATCACCTCCATCAAGAACCAGGCTAGCTCCAGCACCTGCTGGTGCTTCTCAGCCATCGCCTTCATCGAGTCGGAGATCATCAGGATCAAGGGTATCAAGGACGCCGCCGATTATCCGGATCTCTCCGAGATGTTCGTGGTCTCCCAGTCCTATAAGGACAGGGCCGAGAAGTACATCCGCCTCGACGGCGACCTTCGTTTCGGGCCTGGTTCTGAGGCTGATGACGTGCTCCATGTTATTCAGGACTACGGCATTGTCCCTCAGGAGGTTATGCCCGGGAAGCAGGCTTCCCCCGCCCACTCCGAGATCGACGCCGTGACCAAGTCGTATGTCGAGACCATCGTCCAGAGGTCAAGGGGCAGCGTCTCCAAGACCTGGAAGGCCGGCTTCGACGCCATGGTTGACGCCTTCTTCGGCACAGCCCCCGAGACCTTCGAGTACAAGGGCAAGACCTACACTCCCGCCTCCTACAGGGACGCTCTCGGTATCGTTCCTTCCGACTATGTCTCCCTCACCTCCTTCACACACCATCCGTTCTACACCAAGTTCACTCTTGAGATCGGTGACAACTGGAGAGGTGACTCTTCCTACAACCTCCCTCTGGATGAGTTCATGGGCGCCCTGAAGTCCGCCATAGAGAAGGGCTACACCGTCGCCTGGGGTTCTGACGTGAGCGAGACCGGCTTCTCAAGGACCGGTATCGGTGTCCTTGTCGAGCCTGCCGCCGCCAGGCCCGCCGCCGGCAGCGACCAGGCCCGTTGGGTCGGCGCCGATCCCAACCAGCCTCAGGCCCAGAAGCCTTCCAACGAGCTCCCCAAGGAGATCGTCCCCACACAGGAGTGGCGTCAGGAGGGTTATGACTACAAGACCACCACAGACGATCACGGCATGCAGATCTTCGGTATGGCCAAGGACCAGAACGGAACCCTCTACTACATGGTGAAGAACTCATGGGGCGAGACCGGCAAGTACAAGGGCATCTGGTATGTCTCCGAGAACTTCGTGGCCGGTAAGTCCATGGACATCGTTCTCCACAAGGACGCTCTCTCCAAGGATCTCAAGAAGAAGCTCGGCATCAACTAAAGATGTTCGGACAGATGTGCCTCAAAAAGCACGTTGCTGACACAATCACCTCCATGAACCTCCTCTGCGGGGTCGTGGGGGTGATTTTCACTTTACAGAGCCGTCCGGACATAGGGTTCACTCTGATGATCCTCGGGGCTGTCTTCGATTTCCTCGACGGCTTCGCGGCGAGGATGCTTAAGGCCTCCTCGGGAATAGGCAAGGAGCTGGACTCCCTGGCCGACTTGGTCACCTTCGGGGTGCTTCCGTCCGTCATGCTGTTCAAGGCGGGATCCTGCCCGGTGGCCGTCATTAGGTATATCCCTTTGATTCTCGCGGCTTTCTCTGCTGTCAGGCTGGCCAAGTTCAACCTGGACGAGAGGCAGAGCGACTCGTTCCTCGGCCTGCCAACTCCGGCCTCGGCGATGGTTTGCGGCTCGCTCGCCTGCTATGTCCACGCGGCGCCGGGGACGATTCTCGCCTCATGGTGCGCGGGACCTGTCTTCCTGCCGCTCCTGGCCGTGATCCTCAGCGTCCTGCTGGTCGGCGAGATACCGATGTTCTCGATGAAATTCGGCGGGGGAAAGAAAGCGTCGAGGCGGGAATGGGTGAAGAGGCTCGTGTTTCTTGTCTTGGTCGCCGCCGCGGTGATCCTGACCGTCGCCGCCGGCCTTCACTGGTCAGTCATATTCCTGACGGCTTTTGTCGGCTACATCCTCATCAACCTGGCCTTTACTCTTATTAAATGAAAACCATCCTCTACGTGCATGGCATGGGCGGCGGGGGTGACAGCCGTATCCCCTCCATCCTGAGGGACATCCTCAGTCCGGGGATCCTAGTGGTGGTCCGGACGTATGATTTCGACCCCGAGACAGCCACCTCCCAGCTGGCCGGCTGGGCCGCCGAGGTCAAACCCGACCTTGTGATAGGGGAGAGTATGGGAGCCATCCACGCCGTGGCTTTGAAGGGATATCCCCACCTTTTCGTCTCTCCTTCCTTGAACGCCCCTTTATTCTTCAGGGCCATGGCCGGGCTCGCCTGGATTCCGGGAGTCACTCGTTTTTTCGACAGGTATTACCATCCTAAAAAGGGTGACCGCCAGACCCTTCATTTCGACCGTAAAACCTTGCTTAAGTGGCCGGAAATCAGGCGTATGGCTCTTGAGAACTCGACTTTGAAGGGTTCCCGGGACTTTTTCCACGCTTTCTTCGGCAGCCGGGACAGTTACCGCCGGAGCGGGGTGGTGCTGGTTCGTACTTGGAGGAAATACTTCGGGGAAGGGACATGGACCGTTTACGATGGCACCCATTTCATGGAAGAGGAGTATATCAGGTCATTGTTGGTCCCGAAGATTCTTTCATTGTTGGCTTGATTTTATTAAATTCGCGCTGATCAAACACTATTAGCCTTGAGAATCAAACTCCTTCCTCTCGTCCTCGCCGCCTTGACTCTTTCCGTCTCGTGCGCGAGGAGAGTCGACACCGGATACGACTCGATCGCGCTTGTCGACCGTCTCGTCGCCGATTCGCTCCCGTCGCTGCGGGAGAAGGCCTCGATGGCCGGAAAGACTTTAGGTTCCATCGTCCTTGTAGGGGAACCTTTGAGTTGTCTTTCCGTCAGCGAGGCGATGATGCTGAGCGACGAGTTCGACAACGTGGACGCCCGGGCGATCCGGGACGGGCTGCCGGACTTCGCCGGCGAGACGATCGTGTCTTTGCTTGATTTCGCGCTCTCGCCCTATGATTCCATTCCCGGGGCCGGTGAGGATTCGCTCCTTTCACGAGAAACCGCTGTCAAGAACGCTCTCGCGGCCCTGGACTCCGCGGTCAACTGCAAGGTGCTGGTGATTTGCTCCCCGGCTATCTCCGGGAAGGGCGCCGAGGATGTGGCTGATCTTTTCGAGAAAATAGGATGCGAGGTCCCGGTCATATCCTCTCAAGACACAACATTCTCATACACAAGCGCTTGCTTTAAGTTGATGAGGGACAGGAACAACTTTACCCATGACATCGCCTATCCGGTTTCCAGGATAATGATGGTTCTGGAGGACGGCGGGAGACCTGTCCTGTTCGATGACAACCTCGCGCCGGAGTGGTTCGCGGACACTGTCGGGGTGTACGCTCCGAATACCTATGTCTCACATGTACAGAATAAGTATAACTCCGGAGGAAATAGATAAACTGGAGCTTGCCAGCTTCCCCGGGAAGATCAAGGTCATCGACAGCGTCGGCCTGGATTTCATCGTGGCGGTCCGTTATCTCAAGAGGCAGAAGGTCCTGGGCTTCGACACGGAGTCAAGGCCATGCTTTTCCCCCGACCAGCCTCACTACGGGGTCTCCCTGCTCCAGCTATCCGGTCAGGATAAGGCGTTCCTGTTCAGGATCAAGCTGATGGGGGGAATCCCGAAGGCACTGAGGAATATCCTCTCGGACGGCCGGATACTTAAAGTCGGGGCCGCAGTCAACGATGATGTGCGCGGGCTTGAGAAGCACCACAATTTCCCCCCGAAAGGTTTCGTCGATCTGCAGAAAATGGTCTGGGAATATGGGATCAAGGACAAGGCTGTCAAGAAGATGGCGGCCATCATCCTCGGGATCAAGATATCCAAGAGCCAGCAGCTCTCGAACTGGGAGGCTGATACCCTTTCGGACGCACAGCAGGCCTATGCCGCCACCGACGCGTGGGTTTGCCGCGAGATGTACTTGAAATTGCTGGCGTCTCCCAAGAATCCACTCACTCCGGAGCAGATGATGCCCAACCCTCCCGTAAACGCCGACCGCAATGACAAAAATCATATTAAAGAAAGGCAGGGATGAGTCCCTGCGCCGTTTTCACCCGTGGGTTTTCTCCGGAGCGGTCGCCCAGATCAGCGGCAAGCCGTCTGAGGGCGACGTGGTTGGTGTTTTCTCCCATGAGGGTGAGTTCCTGGCTTATGGCCACTACCAGATCGGCTCCATTGCCGTCAGGGTGCTGAGTTTCCAGGGGGAGGACACCCTCGCCCCTGATTTCTGGGCAAATATGATCCGGAGGGCCCTGCGGGTCCGCGAGGCGGCCGGTTTGACCGGGAGCGAGCTGACCAACTGTTACCGTCTCGTCCACGGTGAGGGCGACGGGCTTCCCGGGCTGATCATCGACTGGTATGACGGGGTCTGTGTCATGCAGGCTCATTCGGTGGGCATGTTCAGGGCGAAAGGGGCCATATGCGACGCTTTGAGGACGGTTTTCGGCGATAGCCTCAAGGCTGTTTACGACAAGAGCTCCGGCACCGCGCCGTTCAAGGCGGGCCTGGATCTGGTGGACGGCTATCTGTATCAATCCCCCCGCGTCATGCCC
>CADBRH010000063.1 GCA_902797035.1 uncultured Bacteroidia bacterium | reverse complement strand
CTGTCAAGCAAGCGCTCTAAACCAACTGAGCTAAGCCCTCGTTTGGGATTGCAAAGATAACACTTTTTTCGATAAAGCAAGAATTTTATCGCTTCGACTTGAAAAAATCCGTCATCAACGCCGAACACTCCCCGGCCAGCGTCCCGGAGATGACCTCGGTCTTAGGGTGGAGGAGGGAAGGGGAGAACATAGAGTAGCCCCTGCGTGGGTCCGGAGCCCCATAGACGATCCTTCCGACCTGAGCCCAGTTCAGGCCGCCGGCGCACATCGGGCATGGCTCCACCGTGACGTACAACGTGCAGTCAGTGAGGTATTTTCCTCCCAAGGCCTCGGTGGCGGCGGTTATAGCGATCATCTCGGCGTGGGCTGTCGGGTCATGGAGCCTCTCGGTCATGTTGTGACCTTTCCCGATAATCCTTCCTTTGGCCACGACGACGGCCCCGATTGGGATCTCTCCCTCATCGAGCGCGGCTCGGGCCTCCCTGAGAGCCTCCCGCATGTATCTCTCGTCTGAATCCATCACAATCCGGGCATAAAAAAAGCAGGTCTTCCGGAGGACCTGCCGAATAAGTCAAATGACGATTACCACCTGTCCTCAGATGATACTGTCAACTTCTTGCGGCCGTGGCGACGACGGGAGGCGAGGACGCGGCGTCCGTTGGGGGTGGACATCCTCTCACGGAACCCGTGCTTGTTCACGCGCTTGCGCCTTGAGGGTTGGAACGTTCTTTTCATATCTCTTGATTTTTATATTTTCCAAAAAGGAGTGCAAATTTAAGCCTTTTACTGAAAATTACAAAATATTTATAACGAATTTCCCCTCGAAATAGCTGTCAGTGAGCCACGAATCTACCGGCCAGGTGGAGACGGACCCCTTTCTCATCTTATGCCGGGCCATCATCTCCGAAAGCTCCTCCGCGAAGTCGCCTCCCTTGAGGTAGAGGACGCTTTTGGAATATTTCCCCTTAACCCAGGGGTAGAAGTCTGTCAGCGAGGCGACAGCCCGAGAGACTATATAATCGAACCTGCCGGGAAGCGACTCGGCCCTGACGTTGGCCACGGAGACATTGCACAGCCCGAGGCTCCCCGCGACCTCCGAGGCCACGAGAGTCTTTTTCCGTATCGAGTCGCAAAGAGTGAAGCGGACTTCCGGGAACATCACCGCCAGCGGGATCCCAGGGAAGCCCCCTCCGGTGCCCAGATCGAGGACAGTCGTCCCGTTATCCGGTTCGAGGAGTTTGGAATACTCATCGGGCCTGATGGTCTTCAGGTAGGCCGCTATCGAGAGGGAATGGAGGATGTGGTGGTCGTAAAGGCCGTCCATGTCTTTCCTCGAGATGACATTGATCTTCGAGTTCCAGTCCTTGTAGAGTCCCTCCATGAGCCGGAAACGCTCGAGTTTCCCGTCGTCAACCTCAGGAAACATCCCCACTAATAAATCCTTGAACTGATTGAAATCCATTACCTTTCCTCCCTTTCCTCGTCAGCCCTCAATTTGTCGATGATCTGTTTTGCCCTCCGGATGCGGGTTTTGACCGTGTTCAGCTCTATATCCATGCTCGACGCTATCTCGTCGTATTTCATCCCGTCGATAAGGCGCTTCCTGGCCACTTCCCTGTATAGCTCGGGAAGTCGGTCGATGTATTTGACCCGTTCCTCCTCTGACTCGCTCTTTATCAAGGTGTTGAGAGCGTCCTCGGCCTGGTCGGGGATCCCTTCCAGACCAGAGTTTTGCGACTCGTCGTCGAGGTACACTATCTGGTTCTTCGGGTGGACCCTTTTCTCTTTCTCGAGAGTGTCCAGCGCGGTGTTCCTCGCGATCGCGCAAAGCCATGTGGGGAACTGGCTCTTGCCGAAATCGTAGTTGTGGATCTGCCTGAACGCTTTCTCGAAGCTCCGTGAGCAGATGTCGTCCACATCGTAGTCATCGATGTTCTTGAAACGGGTCTTTATGTACGAGCGAAGCTGGTCGATGTGACGGTCCCACAAGGCCGTGAACGCCAGTCCGTTACCCTCCTTGGCGAGGATGACCAGCTCATCAATGGGCTTCAAGCCAGTTGGTTCCATAGTCACATTCGACTGTGAGCGGCACGCTCAATTTGACAACATTCTCCATTTTATCCATGACCATAGACTTGAGCGCGTCAACCTCGTCCGGGAAGGTGTCGAACACAAGCTCGTCGTGGATCTGCAGCGACATCCTCGACCTCAGTCCCATCTTTGGGATCTCCTTGTCCACAGCTATCATCGCGAGCTTGATGATGTCCGCCGAAGTGCCCTGGATAGGGGCGTTGACAGCGTTTCTCTCGGCCAGAGATCGGATGGTGGCGTTCTTGGAGTTGATCTCGGGAATATATCTCCTGCGCCCGAACAGGGTCTCGACGTAGCCTGTCTCACGGGCCGCCTCCTTGGTGTCCTCGATGAAGGACAGGATCGAGGGGAAGCCGGCGAAATAGTCATCGATGATCTTCTGGGCCTCCTTGCGTCCTATCCGAAGCCTCTGGGCGAGCCCGAAGGCGGAGATCCCGTACATGATCCCGAAGTTAGCCGTCTTGGCTATTCTCCGCTGCTCGGGGGTGACTTCCTCGTGTGGGATCCCGAAGATTTTCGCGGCCGTGGCGGCGTGGATGTCAATTCCTTTCTTGAACGCGCTGATAAGGTGCTGGTCGCAACTCAGGTGGGCCATTATCCTCAGCTCGATCTGGGAATAGTCGGCCGAAAGAATAAGCCCGTCCGGGGAACCCGGCACGAAAGCCTTGCGTATCTCCCTGCCCCGGTCGGTCCTGATCGGGATGTTCTGTAGGTTGGGATTGGACGAGCTTAGCCTTCCAGTGGCCGTCAGGGCCTGGTTGAAGGTCGTGTGGACCTTGCCGTCCGACGGGTCGATGTAGGAGGGGAAAGGCTCGATGTAGGTCGAGAGAAGCTTCTTGACAGCCCTGAACTCCAGGATCTCATCCACTATCGGGTGCCTGTCGGCGATGTCCTGGAGGGTGGTCTCGTCAGTGGAGTATGTCCCGTTGGCGTTTTTCTTCGGCTTGGCGGACAGTCTCAGCTTCTCGAACAGGGTCTCGCCGATCTGTTTGGGCGACGAGACGTTCAGGGCAGGCTCCCCGGCCAGTTCCCTGACCTTCGCCTCCCTCTGTACCATCTCTGATCGCAACTGGTCCGTGAAGTCCTTCAAAGACCCCAAATCTACCCGGACCCCGTTCCTCTCCATTCTTGAAAGGACTCCAAGAAGAGGCTCCTCCATTTCTTTGTACAGGCGGTCAAGCCCTTTGGACTCGAGCTCTTCAGAAAGGTCGTCACTCAGCATCAGAAGTATGGCCGCCTCCCGGCTCCGGTCGACCCCGGTCTCCTCCTCAGGCGCCTCTTCGAAAAGCGACCCTGTCACGGCCTCCGCCTCCGTCCCCGGCGCCTCCAGCGACATCTCGAGCCGTCCCGCGGCGAGCACGTCAATCTTATGGCTCTTCTCCGGATCAATGAGATAATGCATAAGGCCGATGTCGCGGAGGAATCCTTTCAGGTCCGTTCCTGCCGTGGCCAGGATATTCATCTGGCGCTTGAGGTCTTCCCCGCATTTCTCCACGCCGGGATCCTCAACGATGTCCTTGAAATCAGCGGCGCCACCCTCGGCGACGAGGAAAGACTCCCCTGAGCGGCACCCGGCCACAAGCCTTTTCAATTTCGTGAATATCCCCGAGTCAAAACCCTCGGTTATCAACGAGCAGACCCCGGATTGTTTCGCGGCGGCAATGACTTCGGATGGACTTACTTTCTTGATATCCAGCTGTTTCTCCTCTTTGACGGGAACTATGGCGCTATGGCCCAGGAATCTCCTCAGGGAGTTGAACTCATATTTCTCAAACAGGTCCGAGAGCCCGGGACCGTAGGACTTATCAACTTTCATGTCCCTGGTCGCGACATCCACATCGACATCTGTTTTTATGGTGACCAGATCGCGGCTCAGCCCTATATGGTCTCGGGCCTCCTCGAACATGGCCTTCTGTCTCGGGGGAAGCTCGTCCAGATGGTCGTAAATCCCCTGGGTGGAGCCGTATTTCGCCACGAGCTTGCCTGCCCCTACCTCACCGACTCCCTTCACTCCCGGCACGTTGTCGGCCGTGTCCCCGCAGATGGTAAGCATGTCGATGACCTGCGAGGGGGACTGGATCCCGTATTTGCCTGTTATCTCCTTGACGCCGAGAATCTCGTTGTCACCTCCCGCCTTACCCGGTTTGTACTGCCAGATATGCTCGTCCACAAGTTGGCCATAGTCCTTGTCAGGCGTGACCATATAGACATCCAGTCCTTCAGCGGCGCACCTTTTCGCCATGGAGCCGATCACGTCGTCCGCCTCGAAACCAGGTATCATGAGGGTGGGGATATTCATCTCCGAGCAGAGTTCCATGAGAGGCTCAAGGGCGTCAATGACCAGCCTTGGCGTCTCCGCCCTGTTGGCCTTGTAGTCGGGGTACATCTCGTCGCGGAAAGTCCCTCCCGGCGGGTCGAAGGCGACCGCCAGGTAGTCAGGCTTCTCTCGCTCGATCAGCTCCAGGACATATTTGGTGAACCCGTAGAGGATCGACATGTCAGCCCCCTTGGAGTTGATCATCGGCCTCCGCAGGAAGGCGTAATACATCTTGAACACGAGGGCGTGCCCGTCGATGAAGAATATTTTGCTTGGCATCTCCGGAGATAAGGTTCGCTATTCCTCTGGGAGGAACATGGGATCCCAGGCGGGAAGAAGGATCGGCTTCTGGGAAAGCTGGGCCTTCATCGACTCGGGAATGTATTTGTTCTCGACCACAAGGCGGAACATATACTCATTGAACCACTCGTCGGTCATGATGAGATTGCCTTTGTAGCCGCTGGCGGGCCCCCAACTGTTCTCCACCATCCATTTGACGGGCTTGCCGTCCTTGATGTCAACCGCGATCAGCGTCATGGCGTGGGAGGAGCCGCTGGCGTGCGTCATGATCCTCTGCCTCTTGTCCATCGGGAACTCGGTGCCGAAGAGTGATCCGTAGTCGAAGTTCCTCAGGTCAAGAGTCCCCTTCTGGCGGTCGCTGAACTTGCCCACGTCGCATGAGAAATACATCGCCGTGTTGTCCTTTATGGAGGCTATGGCGATCTCCTTGATGGTCTCGACGGGAACGTTGAGATACACCCAGTTCTGGCCGTCGTAAACATGGCGGTCGTAGGCGATCTCATAGACCTTGCCGTACTCCCTGGAAGGGTCGTTCATGAGCATCACGTAGCCGTTGTTGAGGTCCTCGCCCACATATTCCTTGTAGAACGAGAGGGGAGTGTAAGTCTTAACGCTGATCACCTCGTCCTTGGCGTCGCGCATCGTGTACTCGAACTCTGCCGGGGGCTCTCCGAGGCATAGGACAAGCATGCGGTAGATTTCCTTGAGCATCTCGGTCTTGAGGGCCTGGCACTCCTTCGGCTTGGCGTCGCGGAGCTTGAGGCCGTCCTCGCGGAGCTTGGTGGCGAGCTGGGTACGCATCTGGCCGGTGTTGTTGGCGCAGAATGTCTCAGGCATCACGTCTGAGGGGACGAGCCCGTATTTCATCACGAGGTTGGCCACTCCGGTGAACTGGCCGCCGTCGCCGATGGGATTGCTGAAGAGCCAGTCAACCTCACGGTCGTCGAAGCCCTTGTCCTTGGTGTCTATAACTCCCTGGAGGAAAAGATTGGCCTTCTCCAACTGGTCATAGAAGAACACATAGTTCTGCGAGAAGGTGAAAGCGCCAAGATTGTATTTGTCTATCATCTTGGCCCTCAGGACATTAAGTCCGGAGAATAGCCAGCAGCGGCCGGATGAGAGCTGGTTGGTGATACCCTTGGTCTTCACCATGTCGGAGAAGTGGGTGTCAATCATCGCGATGTTCTCGGAGTTGGCCGCCAGGATGTTTATCCCCGTGGTATTGAGCGCGTTCTTTATAGCCTTGTCGGAGGCGGTGCCTTCATAGCCTTTGCTGATCTCCTTCAGCATTTCAGGGGAGATTCCGCCCTTGGGATCGGCCTTCTGCTGAGCCGAGGCCGCGCCGCAGGCAAAAAGGGCGGCGGCCGCCAGAATGAGGATGTGTTTTTTCATGACGTTTTTTGATTTGGGTAAAAATAATGATAAAACGCCGGATAAACAAACAATAAAAATAAGTAAATTCGCAAGTTATGTTTAATGCTCTGACACAAGACGGCACTCCTGGAGCCATTCTGATAATATCGCTTGTCATAGCCTCTGGCTTGTATCTTGGCCGTTTCAAGCTGAAGGGGATATCTCTCGGGACAACATGGGTCCTGTTCGTTGGAATCCTTTTGGGGCATCTCGGCTTGCGTGTCAACCCGACCATGCTGTCATTCGTGAAAGATTTCGGCCTCATCCTCTTCGTGTTCGCCATCGGGCTGCAGGTTGGACCGGGATTCTTCAATTCTTTCCGCAAGGACGGTCTCCCGATGAATCTCCTGGCCGCCGGGATGGTTGTCCTGGCCGTTCTGATGACATATCTCATTCATCTGGTGACAGGTGAGAGTCTCGGGACCATGACCGGAATCATGTCGGCCGCTGTGACCAACACTCCTGGTCTCGGAGCCGCCCAGCAGACCCTTGTCGACGCCACTTTGGCTGTCGGAGGCACCCCTGAGATGGCCGCTTCCTCGTCCGCCGGGATAGCGACGGCCTATGCCGTGGCATATCCTTTAGGGGTCCTCGGGGCTATCGCGGTGGTGATAGCCAGCAAGGCCGCTTTCAAGATAGATTTTAAGGAGGAGAGGAGGAAGGCCGCGGAAAGCGACAATCAGGGTACCACCGCCTATCGCCTTGCTTGCAAAGTCGTCAATCCGGCTGTATTCGGAAAGACTGTGAGGGATATAGTAGGCGTCGAGAACGAAGACCATCTTGTTGTGGCCCGGATAATGCGCGACAGTAAGGTCATGTTCCCGGATATGGACATGCCTTTGAAAGAGGGAGACAAGTTATTGGTGGTCACCGATGTCCTGCATAAGCACAAAGCCAGTATAGTTTTCGGGGAAGAATGCCCTGTCGATATGAACGAGTGGATCACCCCGGATTCAGAGCTGGTCACCCGCCGTCTCTCGATCACCAAGCCCGCCATTACCGGATCCAATCTCAAGAAATTGAACATCAGGCGAAAGTACGGGGTGACTGTCACAAGGATAGTCCGTTCCGGGGTTCAACTTCAGGCTGACCCTGACCTTATCCTCCAGGTGGGCGACAGCATTCAGGTGGTAGGCTTCGAGGACGGGATCAACCAACTGGCCAAGCTGGTCGGGAACGAGCCGGAGTCTTTGTCGCGGCCAAATCTGGTGCCCATATTTTTCGGTATCGTCCTTGGTGTAATCGTGGGCTCTCTCCCGATCCGTTTCCCATGGATGCCCCAGCCATTGAGACTCGGCCTGGCCGGCGGGCCCCTGATTGTGTCCATCCTGCTTGGATTTTTCGGCCCGAAGCTCAGGATCACGACCTACACCGCGTTGAGCGCCAACTTGATGATCCGGGAGATAGGACTTTCCTTGTTCATGGCCTCCGTCGGTCTGGGGGCGGGTGAGACATTTGTGTCGAGCCTTGTGAATGGAGGATATATTTGGATCCTGTACGGTCTTTTTATCACCCTTGTGCCAATGTCCATAATCGCTTTTGTGGCCAGGGTGTTCATGAAAATGGATTTCTTCAAGGTTTGCGGCCTTCTATCGGGAGGCACGACAGACCCGGCTTTGCTGTCATTCTCGGAGCAGATGTCCGGGAGCGGGAGGATAGCCGTCAACTACGCCACGGTTTACCCGCTCACCATGTTCCTTAGGGTAGTGGCCGCCCAGGTGTTGATCATGATGATGTTGTAAGAATCATATTATCTATCCGGGTGAAAGTCTTAAAGCCGATATATTTCCTTCCCGCGGCGGTTATTCTCGCGATGTCGGCCGACCTTCTTGTCGGAGGCGCCGGATTCGGTGTGCCTGACCATGTCATATTCATGAGACTAAGGTTGCCGAGGATGCTGACGGCGGCGCTCTCCGGCGCCGCGCTCGCCCTTGCCGGATTGCAGATGCAGACCATTTTCCGTAATCCCCTGGCTGACCCTCACATAATGGGTGTCAGCGCCGGGGCCGGGACCGGCGCGGCAATAGCGACCCTGCTGATCGGCACTTCGCTTCCGGTCGCTCTCTCCGGACTCACGGTTGTCTCCGCGGCCTTCGCCGGCGCCTTGCTTACCTCCGCCCTCGTGGTTCTGGTAGCCTCCAAGATGAGAAGCGGGACCACCTTGCTGATATTCGGGGTGATGCTGGGCTTCGTGTTCAGCGCCATCACCTCGATCCTTGAGTATTCGGCCAGCGCCGAGAGCCTTAAGGTCTTTTACAGTTGGTCGGCGGGGAGTTTCATAGGGAATGGCCTGGACGGGATCGTCGTAATCGCCGTCGCCCTTGCCATCGGCCTTGTCCTGGCCCTTCTGAACAGCAGGAACCTTGACGTGACTCTTTTCGGCGAGGAATATTCCACCCTTGTCGGAGTGAGTCCCTCGAAAGTCAGAAACATCTCCATGATAGGGAGTTGCCTCATGGCCGGGGCTGTCACCGCCTTCTGCGGACCTCTTGGTTTCGTGGGAATAGCCGCCCCGCACATCGCCAGGGCGACTGTCGGTTCCTCTGTCCATATCAAGACCATTCCCGCCACCATTTTGATCGGGATCGGGTTATCTTTGGTCGCCGATATCCTGTCCCAGTCGTTCCCCAGGCCCATACCGGTCGGGAGCACTCTCGCCATAATCGGCATCCCGATAATCCTGTATATCCTCTTGAAAAGATGATCCGCGCGGTTGACATACTTGTGGGTTACGGGGGGACGTCCCCTTCTCCAGCGACCTCTGTCTGGTTTCCAGTCGCCGGGCCGATTTCATTCTCTTATGACGACGGTCAGTGCGTGATGCTGCGGGGACGGAACGGGAGCGGGAAGACCACCCTTATGAAAACCTTGGCCGGCTTTATCAGGCCTTTGTCCGGGAGTTTCGAGACCGGAGGCGAGGCTCTTATGGTCCCCACTCGTATCCCCAAGGTCAAGGGTTTCACAGTAGAGGAGTTCATCCGGACAGGGATGCTTGTCTCGTCAGGATATTTCAAGAGGCTGGCCCCCGGGGCCGAGAAGGTTCTCTCGGACGCTATCAATCTACTTGAGCTCAACGATCTGGCCGGAAAAGAAATCAGCCGGATCAGTGACGGGGAGTTCCAGAAAGCCTGCGTGGCAGCGGCCCTGACAAGAAAGGCCAATGTCCTGATGTTGGACGAGCCCACGGCCTTCCTGGACGTGGAGAACCGTGTCATGGTTCTCCAGACTCTTCAGCGCCTCGCCCGCGAGACCGGGGTCACCGTCATCTTCTCCACGCACGACATCCACGACGGCGCCCTCTACTCTGACGCCGTCTTGGCTCTGTAAAGCGGTCTCTTTGTTATTTCTTCAGCAGTTCCTCGATGTGCTCGGCGTAGTCGAGGGTGGTGTCGAGGTAGAATACGATCTCGGGGACGATCCGCAACTGCTTTCCGACCCTGCGGCCGAGGGCCCCGCGGAGCTCCCTCATGTTCTCGTTGAGAATGCCCATGACCTCCTCTGCCTTGGAGGAGGGGAAAATACTGACGTAGGTCTTGGCGATCGACAGGTCCGGGCTGACCCTTACCTCGCTGACCGTAACCATGGCGCCTCCGAAGAAGGCCATGCCCTTGCTTCTGATTATCTCGGCAAGATCCTTCTGAATCTCCCGGGCGACCTTTAGCTGTCTTGTCGTGGCCTGCTTTTCCATGATTAGATAATGTTGATTATGAAGTAGTTCTTCTTCCCTTTCTGGGCGAGGATGTACTTCCCGTCCACAATGTCCTTCTCAGAGACCTGATAGTCGATGTCGGTGATCTTATCCTTGTTGATGGACACGCCGTTCCCGACGGTCATCTTGCGGGCCTCACCCTTGGAGGGGAAGACCTGGGTCTTGACCGCAAGGAGGTCGAGGATGTTACAAGGCAGCTCGGCCCTGGGGACATCAAAGGTCGGCACCCCGCTGAACACGGCGAGGAAAGTCTTCTCGTCCAGCTTGCGGAGTTCCTCCGAGGTGGAGTTCCCGAACAGCATCTTAGAGGCGGAAACGGCGTTCTCGTATTCATCGGCCCCGTGGATCATGGTTGTGACTTCCTTGGCTAGAAGTTGCTGCAGGGTCCTGCGTCCGGGATCGGCTCGGTGCTCCGCGATGGCGGCTTCGATCGTCTCCTTGTCCAGCATCGTGAATATCTTGATGTATCTCTCGGCGTCCTCATCGCTGACATTGAGCCAGAATTGGTAGAACTCATATGGGGATGTCTTCTCAGGGTCAAGCCAGATGTTGCCCTTCTCGGTCTTCCCGAACTTGGTGCCGTCAGCCTTCTTCACGAGAGGGCAGGTGAGGGCGAAAGCGTCGGTTTTGCCGAGAATCCTGCGGATGAGCTCGGTGCCGGTGGTGATATTGCCCCACTGGTCGCTTCCCCCGAGCTGAAGGCGGCAGCCCATGTGCTCGTAGAGCCAGAGATAGTCGTAACCCTGAAGAAGCTGGTAGCTGAACTCGGTGAAGGACATGCCCTCGCGGGACTCGTCGGAAAGACGCTTCCTCACGGAGTCCTTGGCCATCATGTAGTTGACTGTGATATGCTTCCCGATGTCGCGGATGAAGTTCAGGAACGAATAGTCCTTCATCCAGTCGTAATTGTTGACGAGCTCGGCCTTGTTGGGGGCGTCGGAATCGAAGTCGATGATCCTGGAGAGCTGGGCGCGGATGCCCTCGATGTTGTGGATGAGGGTCTCCTCGTCGAGCAGCTTGCGCTCCTGTGACTTCATCGAAGGGTCACCGATCATGCCGGTGGCTCCGCCGATCAGAGCGATGGGCTTGTGGCCGCACCGCTGGAAGTGCTTGAGTATCATTATACTGACAAGGTGACCTATGTGCAGCGAGTCAGCTGTCGGGTCGATCCCGACATAAGCCGCCTGCGGTCCTTCCATGAGTTTCTCCTCCGTGCCGGGCATGATGTCCTGGATCATGCCTCTCCATTTCAACTCCTCGACAAAATTCTTCATCATCTTTATAATAACAAATACGCGAATTTAGGTAAAATTAAGTTAAATTTGCCGGATGAAAAGAATTTTACAATCTTAAGAATATCCAAGAATATGAGAAAGAAAATCGTTGCCGGTAACTGGAAGATGAACACCAATCTCCAGGAAGGCGTTGAACTCGCCAAGGCGGTCGCCGCCAAGTCAGTGGAAACCCCCGAGAGTGTCGGCCTGATCGTGGCCGCTCCTTTCACCCACCTCGCCGCCGTGGCTGAGGCTGTGAAGGGTTCGAAGGTTGAGGTTTCCGCCCAGAACTGCGCCGATCACGCCAAGGGAGCCTACACCGGAGAGGTCTCCGTCGGGATGCTGACATCCGTCGGTTGCCAGTGGACCATCCTCGGCCATTCGGAGAGGAGGCAGTACTACGGGGAGACCGACGAGAAACTCGTCGAGAAGGTGAAGCTCGCCCTCGAGGCCGGGCTCGGCGTCATCCTCTGTGTCGGTGAGAACCTCGATGAGAGGGAGGCCGGAAAGCATTTCGAGGTGGTCAAGACCCAGACCGAGAATGTCCTCTTTAATTTCACCGCCGAGGATATGGCGAGGATCGTCATCGCCTACGAGCCCGTCTGGGCCATCGGCACCGGGAAGACCGCGACAGCTGAGCAGGCCGAGGAGATCCACGCCTGTATCCGCGAGGTCCTTGCCGGCAAGTTCGGCAAGACCGTGGCCGAGGACACCACCATCCTCTACGGTGGAAGCTGCAAGCCTTCCAACGCTAAGGAGCTCTTCGCCCAGAAGGACATCGACGGAGGCCTTATCGGAGGCGCCGCCCTCAAGGCCGATGACTTCATCGCCATCGCCCAGAGCTACTAATCTTATCCTTAAAGGATTATCTCAAAACGCGGACGGTGACCCCGGTCCGCGTTTTTTTCTCCCCGCACCATAGCCAATAAGTGTCGCCCTGGGCCTTGGCGACCTCGAAACGTCCCTTTACGGACTGGACAGAGCCACCGGTGGTCCATGTGACAGTGGCGTCGAGCTTCTGGCCGGTGGATGATGGGACCGTCGAGCAAGTCACGAGGAAATAGTTCCTCATGGCGTCGTCGCAGGCCCTGAACTCCCTGGTAGTCTGGTTGTATCCGAGCTGCCAGGTCAGAGGGTCGTACTTGTGAACAACGCTTCCGGCCACCGTCAGCTCAATGTCTGAGCTTCCTATGAAAGAACTGTCCGGCTCCAGGGTCCGGTTACAGGAGGATAGCGAGATGACGGCGAGAATGGCCGTTAATATATTCACTGACGCTTTCATCATTGGATGGTAATATCTTTCGAGAGAATGTCCCTGGACCCGTCGGAATGGTACACGACGGCCTTGAGCGTGCCTGATTTGGAAGGATGGAAGTATCCGCTCCCGTCCACGCTTACCGAGGCCCCGTCGTAATACCACGACACTTTCTCACCGATGGCGTTGAACACCCGCAGCGGCAGTCCGACACCTTGGGGGAACTTGCCTCCAATCCTGGACGAGGACAGATACTCAAGATAGATGTAAGGTTTCTCCCCGGGACGCTCCGCCTTGGTAAGGAAGTCACAGACAGCGGTTTCCCCGGTCACACCCCTGCTGAAGGTGATGTTGGCGGTGTAGGCGGTGGTCGGCGACAGCCCCTCCAGCGTGATCGAGTACAATCCGTCACCGTAGGGTGTGACCTTCTCCGTAGTGGGGCTTCCGGAACTCTTTCCCCAGGAGACCTCAGCCTCGCCATCGTATCCGGCCACATCGGAACGCCATGTGATTATGGCGGCGTCCTGATAGATTTCGGTCATCACATCGACAGGATTAGGGACGATGTCCGAGCTGTTGTACACAGTGAAAGTCACCTTGTCGCCTGAGCGGGTTATCCCGGCTATGGCGAAAGGGGACTCGGTCCCGTCGTTGAACTTGAAGGGAGGATTGGAGTTTACGGTGAAGGAAGTGACTGTCTTGTAAGGGAAAAAGGCCTGCCGGACTTCCATCGCCCCGGTGACAGTCTCCATCATGTCGGCGCACTCGAAGGCAGGGTTACAGTTGACCTCGTTGTTCTGCCACCTGTAGTTCGCGGTCACGATCCTGGCGGCGTCATCCGACCAGCCGGCCTCCCGCTGGCTCATGTCCACATGGTAAATGGCCAGCCCGGCCCCTCCGATAAAGGCGTCCCATCCTTTCTGGGCCCTGCACTCGAACAGGAAAAACTCGTAAGGGTCGTTCGGATTCTCGAGGATAAGGTATCGTCCGTTCTCGCTGACAGGCTCGAGGCTGTAAATTCCCGCCTTCATGGTCTCCGGCCTCCCGATACCGAGAATCTCCCTGTCCAGGGCGTTGTAAGCGGGGGGAGTGGCCCCGTTGTTGTTGAAGTTGCCTCCGTCCATCAGTGCCGTTGACACCCACATGGCCTTGGACAATCCGCCGCTCCCTTCCTCGTCCACGTCATAATAGTCTCTCAGACCGAGGGTGTGGGAATACTCATGGCAGAACGTGCCGATCGAGCAAAGCCCCCAGACGAGTCTCCCGTCGCTGTTTTGCCCTTTCACCGTAAGCTCAGTAGAGAGCGCGTAAGTGGATATCCGCTTGCCATCCAGCCACAGGTTCGGGACATACCACTGATGCGGCCACATGCAGTCGGAGTCAGCCCCCTCTGCCTCGCTCTTTCCGGCCACTATCACGAACACGTTGTCCACGATCCCGTCCCCGTTGTCGTCATACAAGGAGAAATCGACATAGGGGTCAGACAACTCGCAGGCCTCCCGGACAAGCTCCTGCGGGTGGGAATCCTTTCCCGCAGCGTCATCCTCGTTCTTCCCGTAATAGTCGTGGCTCTTGGACAGGGTGACGATCGGCCCGACGGTGAAGTCAAACTCGTATCGCCCTTGGAACTGGTCGTTGAAATAGTCCAGCACGCTGTTGGCCCCTTCCTTGGATATCAGGTTGATGAATTCCCCCCTTCTGGAATCGCCTCCTATGAAACTGATGTCCTGGAACTGG
Organism: uncultured Bacteroidia bacterium; assembly: GCA_902797035.1. Classification (GTDB taxonomy): domain Bacteria; phylum Bacteroidota; class Bacteroidia; order Bacteroidales; family UBA932; genus Cryptobacteroides. The sequence continues at coordinate 9,607 of CADBRH010000063.1, read as the reverse complement.
GCCAGCAAGACAATACATTTCCTTCTGACCGGCGCCGATGCCCTTGTCGCGGGTCTTGGGGGAAGGGCGCGGACTCTGTCCTGACGGGCTCGTGACGCGCTTCTCTTTATCTCCCGCCATGGGATTCTCGAGCTGGCGTCGAGGATTTCGGAGGGAGTCTCGCGCCCGACGATGTACCCGCTGCTTACCCTCGCCCCGTCGGGAGCGAAACTGGCGTATTTATAGAAACCGTCCTTGTCCTTCACCAGAGCCCTTCCGTCAGAGGTCATCAAAACCCTCCCGAACTCATCGCCGCGAAGTGTCGCCGTGAACGATGTCCCGTCAGGTTGATACATGAGAAAAGACCCTCTCCGAGGAGCGGAGGCGTCGGATGATATAGCGGTCAGGAAAGCCGCGACAACAAAGAGAAAAAAACGTCTCATCAAAGAAAAAGCGGCCGCCTCTGTGGTGGCCGCTCTAAATTGAAAGGTAGAGAATTACTTCTTAGCCTCGGCTACGGAAACTTTCCTGAACTCCTTGAGGTCGTTCATGAGAGCGAGGGCGGCCTTGCGGGCGCGGGCGCCGGCGGCCTTGTTACCCTTTTCAACCTGAGCGTCAGCGTTCACGACGAATTCGCCGATCTCCTCCTTGATTTTTGCGACGAGCTTTTCCATTGTGTTTGAATATTAAGTGAATAGTAAATGAATTTGCTTTTCTACGCTTTGCAATTTATGTAAAAAAACGGAATATTCAAATAAAACCAAGAAAAAATGACCAATATTCAAGGCATTACGCCTCTTCACGGTTCTTGGCCGGGCGGGTGTTCAAATAGTTCATCGCCCTATCCGGACCGACGGTTGAATATTGTTTGACGCCCTCGATCACCTTGTCGCATATGGAGGCTATCGCTTCCTTCTGCTCCTCGGAGAACTCACCGAGGACGTAATCCACCTGACCTCCGGGATGAAAGTCGTTACCGACACCTATCCTTATTCTCGACCAGGTGTTTGTCTCCAGCCGGAACTCTATGTCCCTCAATCCGTTGTGCCCTCCGTCACTCCCGCTTTTGCGCATCCTTACCATGCCGAAAGGGAGATTGATGTCGTCGCAGATCACGATAAGGTTCTCCATCGGCAGCCTCAACTTGTCCATCCAGTAACGGACGGCGTTGCCGCTGAGGTTCATGTATGTCGAGGGTTTCAGAAGGTGGAACTTCCTTCCTTTGAACGATACCTCGGCCATGTCGCCGTAGCGCATGACGCTAAAAGCGGCATTGGATGCCTTTGACCAGGCATCCAATACCATAAAACCGATGTTATGTCTGGTAGAAGCGTACTCGGCGCCAATATTGCCTAGGCCGGCGACAAGATAGTTCATACCAGTGTCCTCTACAGGTGACCGCTTACTCAGCAGAGCCCTCAGCGCCTTCAGCATCTTCAGTTACCTGAGCTGACATGTTGCGGGTGGCCTTGACGGTGCAGATGATGGTGTCCTTGGGGGAGACCACACTGACGTTCTCGAGCTTGATGTCACCGGCGACGATACGCTTCTCGATGTCGAGCTTCGTGACGTCGACATTCACGGTGTCGGGAAGATTGGCCATAAGGGCGCTGACCTTGATGAACCTGGAGACAAGGACGAATTTACCACCCTTCTGGACTCCCACAGGATGGCCGCTGACCACGATGGGGACCTTGATGGCTATGGGCTTGTCCTCGGAGACAGCCAGGAAGTCAACATGGAGGCAGTTGTCCTTCACGGGATGGAACTGGAGCTCGTGGACGACAGCCATATGGTTCTGGCCGTTGTCAAGCTTGATGTCGATGATGTAAGAGGCGGGAGTGTGGGTTATGCCCATAAGGTCTTTCTCACTGACGGTGAAAAGGACGTTCTCCATTCCCTGGCCATAAAGGTTACAAGGGACGAGTCCCTGCCTGCGGATGGCCTTGATGGCGGGCTTGCCGCCGACTTCACGGACCTGGCCGTTGATTTCGAAATGCTTCATTTGATGTTTGTTTAAAAATGTGTTACTCAACCCCGGACGGGCCGGGGTCCCATTGCACCAAAAACGCCTGAGCGCTTTTAAGCGGCCGCAAAGATAGGAATTAATTATTTAACGCGCAATTATTTCACGAGTTCCACGGCCACGTTCCAAGGCTCGTTCTTGTAGTACGAGTCAAGAAGATCCGTTCCGGCTGCGGGAAGGTACATGCTCATCCCGGAGTATGTGACGATATCGAAGTCATTCATGAAAGAAGGCGTGGCCGCCTTATAGACAACACAGGCGTCGATCGCGTTCCGTAAAACCCTCATGTCCTCCTCTGGTATCCCGCTTTTGGCGAAGATATCCTCGAGGTCGTAGAAATAGTGCCTGTTCCTTCTGAAGTAACCTTGGATCTGGCTCGCCGGCGAGTTCGCCAGGGCGTCGGAGTAACTGGAAATCAGTTGACGGCAGACGGAGGCGAGATCCCCGATCTTATCCGTCCTGAGTAATGTCACTGTGGCTGAGCGGTTTATTCCGCTCTGCCGGTTGTACCTCTCGAATGAGTTCCTGAAAAGACCTGCCAGATCCGGGGAAGATCCCTTCAGGAGAAACTCCGTGATGGTTGTGTAGTCGAATGTCCCCTCCGCCAGAACCTCTGCCGGGGAAACCCCCAGATAGTCGGCCTTGTCCTTAAGACCGTAAGCCACCTCGACACCTCCGCCGAAGCACATGTCGAAAAGAAGGTAGTCCAGATGGAAGGGGATACCTTCAGCGAACTCGGTCACGGTCATCTCTACATCGCCGTAGGACATTTTGTCCTGCCCGAGGCTCCTTACCATCCCGGCGTAGGGGTCGTCAGTCTCCATGTCTCCTTCAGGGACGCCAAGCGCGCGTCTCTGCCTTGACATCCTTCTGCCGTCCGACTTCGAATGTGACGCCTCGAACTGTGATGGATTGTTGAAATACCCCGCGGGCATCCATCCTGAACCGTGAGAAGAGAACACCATCCCGTAACCCTTGGCCGGGAAGGCGGACTTGACATATGTCAAAACATCCCTCATGGTGGCGGCTGAGCTGGCGACAACATTGGAAGAGTAAGTCTTAAGGGTGTCAGAGACAAGTTCTCCGTCCGCGCCCTTGTAAACTCTCCGGAGATATGAGGGGACGCTCTTGTAGTTGAGGTTCAGCGCTGTCTTCGAATAGATAAGCACGACATCATCGTTCCTCCCGGAGCCAGGGAAGTAGCCTTGGGGAAGATCCTCGTCCATATTCTTGGCCAGGTCATCGTAAAGGGAGTTGAACCCGCACTCGTAGAAAAGCAGCACCCTGCGGGTCTCAGGCATCCCTTCCCTGCTCCCGTGGTAGCGCTGGTCTATGCCCTCTTCACCGGGTTTGATGCCTATATCCGGGTCTCTCTTGTCACAGGATGACAGCGAAATAGCGGCCGCGAGAACCGCGGCGGCCGCCAAGACTTTTCCGAAAGCTTTTGAGGTGATCATAGTCTTTGTCTTTGGGTATTTAATGAATACAAATATAGGGATAATTCCCGGATATCGCGTATATTCACGTCATGAAAACTTTGATAGACGAGTTCGCGGACATCAAGGTGATGCGTTTTGAGGTCCCCGGGTGGGAATCTTTGAGCCTTCGCCAGAAAGAGTTCGCTTTCCATATGTCTGAGGCGGCCAAGCTCGGACGCGACATCACTTGGGACCAGTACTGCGTATGGAACCTTAGGGTCAGACATGTTGTGGAGGATATTCTCGAGAGTTACGATGGCGATAGGGAAGCTCCTGAGTTCCAGGATTTTGTCATCTACTGCAAACGATTGTTTTTCTCTAGCGGGATGCACCATCACTATTCCGAGGACAAGTTCTTTCCCTCCTGTCCGATTGAGTATTTCCGCTCGTTGATGGTCGCGGCCGGCTATGGCGGTGAGGCTGACTGGCTCCTGGAAGTGATTTATTCCCCGGACGTCTGCCCCAGAAGGCGGGCCGATTCGCCCATCGGGGATATTGTCGCCGACTCTTCTGTCAATTTCTACGACGGTGTCACCAAAGCCGAGGTTGAGGAGTATTACGAGTCCCTCGAGGATCCGTCAGACCCTCATCCTGTCTCTTTGGGCCTGAACACTAAGGTGGTTAAGGAAGACGGCCGTATTGTCGAGAAAGTATGGCGGTCGGGTGGTTTGTACGGTCAGGCGATAGACAGGATCCTCCGTGAGCTTGAGCTGGCCGCCCGGGCCGCTGGAAGCGACGGGCAAAGGGAAGCCGTCCTGCTTCTTATCGATTATTACCGTACCGGGGACCTGAGGATATGGGATGAGTTCAACGTGGTGTGGACCGGGGAGACTGAGAGTGATGTCGATTTCATCAACGGGTTCATAGAGGATTATGACGACCCGCTTGGCCGGAAAGCGACATGGGAGGGCTATGTGCACATCAAGGACGCCGAGGCTTCCCGAAGGACCGAGGCGTTGAGCGAGAACGCCCAATGGTTCGAGGACCACTCTCCTGTTGACCCCCGATTCAAAAAACCGAGGGTGAAGGGCGTCTCCGCCAAAGTTGTTGACGCGGTGACTCTCGGCGGGGCCACTTATCCGACCACCCCGATCGGGATCAATCTTCCCAACTCCGACTGGATCAGAAGGGAACATGGCTCTAAGTCAGTCACGATATCCAACATAACCAAGGCGTATGACAAGGCCGCCCTGGAGTCGCCCAGAAGCGCTCTGGCTGAATTCGCGTTTGACACCGAAGAGATTGACGCATACAAGAGATACGGCCAATTGGTCGATGAGATCCACACCGACTTGCACGAGTGTCTCGGTCACGGGTCAGGAAGGACGCTTCCGGGTGTATCACCCAGTGCCCTTGGCGAGTACCAGAGCGTTCTGGAGGAAGCGAGGGCGGATCTGTTCGGACTGTATTATATAGCCGACCCGAAGTTGGTCGAGCTCGGGATCCTGCCTGACGGTGAGGCGTGGAAGACGGCTTATTCAAGTTATATCCGGAACGGGCTTCTTGTCCAGCTCGCCAGGATCGAGCCCGGGAGGAAAGTCACTGAGTCCCATATGATGAACCGCCAGATGATCGCTAGGTGGTGTTTTGAGAAGGGGACTCCCGGCAATGTGATCGAAAAGAGGACACGTGACGGGAAGACCTTCTTCAAGGTCAATGACTTCCACGCTCTGCGAGGCCTTTTCGCCACTCTCCTGGCCGAGGTCCAGAGGATAAAGTCGGAAGGGGACTTCGAGGCCGGGAAGAGACTTGTTATGGAATATGCCGTCGATGTCGATCCTGTTCTTCACAAGGAGGTCAGGGAACGTTACCAGGCTCTCGGCCTGAAGCCATACGGCGGTTTCGTCAACCCCGAGATCGTCCCTGTCGAGAAAGAAGGACGAGTCGTGGATTATATTCTCGAGCCTGTCGGGGATTATCTTGGCCAGCAACTTGAATACGGGAAAAGATACAAAACTTTATAGTATGGACCTGACTCATAAGATTATCTCGGATTATTCCTATTACCTCAAGATCGAGAGGGCGATGTCGCCGAACACCGTGGAGGCGTACACGTCCGATGTGGATAGTTTCCTGACGTCAATGGGCCTGGAGCCGGCCGCTGTCACCACTCAGGATATCCTTGATTATCTGGCCTCAAGCGACCAGATCTCCAAACGGTCCCAGTCCAGAAGACTCAGCTCGCTCAGGTCTTTCTTCGACTGGCTTGTCATGGAGGGAGACCGGCCGGACAACCCGTGCGACCCGATAGACTCACCAAAACTCGGGAGGTATCTGCCCGAGGTCCTTTCTGTGGAGGAAGTGGCGGCTATCATAGAGTCCGTTGACCTGTCCAAATGGACGGGGAAGAGGGACCGGGCCATCCTTGAGATTTTGTACGGATGCGGCTTGCGGGTCTCGGAGGCGGCCGGCCTGAGAATATCCCATGTCTATCTCGACGAGGGTTTCGCGCGGGTTGTCGGCAAAGGGGATAAAGAGAGGCTTGTGCCCATGGGGGAGATGGCCGCCCGGGCCGTCAGGGAATACCTTAAGGCCAGGCCGGAGCCTTATTCGCCACAATATGAGGATGTTCTATTCCTGAACCGTTTCGGCAAGAGCCTCAGCAGGGTGTCGTTGTTCAATATGGTGAAGAGACAAGCTATGGCCGCCGGAGTCTCGAAGGAGATATCCCCGCACACTTTCCGGCACAGTTTCGCCACACATCTGATCGAGAACGGGGCTGATCTGCGCGTGGTTCAGGAGATGCTCGGCCACGAGAGCATCCTGACCACGGAGATATACACCCACATTGACAGCTCCACCTGGCAGAGGGCTATCCTTGAGCATCACCCAAGAGGGTGATCATTCTTTCTCTGCCCTGGCTCTCTCCTCTGCCATCACTTTGTTGTAGCAGTCCCTGCAGAGGGGCTCATAGGCGTCTTTCTCCCCCAAGACCACCAGTTCCATGCTGTTGGAGAGGCGGTGGGAATGGTTCGCCAGATTGCCGCATTTGACGCAGATGGCGTGAACTTTCCTCACTTCCTCGGCTACGGCCATCAGGAACGGCATGGGGCCGAAAGGTTTCCCGAGATAGTCGGTGTCGAGGCCGGCTATGATCACCCTTTTTCCCCTGTCCGCCAGTTCCTGGGCCACATCTACCAGCGACATGTCATAGAACTGCGCCTCGTCGATGCCAACCACCTGGACGTCGTCGGCCACATTCAGCATCTCCCTGGGGTCCTTGACGGCGTGGCAGGGAATCTTATGGAAATCATGTGAGACGACATCATCCTCGGAATAGCGGGTGTCGATCGTGGGCTTGAATATCTCGATCTTGAGATTGGCGAATTTAGCCCTACGGATCCTGCGTATGAGCTCCTCGGTTTTGCCCGAGAACATGGAGCCGCAGATGACCTCTATCTCCCCGGCTTTTTTTATGTTTTCTGAAAACATTTCGTTAGATTTGTGAAGATTATTCCTATTGTCTCACAAAGATAGCGAAAGATAGTCATATGGGAAACATTGATGACAAAACCATTTCCGCCATTTTGGCGAGAATCGAGAGTCTGAAGGGCGAGATTTCCCTTCTGGAGGAGGATGTCAAGGCTCTCGCGTTGCCAGTTACTCAGGCTCCTGTCCCTGAGCCGGAGGTGGTTCCGGAACCTGAACCGGTCCCCGAACCCGCCGGGACTCCCGTTGAGGAGCAGGCCGCGCCTGTTGAGGAGCCGGTCGAGTTGGTCATCGATGACGATATCCCTATCGACATATCGATATCCGACATGGACATGCCGGTTCCTGAGCCGGATTTCCCCGACCCTGTCACCGAGGCCCCTTCGCCTGAACCCGCGGAGCCCGGGAAAGCCATCCTGGACACAGCCAAGGCTGACACCGCCGTGATGGATGTCATGGCCGAGAAACAGGCCTGGAGGACGGACCGTCCCGGAATGCCGGTAAAAAATATCATCAGCGCCATATCCCTCAACGACAGGGTGCTCCTGATCAATGTGCTTTTCGGGGAGGATCCGCTTCTCTTCCAGGAGGCCATCTCGAGGTTTAATTCCATGGGTTCTCTCTCCGAGGCCTTGGAATATATCGCCGAGAACTATCCAGGATGGGACATGAACTCCGAGCCTGTCTACAGGCTGATGATGGCTGTCCGCAGGAAGCTAAGCTGACCCTCCGATGCCAGGAACTCTCTTTATTGTCCCGACTCCCGTCGGTAATCTGGACGACATGACTCTCAGGGCCATACAGACCCTGAAAGACGCTGATTTGATTCTCGCCGAGGACACAAGGACCAGCGGTGTCCTCTTGCGTCATTTCGGGATAAGCGGCAAGCTCCAGTCTCATCACAAGTTCAACGAGCACCAGACCGTCGAGATCATAAAGCAGCGTATTCTCGGGGGATTGAATGTGGCTCTTATCAGTGACGCCGGGACTCCTGGGATATCAGACCCCGGTTTCCTCCTCGCTCGTACCTGTGCTGAGGAAGGTATTGAGGTACAGACCCTTCCCGGTGCGACTGCTTGTATTCCGGCGATCGTATCCTCGGGTCTTCCTTGCGACCGCTTCTGCTTCGAGGGCTTCCTCCCCGTGAAGAAAGGCCGCCAGACCCTCCTCGGGGAACTGGCCAGAGAATCCCGGACGATGGTCTTTTACGAGTCTCCCTACCGTCTTGTGAAAACCCTTGAGCAGTTCGCGGAGTATTTCGGCCCGGATCGTCGTTGCTCAGTAGCCAGGGAGATCTCCAAGATTCATGAGGAGCATCGCAGGGGATCTTTGGCTGAAGTGGCCGCCTGGTTCAGGGAGCATGAGCCGAAAGGGGAGATCGTGATAGTGGTCGAGGGAGCGCCCAAGAATAAGAAATAGAGACCAAATCAACTTAAACTCAATGAATTATGAAAGACTCAAAGGAAGGTGGCTCTCCAGCCGCCTCGTTCGTTACCGGGGCTGTCGCCCTGCTGTTCCTGATCATCGGCTACCAGGCCGCGCTTTTCATCACCAAGGCTTCAGTCGCCAGGATTGTCGCCAACCATGACAAGCCCGATACTGTCTATGTTGTTGTGCCATCTGACTCCGAGGCAGGCCTGGCAAGTCCAGACCGTAGCCACCCTCGGCTCGTAAGAGGGAGGGGCCCGTCTCGATGGAGAGAGAGGGAAAACTCGTTTTCACGACCTCTCCGAGAGATGGGAGGGGCCGAGCGAAGCGAGGAGTCTGGACTGCCAGGGCCTGCCTCGGAGTCAAAGGAGAAAGTATCCAGTGAGTCGGAACTTGACAAGGCAGCCAGGGCGATATGGCGGGCGAACGCGCCCCGCTCTCGAGAGAGTTTCCGTTTCGACCCGAACACCGTCAGCGTCGATGACCTCGTCCGCCTCGGCTTCACCCCGAAGCAGGCACAATCCATCGACAACTACCGGAAAAAAGGCGGCCGTTTCAGGCGGAAGTCCGATTTCGCCCGCTCGTATGTTGTCGAGGACTCGGTTTACAGGCGGCTCGAGAAGTGGATAGATATTCCTAAAATAGATCTCAACAAGGCGGACTCCGTGGCTTTCGAGACTCTGCCGGGGATCGGCCCTTTCTTCGCCTCGAGGATGGTGTCCTACCGTGATGAGCTCGGGGGATATTCCTACCCTGAGCAGCTAATGGACATCTGGCGGTTCGACGAGGAGAAGCTCGAGGGACTGAAGGATCTGATATGTCTCAGCCCGCCGGAGCCGTATCCTCTCTGGACTTTGCCGGAGAAGGATCTCGCCGCGCATCCGTACATCGGTAAAAGGGCGGCGAGAGGGATTGTCCTGTTCAGGGAGAACAGCCCACTGGAGGAATGGACGGTCGGGAATATAATCAAGGCCGGGATTCTGGACCCCGGCCTTGACGAGAAACTATCTCGGTGCGTGATCGCCCCGCCTCCTAATCCTTGACGTTCTTGAGGGCCTCGCGGAGCTTTGCCTCGATCTCGTCACATAGCTCTGGATTGTCCTTGAGGAGCTGCTTGACAGCCTCGCGGCCTTGGGCGAGCTTCTGGTCGTTGTAGCTGAACCAGGAGCCGCTCTTGCCGATCACTCCATACTCGACACCGAGGTCGATGATCTCTCCGACTCTGGAAATACCCTCGCCGAAAACAATGTCGAACTCGGCCTTCTTG
>CADBRH010000062.1 GCA_902797035.1 uncultured Bacteroidia bacterium | reverse complement strand
CCCGGCATACTCCTATCTTGATCGTGATTTGGGTTGCAAACAGCTCTTTCTCTCCGTGTCCAGCGCCCGCCCGAAGTACCACGTCTTCGGCCACGTCCACGAAGAAGGTATACAAAGAAAGGCGATGCTTGGCGGCACCACCTTTCTCAATGTGTCATATTTCAACGAATCTAGGAAATAAGGTTGATTTCTTTCCACATGGTAGTATTGTTCATGAGAGAGCGTTTAGGAGCCCCTCTTAGACAGTTCAACTAAATACTAACGAGTATTATTCCCGATAATATAATCCTCCTCAGTTTTATAGGAAACTGACATACGAAGTTGTTTAATTCTAGCGATTTCCGGGTCGGAGAAACCGAGGGAATAAAGATGTTTGTAAATCTCTTCGGGCATTCGGACGGCATCATAAATCCATTCGCAACCCCGACCGATGGGCATTTCAAAATGACTGAGGCTTGTTAACGCGAACAATCCTCGGTTGACATGAAGAATCCAATCTGGCATCTCCTCCAGACGACGGCCGTAAAAGCGATCTGTGTCAAAACGATTGATGGGGCCGGTCTCATCGGATTCACATTCGATGATGAAAAGGTCGCAAACAATGCTCCCCTTCGTTCTTTTCCCAAATGCTTTTATAATCCTTTCATTTAGGCGCAGACAATCTGTAATCATCTTGTGAGATTGGAGGGAAATCTCGTATAAGACCGCGCTTATTTGCTTGCGCTCTTCGTGGGATGAAACGAGAGAGAATAACTCGTTAAGGACATCCCTTCGCTCCAAAATGATGTCGGCTTGTTTCTGTTTGTCAGGGTGATTCTCAAAAAACGCTTTTTCAAGTTTGGCGACTCTGCTCCGTAATTCTTTGATTCTTGTCATGGGGGCGATTAATTACTGTTTCGCCCACAAAGGAAAAGAATAACACCGCCAAAAGGTGGCAGGATGATTGTTTGATGATTGTTCTCCAGCATCCAGAAAAAAATCATAATACCACATCTTCGGCCACGTCCACGAAGAAGACCTAAAAAGAAAGGCGATGCTTGGCGGCACCACCTTTCTCGAAGTGTCTTATTTAGAGGAAATTAGAAGGATTCTGGGACGATAGTTCCGTTCAAAGATATGGACAATCCTTTGTTCTGACAAGCAGTACTTTGGAGAATTTCTTTAACTATCACTATCTCTTATTGGAAGGCATCTCTGGCCGCCTGCGGCTATGACATACTATTCATCATCACGCCTTGACAGATGCAGAGTCTTGTGCTTGCATAGCGATGAAATTGTTATAACTTTACAATAATTAACATTGATTTTCAAGGCTGATAATATGGAGAATGAGAAATCTATACCTCAGCTGATAACAGAGCAAGAATCAGGACATAAATCATTTCTTGTCCCCAGTTATCAAAGAGGTTATCGCTGGCAAAGAGTAAACGTATTAGATTTACTGAATGATTTGTGTGAATTCATACATTGTGAAAAAGAAACATATTCTCTGCAACCTCTTGTAGTATTTGATTTCAACGATACATATCATGTTGTTGATGGCCAGCAACGTTTAACAACCATATCTATACTATTGGGCTATTTGGGTTGTAAACAAATCTCCATCGGTTATGAATCAAGGAAAGGGCAGCAGAAGAATCAATATGTTGAAGATTGTAAGAATATTGACCAGTATCATGTCAATCAAGCCTATCTTACAATTAAAAAATGGTTTGAAGAAGATCATCCGAAAGAAAAAGACGGTTTCATCAAGTTGATGACAGGCTTGTTAGACAAACAGGTAAAATTTATTTGGTACTGCACTACTGATGACGAGGTCGCAACCTTTATTAGACTTAACAAAAACAAAATCGCCTTAACCAACGCGGAATTGATTAAGGCCATGCTATTAAAAAAAAGTAATTTTATAGGCGACAGCATACTTATACAGAAGAGCATTGCAACAGAATGGAACACCATTGAGAACACTTTCAACGATGATGCGTTTTGGGGTTTTATCAGACCCTTGGAAGATAATAGGCCTACTAGAATTGATTTCCTGTTTGAGATAATAAAGGACAAGAATCTATTGTCATATGAGCCCAAGGAAGATACTGGCAACGACCAGTACGCAACATTCCGTTATTTTTACCAGTACTTCAAAGATAATAAAGAATCAGCATTTCAACTTATTTGGGATAAGGTAAATCAATTATACAACATTCTGCTGCATTGGTATAATGAAGTAGAGGTATATCACTACATCGGTTTCCTCGTTGTTGATGCACCTAATTGTATATTGGACCTGCTTGATTATTGGCTGGAGAGTGGCAAGACTATTGATGCTTTCAAATCATCATTAAAGACTAGAATTAATAATGTGATAGAGCAGAAAGGATGCAACGACCTATCCAAACAATATAAATACAATGAGGAACCAGCAACAGACAAAACTGCCTGCCGCCACATCCTATTACTTTTTAATATCCAGCGCATCATTATTTTAAACAGAAATCTTAACCATTATTCCGACACACAACTATTTAACAAATTCCCTTTTTATCTTTATAAACAGGAGAAATGGAATGTTGAACATATCGCATCAAACACAGATAATGATTTCTCGAAAGTAGAAGCTCAAAAAGAGTGGCTAAAAACTTTTTTATTCGATAAATCTATCTCCGAGAACAAGAAGAAAGATATTAAGGAATTTGTAAACACTGATAGTCCTGATAAGTCGAGGTTTGACGACCTCCGTGAAAAACTCATTGATGAACAAGATAAGTCTATAAAGAAGGAAGATCAGTTGAATGATAGAGAAAAAAACCAGATTTGGAATTTCTGCTTGCTGGATGAACATACAAATAAGAGCTATGGCAATTCTATATTTCCTGTAAAGAGAAGAATCATTATGGGAAAAGAGTTAGGGAAGAAGTATGTGCTTGATAATGATTTCAATGAGACGACCGTACCTAATAAAGTCGCCTTCGTTCCTGGTTGTACCAAGGAAGCCTTCATCAAGGCATATACTGCTAATGACACTTCAAATAGAGAATGGTCAAGAATTGATGCTCGTGCTTACAGACAAGAAATGTATGACTGTCTGAAAGGAGAGTTCAATGTTATTCTCTAATTATATGTATAGGATATGAAAAAGATTTCTTTTTGGGAGTTAATATCTTCTCCTGACATAATAAAAATATGCATTCCTACCATACAACGTGATTATGCGTTGGGACGACGCGATAAAGTCTTTAATCGGCATAATTTCCTTGCTGCACTGAAAAGAGCAGTATGCTCAGAGGAAGAATTGCAATTAGACTTTGTGTATGGAATAAACGATGGATCAATGTTCATTCCCTTGGATGGGCAACAGCGACTTACTACTTTATGGCTATTGCATTGGTTTGTCGCCTACAAGGCAAACTTTTTGGGTGACCCCAAGATTAAGGAAACCCTAATGAAGTTTTCATATGAAACTCGTATTTCCTCAACGCATTTCTGCAAGTCGTTGTGCGAACTGACACCGAATCCCCACAAGATATCCCTCAGAGAATGGATCACACGACAGACTTGGTTCTATCATCAGTACAAGCAAGACCCAACAATTATGGGTATGTTAAACATGATTTCCGGAACAGAAGTAACAGACAAAAAAGGCGAAGACATAGTTGACGGACTCGAGGAAATCTTTCATGACGAAGAGTGTGATTATAAGGGCATGTGGGAAAGGCTTTCCACAACCAAGTGTATACAATTCAACAAATTGCATATAAGCCTAAATGACAGTGATGAATTATATGTTAAAATGAATGCTCGAGGGAAGCAACTCTCTGATTTTGAGAATTTTAAGACCGAACTTATACAATTTGCAAAAGGCGACGATGTTCTTGGAGAAGCAGAAGCATTGAGATTTGCTGCAAAATTGGATGTTGAATGGACTGATATTTTCTGGGAGAACAAATGGGAGGATGTCAATACTCATGATATTTCTATTGATGAGATTTATTTTACTTTTATCAATAGATTTGTAAGATTGGAGTGTATCATGAAAAAAGGCGAAGAATCTGCTCTGCTCAAACGAATATCAGACACTTTTACGAGTTTCGAGCCGTATAAGGAGATTCTGGATGGAGAGTCCATTAGGGACTTCATCTTGATTATGGATCACTTGCGTGGTCATAAACTAGAAACCACATCACCATGGGGCGTTGGTTTCGATTTCGTCCCAAATTATTCGAGCGTAAAGAAAAAAGACACAAATACTCAGACTTTGCTGTTTTATGGTTATTGCCGTTATCTGAGCGTTGGAGAATATACGAAGAAGTCATTCGTTGAATGGAATCGTGTTCTATGGAATATCTGTGAAAACAGGGTGGCTCCTGATTGTGAACCGACAATTTCCGAAATTGACCTACTCGCACCATACTCTCACAAGATACTTGATTATTTATCGCAGGAGGAAACAATTGAAAGTAAACAAAACAAGGAACAGTTGTTAGAAGAACAACGTAAAGCACGCAAATTGAGAGCACATCCCATCATTAGAGATATGGAAGGAAGGTTTAGAGGAGCCATACGCTTCTTATTTACAGGTCTTCACGGGGAAGAAAATTGGAGTGATTTTGAGAAAAAAGTACAAAACATAATAGTTCTTATTCCAAAAGAAAAGTCGGAACGTCATACAATAAAACTTTTAACTCCATATTTTTCAACGCAAGCATTATGCGAGATTTATGTCAATTCGGTCTCGAATAATGATGAACACTTACGCTCCATTTTGCTTGACAAAAAAGCAGTGCCATTCCTACATAATTTTCTTCTTCAAAATAATGTCAAGTATGAGAATTCCTTGTTACATCAAGACATTATTGATATATGTGAAGAAGCGTTTGGCGGCACAGGATATCTTCAAACAAGATGGAACGACAGCAAATATATATGGACTAACTATATAAGAGAGACAAAATACCACAGTTGGGGCTCTTTTGTTGTCGGGAATGAGGTATATACAAGAATTTCTAAAATTATTGATAATTGCGTATTGTTTGACATTAAAGAGGACCAGTTAAATAGCAGGATTGGTAATCATATTCAAGCCTCATATCTAAATTTCAAATATAAAGAATATCAAGAGTATAGTTTTACCTTATACGGGAATAATACAATTAGTTTGAAAACAAATAACTGGGATGAGATAATCACTAACCCTAAAGATCTAAATGGATATTATTTCTCGGTTCAAGATACTGAAACAGTAGAACAGTTAATTGAACAACTCAAAGAAATAATTGCAAAATGTAAAAGGGAGTCAACGATTTAAGTCTCACCAGGTGGACGGTCTCGGACTTAATAGCTTCCTGGAGATCATCCTCTCTCCAGTCGCAGAACTCAGCTTTATGCGCTTCGGCGCAGGCCTATAGGGGCCATATTACAGGTTTCAAGTGTTGCTTTCAAAGCTTTTTTATATATTTAGAATGCTTTGTTAACTACAGCCATAAGCAACATCCCTATTATGATCCCTGCCACCCTTTGGCATCCTCGTGCCGTATCTTGGCGGCATGAAACGGAAGGCACAGAGGCCCGACTATCGTTCGATGAATGAGGTCCGGCTCAAATATGAGCTTATCAAACTTGAGGAACGGATTCTCGACATCACCGGCGATCCTATCGACTACAAGCACTATTCTCCGTTCCTGGATTGGTGCCGGGACGAGGCGAAAGTAGAGGCGGTCGAGGATATGATGCTGGACCGTAGCTTCATCCTGAATCTCCTCTTTGATATCCATTGCACCCAGGCTGATGTTGCCAGGCTGGAGAAGATCAATGATGTGCTTTTTGAGATGACCAACCGGACCTATCACCGGACTGCGGAACTGGTGCGGGCGCTGATGGTGATGAAGAAGGATGAGATGGACGATGACTATGAGCTTGAGGGCAAACTAGTTCCGAAATTCGATATCCCGTATTCCGTGCTGCGTCTGGAGGATGACAACTATTATGGCTCCGACTTCATCCGGATGGCGGCCATCCTTCAGGAGACGGAGAAGGACAAGCCCGGCATGGCAGATGTCGGTTGTGGCTGGTCACGCCTGAGAGACAAATCTCCGTCGGCCACGGACGAGGATCTGGAGTGCTCAAACGATCTGGATGACGGGCAGTCTTGGGCTGAAGGCCCCCTTTGGCATCCGAAATTGTCGCATATTACTGTATGATATGCCCTCCACGCGTTATGCACCCACATGAACTGGTCCATACCGGACGTCCTGCGCATCAACGATTTCTCCATTGAAGTCAAACTCACCGTCCAGCAGTTCTCCGACCAGGAAAAGAACCGGCTCTGGTGGTGGAACAAGTATGACCTTCCGCACTTCAAGGAAGTGCTATTGAAGGAAGCGGCGGCACGTCCGGAAGGCCTTCCGTTGGGAACCGTGCTCCTGCTGCGCTGCCGGGACTACTTTGAGATCTGGGCCGATGAAGTCCTTGCCAAAGTCGGCATCTCAGACGTAGACCGCTACCTCGCCGCCCTGGAGCTGATCTTCTTACCGTTCTTGTCCCAGGTGTGGATCCAGGGGCCATTGCGGGAGGTGAAGGTGTCACCGGCGACGCCGATGACCTCGCCGACCGTGGTGGCGTTGAGGTCTTTGTATTTCTTGCCCTCGGCGTCGTAGAGGTGGATCCAGGCGCCGTTCTTTGAGACGAAGAAGGTGGAACTGAAACCCTGGACTTCGCCCACGGTCTTGGCGTTCAGGGATTTATATTTCTTGCCGTTCTCGTCGTAGAGATTCACCCAGCCGCCCTTCACCTCGACGTTGGAAATCTTATGGGCCCCGGCGAGGACCGCCAGAGCGACAAGGGCAATGTGCAAAAACTTCATCATGGTCTTACAAAAATAGCTATATTTGAGATATGATTGACGATATTCTCAAGTATAACGAGCGCTTCGTGGCAGAGAAGGCCTACGAGCCGTACGTGACGGACAAGTTCCCGGCGAAGGGACTGGCGGTCCTCACCTGCATGGACACTCGTCTTACCGAGTTGCTGCCCAAGGCTTTGGGCCTAAGGAACGGGGACGCCAAGATCATCAAGAACGCCGGCGGGCTGATCCTCTCGGAGACCGATTCCGCCATCCGTTCCCTCCTTGTGGGAATATACGAGCTGGGAGTCCGTGAGGTGATGGTGGTCCATCATTCCACCTGCGGGGCCTGCCACATGAGTTACGGGGAGTTCAAGCCACATATGCTCGAGCGGGGGATCCCTGAAGAGACTCTCTCAGAATGGGAGACCAAAGGTGTGGCAGAATGGCTGGAAGGGTTCCACGACACGGAAGCCTCGGTCAGGCGTACCGTGGCCGCCGTGAAGAACCATCCACTCGTACCTAAGGACGTGATAGTCAGGGGATTCATTATCGACTCCGTGACCGGGGGACTTACAGAGATAGAGTAGCCATGTTCAAGGTTAGCGAGATTATGACCACGCCTCCGGAGACGTTCTCTACGGAGCTTCAGCGGAAGGTTTATGAGACTTTCGCCGCTTTGGAAATCCCGTTCGAGAGGGTGGACACGGACCCGGGGATCACGATGGAGGATTGCCAGAACATCGACGCCAAGATCGGCGTCCGGATCGTCAAGACCATATTCCTGTGCAACCGGCAGCAGACCGTCTTCTATCTCTATGTCACCACTGACGATAAACCCTTCGTGACCAGGGACTTCTGCGGGGCTTTAGGAATACCGAGAGTCTCTTTCGCTCCCGCCGACAAGCTCTGGGAGATCACGGGGGTTGAGGTCGGGGCCACTACAATCCTGAGCGCCGCGCTGCCTCAAGCCTCGGCCGCCCGTCTGGTGATGGATAGGTCCGTCTATGAGAGCGAATGGTTCGCCTGCACAGACGGAACCGCCACCTGTTTTGTCAAGATCAAGACTTGCGACCTCCTCGACAAGTACCTATCCGGCAAGGAGTTGACTGTCATTTCTCCAGACGGTAAATAACGGCGGTGACGGGGTCGAGGGTCAGTTTGTCGTCTGTTTTACCCGGTTTGAAGTTGGCTTTACCGACTGTGGAGAAGGGAATGGCCCTTGAGCGTCCAAGCGTCGGGAAAGTGGCGTTGACTTTCTTGCCGCTGGGATTCAGGGCGATGAGATAGATTTCATCGCCGGCGAAGCGCTTGTAAACCATCGGATAGGGCTGGTCCGGGTCGGAGACATATTCCCAGTCGCCGGTGTTGCTCATGGCGGGGGAGTCCTGCCGGAGCGCCAGAATCTTGCGCACATAGTTCAGCATTGAGTTAGGGTCCGCGTCCTGGGTCTCGACGGTGAGCGCGCCGTTATCGGTGTCGACGGGTAGGAAGATGTCCTCGGGCGCGCAGGTGGAGAAGCCCGCGTTCTCGCCGTTGGTCCACTGCATCGGCGTGCGGGAGCCGGAGCGCTCGTTGACAAAGCCGGAGGAGAAGACCTCGCGTGAGCCTTCCTTCTCCGGAGCGTCCGGATTGTATTTCATGCCGATCTCGTCGCCGTAGTAGATGAAGGGGATGCTCTTGAGGGTGAGGAAGAAGGTGATGGCGACCTTGAGCTGGTCAATGGTGTTGCGGGTCAGGATGTTGGGGCGCTGGACGTCGTGGTTGGAAGTCTGCGGGGCCATGTAGCCGTACTGGCTGAGGGTCTTGACCGTGCGGGAATAGTAATCGACGAACTCGCGGACCTCGCCTTTGCCGGCAAGGTTGAAATAGTTGGTCGCGTGCTTGCCGTAGGGCTCGGGGAGGATGAGCTTGGTGTAGCCGGTGGCGCTGCGCCAAGGAAGGAAGAAGTCGATGTCGAAGCCCGCGGGGAGGGATATTTCCGGGTCAGACCACTCCGCGAGGAGGACGTTCTCTGGGTAATGCTCATGTATCCATGAGGTCAGGCTCTTCCATTTCTCGCTCGTCAGGCGGTGGCCTTTGTCGTTCTTGATGAGGCTCTGGGCCATATCAACCCGGAAACCGTCGGCGCCTTTGTCAAACCAGAAGACCATGATGTTCTGGAGCTCCTGCCACACGGCTTTCGGGCCGGGAGCGTCGATGGACTGCTCCCAGGGATGGTTCGGGTCCGGATTCGCGAAGCCGTAGTTGAGGGCCGGCTGGGCCTCGTAATAGTTCTTGAAGTAATATTTCGCCCGTGGAGCGTTCTTCTCCACGAAGTTGCCGATAGTGCTGGACTTCGGGTTCGGCTGGCGGTACCGCTCCGCGATGTCGGCCTTGTCCTTCTCGCTGATCTCGTCGGTCCAGATGTAATAGTCGCTGTAGCGCTGGTTCGGGTCCGCCTCCATGGATTGGAGGAACCATGAGTTCTGATCGCTCGTGTGCCCGGCGACGAGGTCCATGATGACCTTGATGCCGCGTTTGTGGGCCTCGTTGATCAGGTTGACCATGTCCGTGTTCGTGCCGAAGCGAGGATCCACCTTGTAATAGTCAATCACATCGTAACCCCCGTCCATCCAGCCGGACTCATAGACCGGATTCAGCCAGATTGCCGTCACTCCGATGCTCTTGATGTAGTCCAGCTTCGAGGTGATCCCAGGGATGTCGCCGATGCCGTTCCCGTCGGAATCCATGTAGGAAGACGGATAAATCTGGTAGAACACCGCTCGGTCCAGCCACTCGGGATATTTCTTCTCCGCCGGCAATCCTGCCCCTTCGCAGATGGCCCAGATGAAGCGTTTCACAATGCTGTGGGCGGGGGCGGGCATGCCGCCGTGGTCATAGCCATCGAACTCATAGATGAAGATGTTCTCGTTGCCAGAGAGTCTCATCATTCTCCAGAAATACGCCTGCTCCTCGTAGCGGCCGTAAAGCTCGAGCTCCCGGTCGCCGGAAAGGATTAGCATCGGCATAGGGAGTTTTCTGACGTGATAGAGCGGGGCCGTCTCGTCCACAAGGGGTTGCAGAGGCCCCATACCCATTTTCTCCCGGACGTTGAAATGGGTGATCTTCTGGGCGCTGTAGGGGAAGGCGCCGGCGATCTTGTCGGCGTCGATCCCGTACTTGGCGAGCCATTTCTTGTCAAGCACGACCATGTCGGTCAGATACCCTCCGGCCGAATGTCCGGCGACGAATATCCTTTCGGCGCTTCCGCCCCTGGACTCAACCTCCCTGAACGCCCACGCGACCGCGGCAGCCGCGTCGTCGATACATTCCTGGACGGTCGCTTTCGGGAGCAGCCGGTAGTTGACGGCGATAATCCCTATCCCCGAGTCTTTCAGACCTTCAGGGATCGACTTGTTCCCCCCGGTCAGCCCACCGCCGTGGAACCAGACCACTGTCGGGAATCCCTTCAGCTCGGCCGGGTAATAGAAGTCAAGGACGCAACGGTCGGCGGCGTATTCCCCAGCGTCGGCATGGTAGGGGATGCCTTGCTCGAGATTGTAACTCCCTTGGTAACGGCTTTGGGAAAGGGCCGTCAGGGCGGCCGCCAGCGACAAGAAAAGTATTATTAACTTTTTCATATTCAATTATTTCTCTTCAATCTTCTTGCCTGTCATGTGCTCGATGGTGAACTCAAGGACGGCGGCCCGGCTGGAGCTGTGCCGCAACTCTTTCTCCAATTCCTCGACTTCGGGGAAATACCTCATCCCGAACTTCCGCAGCATGTCCATACGGAGAGGCTCCTCGGTCACCTCCCTCAGCCGTCCGAAACAAATCACGCTCTTGACGTGATACCACCAATCGTCAGGCTCCTTCACCGGCTCGTCCAGAACCGTGAAGCAGGCCTTGTCGCATGCCCTCAAAGCGTCCAATTTGTGACCTTCCTTGGCGCTGTGGAAGTACAGTTTACCGTCCTCGTGGTAATAATTGATCGGAAGGGAATAGGGATATCCGCCGTCACCGATAACGGAAAGAATGCCTCTTGGCGCTTTCTCGATAATCTCGAGACACTCCTCTCTCGGGAGTTCCTGCCTCGCTCGGCGCATCGGCCGGAAAGGGGTTTTCTCGTTCGTCTCCATACAAGACAAATATACTCTTTTTTCCGGAAGAATATTCGTACATTCGCGCTAACCTCTTGAAACTACAATGAATATGTTTGATGTCACCAAGATTGAAGACAAGGTCACGGACGGGATCCGCGAAGCGTCATTCCTCACCTGCGGGATAGTGTGCTCGACTCAGATAGACATCGAGATCGAGGGCGACACCATCCGTCGGGTGAAATACACCAACGGCTGCAACGGCAACACCCAGGGCATCGCCGCATTGATAGCCGGAATGAAAGTGAAAGACGCCATCGAGAGACTGGACGGCATCAATTGCAAGGGGAGAGGGACAAGCTGCCCCGACCAACTCGCCAGGGCGCTTAAATCATTGGTCTAAAGAGCCGCCCCAAAGAATAGCCTCGCAACCTTCAAGAATATCCTGGTACGCCTCCTCGAAATCGCCGGTGTACCAAGGGTCGGCGACATCCCGGCTCCTTCCGGTGTATGACATCAGCAGATGGATTTTCCCTTCCGGGTCGGTAGGGATTATCCTTTTGATCAGTCTCCGGTTGGAGGCGTCCATGCAGATAATCCTGTCGAATCTGGAATAGTCCGAGGGGGTGACTCTCCGGGCTCTTTTATTACTGTCGAAAGGCACTCCATGCTGATTCAGGCAGCGTCTCGCGGGCGGGTATATAGGGTTGCCGGTCTCCTCGTCCGACACCGCCGCCGAGTCGATCTGATACCGGCCCTCCAGCCCCCGCTGCTTGACGAGCGCTTTCATGACATATTCCGCCATCGGGCTCCGGCAGATGTTCCCATGACATATGAAGAGGATTCTTGTCACGATAATAATATTAAAACTGACGCGAATTTAACGATTTTTGCGGGTTATGGAAATTTGTGTACCTTTGTCCGTCTCATCCGGGAACCCGGAAGGCAAGAAAAAATTATTGATATGAAGTTAAAAATCGTTGTCCTGGCCAAGCAGGTGCCGGACACAAGGAATGTCGGCAAGGACGCCATGACCGCCGAAGGCACAGTCAACCGCGCCGCCCTTCCCGCCATCTTCAATCCCGATGACCTCCTCGCTCTTGAGCAGGCTCTCCGTCTCAAGGAACAAAACCCTGGATCCACAGTAGGAGTATTGACAATGGGACCTCCCCGCGCCGGAGAGATTATCCGCCAGGGCCTCTACAGGGGCGCTGACACCGGATGGCTTCTGACAGACAGGCTTTTCGCCGGCGCCGACACCCTCGCCACATCATATGCCCTCGCCACCGCGATTAAGAAGATAGGCGGGGTTGACCTCGTGATCGGAGGCCGTCAGGCCATCGATGGTGACACAGCCCAGGTCGGCCCTCAGGTGGCTCAGAAGCTCGGTCTGAACCAGGTCACCTACGCCGAGGACATCAAAGTAGAGGATGAAGTAGCGACGGTCCGCCGCCATATCGACGGGGGAGCCGAGACCGTCAAGGTCCCGCTTCCCGCCCTCATCACTGTCAACGGGAGCGCCGCCCCGTGTCGTCCCCAGAACGCCAAGCTCGTCATGAGATACAAGAGGGCGACCTGCCCTATGGAGCGCCCCGCCGAGGTCCCCTACGCGGAACTGTACGCGGAGCGACCCTACCTGACCCTTAACCAGTGGAGCGTCGCCGATGTGGACGGGGATCCTTCCCAGTGCGGCCTCGCCGGTTCCCCGACCAAGGTGAAGAGTGTCCAGAACATCGTGTTCCAGGCCAAGGAGAACAAGACTCTCACCGCCTCGGACTCTGACATCGAGGGTATGATCAAGGAATTGTTGGATGAGAAGATAATCGGATAGCGTCATGGACAATGTGTTTGTATATTGCGAGATAGAGGGGACGACCGTGGCAGAGGTCTCCCAGGAGTTGCTCACGAAGGGCCGTAAGCTCGCCGACGAGCTCGGAGTCCAGCTTCACGCTGTCGTGGCCGGGACCGGAATAAAGGGCAAAGTCGAGGAGCAGATTCTTCCTTACGGGGTGGACAAGCTGTTTGTGTTCGACGGCGAGGGACTGTTCCCTTACACCTCCGCCCCCCACACTGACATCCTTGTAGAACTGTTCAAGAGGGAGAAACCCCAGATATGCCTTATGGGAGCGACCGTGATAGGCCGCGACCTTGGCCCGAGGGTATCCTCTTCCCTGACCAGCGGCCTCACAGCCGACTGCACCCAGCTTGAGATCGGCCCTTACACCGATCCCAAGACCGGAAAAACCTACGAGAACCTTCTCTACCAGATACGTCCGGCATTCGGAGGCAACATCGTGGCCACAATCGTCAACCCCGAGCATCGCCCGCAGATGGCGACAGTCCGCTCGGGTGTCATGAAGAAGGCTGTCTATGAGGGCAAGGCCGCCAGAGAGGTGGTCTATCCCGATGTCAACGAATATGTCTCCCCGGAGGCTTATGTCGTCCAGGTGCTTGACCATCATGTCGAGAAGGCCAAGCATAACCTCAAGGGCGCCTCGATAGTGGTCGCCGGTGGTTACGGGATGGGCAGCAAGGAAGGCTTTGACATGCTCTTCGAGCTGGCTAAGGTCCTTCACGCCGAGGTTGGCGCCAGCCGCGCCGCCGTTGACGCCGGATTCTGCGACCATGACCGCCAGATCGGCCAGACCGGTGTGACAGTCCATCCGAAGGTCTATATCGCCTGCGGCATCAGCGGCCAGATCCAGCACATCGCCGGGATGCGTGACAGCGGCATCATCATCAGCGTCAACACCGATCCCGACGCTCCAATCAACATGATAGCGGACTATGTGATAATAGGTTCCGTCGAGGAAGTGGTGCCGAAACTCATCAAGTATTACAAGCGGAACAGCAAATAAGAGGAGGAAAAGAAATGGCGAATTATTATACTGACCATCCGGAGATAGGATTTCACCTGAACAACCCCTTGATGAGGCGTGTCGCTGAGCTTAAGGAGCGTTGGTATTCCGAGAAAGAGAAATATGAGGAGGCCCCCGTTGACTTCGAGGACTGTGTCGAGAACTACCGCCGCCTTCTCGAGATCGCCGGGGACATCGCAGCCAACACGATAGCACCCAACTCGGAGTCGGTGGACCTCGAGGGGCCGCGTCTTGAGAACGGTCGTATGAAGTACGCTTCCAAGACTGTCGAGAACATGGAAGCCGTCCGTCTAGCCGGCCTTTGGGGTGTCACGATGCCTCGCCGCTACGGCGGGCTTAACGCTCCGGAGACCATATTCAGCATGGCCAGCGAGGTGATCTCCGCCGCCGATTCCAGTTTCCAGAACATCTGGAGCCTCCAGAGCTGCGCCGAGACTCTTTACGAGTTCGGCAGCGAGGAGCAGAGGCAGAGGTTCATCCCCCGCGTCTGCGCCGGAGAGACCATGTCCATGGACCTCACCGAGCCCGACGCCGGTTCCGACCTCCAGAGCGTTATGCTTAAGGCCACATGGAGCGAGGAGCAGGGCTGCTGGCTTCTCAATGGTGTGAAGAGGTTCATCACCAACGGAGATTCCGATATTCATCTGGTCCTGGCCCGTTCAGAGGAGGGTACCCGCGACGGGCGTGGCCTGTCTATGTTCATCTATGACAAGCGCCAGGGAGGAGTGAACGTCCGCCACATCGAGCATAAACTCGGTATCCACGGGTCCCCGACCTGCGAGCTGACTTACAAGGACGCCCGCGCGGAGCTTTGCGGCGAGAGAAGGCTCGGTCTAATCAAGTATGTCATGGCACTGATGAACGGCGCGCGTCTGGGCATCGGGGCGCAGAGTGTCGGTCTCAGCCAGGAGGCTTACAACGAGGCTGTCGCATACGCCGCCGAGCGCGCCCAGTTCGGCCAGAAAATCAACCGTTTCCCCGGTGTCTATGACATGCTCAGCCGCATGAGGGCGAAGCTCGACGCCAGCCGCTCGCTGCTCTATCAGACCTCCCTGTACGTGGATATCTACAAGACTTTGGAGGACATCCAGAGAGAGCGCAAGCTCGAGGCCGAGGAGAGGGCCGAGATGAAGAAGTACAGCCGTCTTGCCGACGCCTTCACCCCTCTTTGCAAGGGTATGGCTTCCGAATATGCCAACCAGAACGCCTACGACGCCATCTCAGTCCACGGCGGTTCCGGCTTCATCATGGAATACAAGAGCCAGAGGCTCTACCGCGACGCGAGGATATTCTCTATCTACGAGGGTACCACCCAGCTTCAGGTCGTGGCCGCCATCAGGTACATCACCAACGGTACTTACCTCTCGATCATGGATGAGATGCTCCAGGAGGAGGTCTTTCCCGAGCTCGAGCCCTGCAAGGCCAAAGTAGCCGGGATGGTCAAGACGCTCTCGGAGTGCGTGAACAAGGTCCGTGAGGCTGGCGACAGCGAGCTTCAGGATTTCCTTGCCCGTCGTCTCTACGACATGACCGGAGAGATCGTGATGTCGCTGCTCCTTCTGCGCGACGCCACCATCGCTCCAGACATGTTCCTTAAGTCCGCCAAGGTCTATTGCCGGATGGCAAGCGAGACCGTCGCCGGAAAGAGCTCATATATAATGGGTTTTGACACTGAAAGCCTTCCCGCTTTCAGGGCTGTCGAGGAGTAGGCTTACCGGTCGGCTGGGAAGCGGACGCCGGCCTGGCGCCGGATCTCGTCCATGATCTCCGCCACGGCCAGGGAATTGTCCAGGCTGTTGTTCCCGGACTCAAGCGCGCCGTTCTCTATGACATCGATGAATTCCTTGAATTCGCATAGGTATTCGTCCGGGTCACAGGGAACGGTGACGTTTTCCGTCTGAGGACCGCTGGAGCGTCCTGAGGTCGGTGCTCCCCTCATCGTGAGCTCGACCTGCCTGGTGATGTGGATCTGGTCAAGGGACAGCACGCCTTTGTCGCAGGAAATCTCAGTCCGGAGCTTGGAGTCATCGATCTTGGAATACAGCGCCGATGCGGTCATCCCGTCATATTCAAAGAGGGCGGCTCCCTGTAAGTCTATGGTACTCATGCCGGAGGCAGTAGGCACGTCCACGGTCAGCACATCCGCCTTGACGCTCCCAGGCCGTCCGAAGAGGGTGACCATCGGGTAGATAGGGTATATTCCTATGTCCATGAGGGCCCCGCCGGAGCGGTCGGGGTTGAAGGAGCTCGGGACGGGGGAGTCGTCCTCCCCGGCGAGTATCCGTTTCAGCAAGTCGTATTTCGATGAATATTGGCAGAAGGACCCGGAATAGTGCCTGACGGCCCCCATTGTCCTCAAACGATCCTGGACCATCAGGAAATTGGGGCTGAGGGTGGAGATCATCGCCTCCATGAGCACCACTTTCCTATTCCTGGCCACCTCGATCATCTCCCTGACCTCCCGGGCGTTGGAAGCCATAGGTTTCTCGCAGATCACATGCTTGCCCAGTTCCATGCACCTTATCGCGATGTCATGGTGGGTGTGGTTGGGAGTGCCGATGTAAATCGCGTCTATGTTGCGGTCGGAGGCCATCCGGCCGATGTCCGTGAACATCTTTGGAATACCATGTTTAAGCGCGAACGCCTCGGCGCTCTCCTCAGAACGTGAGCAAACCGCCGCGGCCTCGAAGCGCGGCTCCAGGACCGCCCCTTTGAGCACCCAGTCGCTGATACGGCCGGTGCCGACTATCCCGAATCTGACTCGTCTCATTTCAGCGCCCCTCTTTCCTCAAGATAGTCCTCAAGCAGGGAGACGGCGTTCTCCTTCTCCGCTGTCCCGATAGTCAGGAATTCCCTCCCGTATCTGAGATATGTCTCGTTGGCCTTGCCGGTCAGCTGTGGCTCGACCAGGGTCAGACCCTGGATCTTGTGCCCTAGCTTGGACACGGCGTTGACAACCTGGTTCCCGCAGGAGGCGTCGCTGACAACGAAGAGCATCCCGGGCTGGACGAATTTCTCTTTCCCGATTCTCTTCAACAGGTTGACAGCGTCCTTGTCTTTCCCTCTGAACCCGCAGGTGTAGCCGATGATGCCGTGATGGACCAGAGATTTCACAAGGTTCTCAGGCCATTCCGTCTTCAAAGGCTCATGGAAATAGACCACGACCGGCATCGGACCCAGGGAGTCGGGGAAGTTCCCGTTATCGTCAGTGGGTTTGAATATTCTTCCGAAGAACTTGCCACCACCTATGTAATAGCTCATCTCCTCTACAATGATTTTGGAGCCGGCCGGGGAGACGACCCTTTCTCTAGGGCCTCCGTTTTTAAGGTAGTTCAGTCCCAGGATTCCTAGCAGCGCCAGCAGCACGGCGCCCGCGATGGATATGATAATCTTTTTCATAGTCTCAAAAATAAGTCTTTTTGTCGAAATATTCTTAAATTAGCGGCTTGATAAATGACATTCTAATCAATAACAACAGGTAATCATGAAAAGAATCATTTCAGTCGCGGTAGTCACCACTCTGTTCGCGCTGACAATGGCAGCCCAGACAGAGAAACGCCAACTCGAGTTCGGTGAAGATGTCGATTTCTCTATCCGCAAAGGCGCGCTCTCTTTTGAGCCGCTCAGTTATTTCGCTTTCGGCGACCACACTTATATCAACCCGGACAGCGACATGGACAAGTTCAAAGGCAAGGCGAACACTGAGTTCTTCTTCAACCTCCTGGAGTTGAGAGTTCACCCATATGAGAGCGGCATGTTCACCCTCGGCATTGATCTCGACTGGGATTACTATCGCCTTGACAACAGTCATTTCTGGATGCCGGACGCCTCCAAGGAGAAAGTGACGATCGCGTCAATGGAGAATTCCGGCCTCAAAAAAATCAAGAAGTCCCGCCTGAGCGTCAGGACCATCTCCGTGCCTTTCGCTTTCGAGCAGTCTTTCGGTCCGTTCTCGCTCCGTCTCGGTGTTGAAGGCAATTATAACTCCCAAGGCATCAGCCGTTTCAAAGGAGTGGGTAATGATGACGCTAAAGTGAATGAGTGGAAGGAGGGGAGCAGGTTCTCCGGCCAGATCAAGACCAACACCTTCACCTACGGTTTCTTCGGAGCGATCTCCTATGGTGGCATCGGCGCTTATGTGAAGTATTCCCCGATGTGCCAGTTCGCCGAAGGTTTCGGCCCCCAGTTCAAGAGCATCTCCTTCGGAGTCATCACCGGGATCGGGATGTAATCCCCTTCTGATCTTTTGATGAGATTCATCTCGCGCCTTTCCGAGAGGAACCAGCTTCTGGTGCTCAGTGTGCTCACCGGACTTGTCGTAGGTCTGGCGGCGGTTCTGCTGAAGAGCCTCATCAGCCTGATACAGCGAGGATTGGCTGAGGTCTTCGGGAGTGTCTGGAACGGCGCGGTCTATTTCATTGTGTTGCCGGGAGTCGGAATGCTCCTGGCTTTGCTTTTTTGCAGGCTCGTTATAAAGGACAATATCGGCCACGGGGTCACGAAGGCGCTTCAGGCTATCTCCAGGCACGAGTCCCGGATCAAGCCGCATAACATGTGGTCCTCGATAGCGGCCAGCTCCGTGACCATCGGTTTCGGAGGCTCGGTCGGGGCCGAGGCTCCCATAGTTTACACAGGGGCCGCGATCGGGTCCAATTTCGCCCGCAAGGCCGGGATGTCGTACAGGAGCATGACCACGCTCCTGGGATGCGGCGCCGCGGCTGCTGTCGCTGGAATATTCAAGGCCCCGTTGGCGGGCGTCCTGTTTGTGCTGGAGATCCTGCTTTTCAACATCTCCATGAACTCCATGATGCCGCTGCTGCTGTCCACAGTGTCCGCGACGGTGGTGTCATATGTCTTTCTAGGAAGGAGCACCCCATTCGAGTGCGCCCTGACACCCTTCAATCTCGCCAATATCCCATTCTACCTTATACTCGGGCTGTTCTGCGGGGTTTGCTCCATTTATTTCATCAGGACAACCCTGTGGATGGAGGACAAGATCGGAAAGATAAAGCACTCGTATCTCCGTTGGGGGCTTTGCGCCATAGGCCTCGGCTTGCTGATATTCCTGTTCCCGCCCTTGCATGGCGAAGGGTACGACTCGCTCGGGGTCCTTCTGAACGGCCATGAGCTTTCGCTGGAGGGCCAGACGCCTCTGGCGTTCCTATCAAGGAGTCCATGGTCCGTCCCGGTGTTCTTCCTACTGATCCTTTTGCTCAAGGTGTTCTCGATGACCCTCACCAACGCCGGAGGGGGAGTCGGAGGTACTTTCGGACCCACCCTGTTCGTGGGCGCGATAGCCGGGTTCTTCGTGGCAAGGACGATGAACCTGCTGATGGCGGGGACATCATTATCGGTCCCGGAGCAGAATTTCGTCCTTGTGGGGATGGCCGGGCTGATGGCTGGAGTGATGCAGGCCCCGATGACCGCGATATTCTTGATCGCCGAGATATCAGGCGGCTACGACCTGTTTCTTCCGCTCATTCTCACCGCCACGATCGCTTTCGGCACCACCCGGCTTGTGGAGAAGTATTCGATTTACACCAAACGTATCGCCCAGAGAGGCGAGTTGCTCACGCATGACAGTGACCAGGCGGTCCTTACTTTGCTGAAAGTGTCCGATGTGATCGAGACCGACTTCTCCCCGATCAAGATCGATGACACCCTAGGCGCTCTTGTGGAGGTCGTTTCCGGTTCTTCCAGGAACATATTTCCTGTCATCGACTCCAAAGGGAGATTCCAGGGATATGTCTCGTTGGAGGACATCCGTAAGGACATGTTCCGGTCCGGGGAATATGAGACCATGCATGTTTTCAATTTCATGCGGAGCGCCGACGAGTACGTTTACGACGACGAGAGCATGGACACGGTGATGCGAAAGTTCGAGACCACCTCGGCGTGGAACCTCCCCGTTGTGAGGCGCTCTGACAGGGCTTACATCGGATTCGTGTCGAAATCCAAGATATTCTCGGCCTACAGGGACGAGTTGAAAGTGTTCTCCCAGGATTGATTATGAAAGAGTTATACATTCAGGAGATAGCCCGGAAGATGGGCGTCAAGAACTGGCAGGTCGAGAATTGCGTCGGGCTTTTCGAGGAAGGTGGCACCATTCCTTTCATCAGCCGTTACCGTAAGGAGAAGACAGGCGGGCTTGACGACGCCGCCGTCGCGGAGATCAAGCATTGGAACGATGTCTTCACCGAGATGGAGAAACGTAAGAAGGGCATCCTTTCCACCATCGAGGAGCAGGGCAAGCTGACTCCCGAGTTGAGGGCTAGTATAGAGAACTGTCTGGTGGCGGGAGAGTTGGAGGACCTTTATCTGCCATACCGCCCGAAACGTCGCACAAGGGCCACTGTCGCGAGGGAGAACGGTCTGGAGCCTCTCGCTGACAAGATGTGGAACGTCCGGCTGACGGATCCTGAGGCCGAGGCGGGTAAGTTCCTTAACGACAAGGTGGCGACTGTGGAGGACGCCCTGACCGGGGCGAGGGATATCCTCGCCGAGCGGTTCTCTGAGTCAGCGGCGGCCAGGGACGCCTTGAGAAGGATATTCAGGACCAGAAAGATAGAGTCGAAGGCCACCAAGGCCGCCGCTGACAACCCGGAGGCGGCGAAATACAGGACATATTTCAGTTTCTCCATGCCCCTTCAGCGGATCCCGTCGCACAATCTTTTGGCTATGCTGAGGGCCGAGAAAGAGGGTTTTGTGTCCGTGAGCCTTGACGCCGATCCCGTCAAGTGCCGTG
>CADBRH010000061.1 GCA_902797035.1 uncultured Bacteroidia bacterium | reverse complement strand
CAAATAACACCGCGGGGTAGAGCAGTCGGTAGCTCGTCGGGCTCATAACCCGGAGGTCGGAGGTTCGAGTCCTCCCCCCGCTACTAAAAAGGACAAGTCTTCGGATTTGTCCTTTTTTTGTGCCTATACCATCGTAAACCCCTATTCTGTGTTCGAACTCACTTGTCTTCTCGTATTGTTAATGGGGCCTGATCTTCTGATTTGCAAATGGTTTTATTATTTCCAAATAATGTTATATTAGCTTTAACAAACGGGACAACTATGATTATTCTGATGATTGTTGCTGTTTTCTTGGTCATTATGGGCGTTGTTGTTCTAATCGGAAAGGGTGACAATCTGATTGCAGGCTACAATACCGCATCCAAAGAAGAAAGAGCGAAGTATAATATCAAGCGACTCCGTGGCTTGATTGGAGGTCTGCTGATTGTGACAGTCCCAATGATGTTCCTCTAACTTTGAGAAGAGACGATGGA
The DNA here is from genome assembly GCA_902797035.1 of uncultured Bacteroidia bacterium. GTDB lineage: Bacteria > Bacteroidota > Bacteroidia > Bacteroidales > UBA932 > Cryptobacteroides. The sequence goes on along the minus strand of CADBRH010000061.1, from coordinate 10,432 downwards.
AGCGACATGGTCTTTCGTAGCGCTCACATTTGTCCTGAGCATCATCGTGGTTGTTATTGCGAACACTTGGGCTAAATAGAAGTCCAAGTAAATCCAATTACAGCCTTGAATCCTTGGATAAACTCGTCCGAAATTTCTAACACCTGTTTTTTGTAACCACACTCTCCATCCCCCTGTCGCCGCGCGACATCCCCCAATTCAAGGGGAATGCCGATTCCGCTTCGCTCCATCGGGTGCCTTCCGGTCGTCGCATCGCTCCTCCCTCCCGGCACGCGCTTGAAGGCGCCTCGCTTCGTTCGTATGTGCTTCCCGGCAGCCTCCCTCGGCCTTTCGCCCCCCCCCCCCGAATCCGCGGGAGGTGTCGTTAAGGGTCCATCATCTGGACCTTCAAAGACAGTAACAGAATGTCCATACCAGAACCTTTCCATTATTTGGATAACTACGCTCAAACACCTAATCTTTATGTCGATAAAACGAGATTTATCTCAATCATTCAACTGTTCCTGATGGAGCGGAGAAGGTAAAGGACCGGGAAGATTTCCAGACGACCGATGAGCATCTCTATCATCCCCGTGGCTTTAAGGAAGGCGGGGAATGCGGCATAATTGGACATGGAGCCCACGTCGCCGAAGCCGGGGCCGACGTTGCCGATGCAGGCGACGGAGGCTGTGACGCCGGTGGTGAAGTCCAAGCCAAAAGCGATGTTGACGGCGGCAAAGACCACCACGATGAGCAGATAGCAGAAGATGTAACCGTAGGCATCACTGACCTGCTCTTCCGTACGCGCATGGCCATCCACCCGGACAAAATAGATACCGTTGGGATCTACCGTCAGTTTCACCTTGCGGTGAATGCCTTTGGCAGCCAGGATGGCCCGGTCTATCTTGATGCCGCCGGAGGTTGAACCGGAGCAGCCACAAATCAGGGAACATACAATCAGCACAGCCATACTGAGCGGTGGCCACTGGGTGGTGTCCTGTGTGGCGAAACCTGTTGTGGTGGAGATGGAGGCTACTTGGAACGAAGCATCTCGCAAGGCGGATACAAATGATGAATAATTGCCGTGGACTATCAGATCGGCTGTGATGGTGACGATGGCAAAGGCGACCAGCGACAGGAACACCTTGATGACCTCAGATTTCCAGATGTACCGTGGTTTACCTCTGAGGATGGTCAGGAACAGGATGCCGAAGTGGACTCCGGCAGCAAGCATGGCGACAGTAAGCACCACCTCCGCTGCAGGATTGGCATAGAATGCGATGCTGGTGTTCCTGGTGCAGAATCCGCAGGTGCTGCAGGCCGACATGGCATTGGTTGCAGCGTCAAACCAGCCCATCCCCGTGAGTCTCAGGGAGAATAGGGTGACAAGCGTCAGCGCTATATATGTAAGGAACATCCTGTTGGCAAAACTGCCTTTTTTCTCGCCAGCGAAGGATTCACGGGCCACGTTGGAGATTTCGGCACCGGACAGCGTGGATTTATCGGCCCCTCTGGTAAGCATGGAAAAGAGCGTGACGATGCCCACTCCGCCGACCCAGGCCGTTGAAATGCGCCAGAACTGCAGACCCCGAGGCAGCGACTCGATGTCGTTCAGGATGGAGGCTCCTGTGGTAGTGAACCCGGAAATGCTCTCGAAAAGGGCGTTGACGGGCGTGAATTCGCCGCCATAGAAAAGATAAGGCAACATCCCGAAAAGACAGGCCAGCAGCCAGGCTCCAACCACGATACAGTTTCCCTCCCGGAAGCTAAGCCTGTGCATCCCTTTCCTGACAAAAATGAGCGGGAAGAATCCCACGGTTCCAGTCAGATAAGCCGAAAACAGCAACGGAATCCGGCTTTCATCGCCCGGTGTGCAAATGGCGATAACTCCCGATACCCCCATCAGCGCAGCTACAAGGAGCAGCGAAACGCCGATAAACCAGGTGATGATTCTCCAATTCATACATTTTGCTTTGACGTGGCAAAGATATTCTGGCATTTTTCATTTATCAAGACAATTATTTTTATCTTTGCATTGATATTATCAATCGAAAGAGAGTATATGACTCTTCAGCAACTTCGCTACATCATCGCTATCGACAAGTACCGGCACTTTGGGAAAGCGGCCGAAGCCTGCAGTCTGACCCAATCCACGTTGAGTCTGATGGTCAAGAAAATAGAAGAAGAACTGGATGTTCGGCTCTTTGACAGGGACGCACATCCCGTGGCGCCTACCGAAATGGGCCGGAAAGTAATCGACCAGGCAAAGGTAGTCCTCTACCATGTGGACCAGATCACGGAGATGACACGCTCTGAAAAGGAGGCTCTGACAGGCCCCCTGAAGATTGCCCTTATCTCAACGGTGGCGCCGGTCCTGGTTCCCGGCCTTTTCAAATATATCGGGGATAGATACCCCTCCATCTCTCTCCAGACAGAAGAGATGTTGACGGACACCATAAAGGATAAACTTCGGAAAGCGGAGGTGGATTTGGGTATTCTGGCCGGTCCGGTCAATGACCCCGGTTTGCTGGAGATTCCGCTATACCATGAACGGTTCCTGGCCTATGTTTCGCCGGATAATCCGGCCTATACACAGGAGAGCATCCGGATGGAAACGTTGCTGGGACAACCGGTTTGGATTATCCGGAACGGACTCCGGCAGTTGGAACCCTCTGATCTAAAGGAAAGGCGCTTCACCTTTGAACGCTTCTTTGAAGGCGGTCGCGTGGGTATCCTCATCCAGGTAGTCAACAACAACGGGGGTATCACCATCGTCCCGGAAACCCATTCGGGCTTCATTCTGTACAGCCAGCAGAACTGTCTCCGCCCCATCGTGGATCCTGTCCCCGGCCGGACCATTTCCCTGGTCATCCGTGCCGATTATATTCACGAGGCTAAGTTGAATGCTGTGGTGGATGCTGTCAGAAACATCATTCCCGGAACACTGCAGGAGGGCGTAATAAGGAAAGGGAAACTATCACTGTAAATTCCCCGTTTATCAAAATGATTAGGTCCGACAATCATAGAGAATTGCCGGGTTGGGTGTGATGGAATATGAAATATGAAATACTAAATGCGAGGCTTCTTGATTATGCGGAGGATCAAAGAGATGGTATAGAAAATAAATCCATAGATTGCTTGGATAGGAGCGACCTTCACTCCACCCCAAATGACATTGGGTGATACCCAGTCGGGTCCCGCCTGAAGCACAGCGGCCATTTGAACAACACCGATAAGCGTCCACATCGCGCCGAAAGCAAGGGCGATTAGACCGATTTCTTTAACCCATGCCGGAGCTTTCCAACCAGGTTGCATGTTACCCAAACACCACGTCCGGCACCATCATCTCTCGCTTCATGAAGAATACGAAAGCCGATCCCAGGGCGGTTCCCAGGAACGGAATCGATGGCCATCAGGAGTGCCAGGACGAACATCATCGGCATGATGAGGAGTTGGACCGGATTGAAGGTCATCATGCCCACGGGGGCAGGACCTTGCCGGGTGGCGATGCCCTGTCCCCAGAAGGCGGGAAGCGCATCAGCGAGTGAATGGGCGAGGAGTCCAAAGATGGTGATGGTCCAGAAGAGGATGATTCTGTTTCTCTATTCCATAACTAGACAGACATCAGTTGCGCGATTGCAAAGTTACGGAGCATCCTTCTATCGGTAAACCCCCATTTATTGTGATTTCTCTGAGTCTCCCATTTTTGTCAAATTCCCGTTTCCATGATCTTCAATATATCGCGCAAATCTTTCGACCTTATTCAGGTCCTCCAAAATGTTCGAGATTTTACCTGTGTAGTCTACAAAGAACAACAGGTCAGCAAGTCGCTGGCCTGTTGTTCTTATAGTTTCTTGTAAACATTTAGAAGCCACTGTTTGAGTACCGGGTCCTGGATTTCAACCTGATGGCCGGTCTCTTCAATCAAATCCCGCTTTTTAAGCGCTCCTTTGATGATGCGGATATTCCCGCTTGTCCCCAACCTGTATCTGGAAAGAGTCTCAACTGATGAAAGATTCTTGACCCCCTCACTGACGGCGCAAAGAAAGCTCCGCTGCTTTTCCGTAAGACTTTCCATTAGGTTGACAAACTGAAGGTTCAGCGAATCGAGCATCCCCTGGAACGCGGCGTCAACAATCTCTTCAGAACAAACCTTATCGGTACGGAGCCAGGCATATTGGGCTAGTTGCTGGACATAATAAGAATGGTTCTCAACCAAATCGGCAAGATGCCCGGCGACATCATAAGAAATCGATTTCTTGGTTTCCGTAAAACGGTCTTTGATATAAGCGACCCAGTTTTCTCTGGATATTTTGGGGAGGAACATAAGATCTCCAAACTTATAGAATGGACTTCCATATTCCCCAAAGATGTTGAGCATCATATGATTCTTGCTCCCGCAAAGGATATAGGCCACGTCTGACTGCTCCTGCCAATGGCTTCTGAGTATCTTCTGGAACTGTTCTGTGTCCGCGAACTCACCTATCTGTTGAAACTCATCGATGCAAACCACCACTTTTTTCTTTCGTTTCGTCGCGATCCGCTGGGGAAGGTCAAGAATATCTTCCCCGATAGGATTGTTCTTCAGATCCACGCCAAATGACATCTCATATTGGCCAGCCGGGTCAGAAATGGACATTTTGGGCAAAAGACTGGAGATGAATTCCTTCGCGTTGGAAAGGAGCGTTTCCGCCGTGGATGAAATGCATTCGATTGTACGCTTGGCGAACAACTCGTAGAAGTCCTGGGGGCTCTCGCATTTGAACGCGTTCATTCTCACGAACAATATGGTGTTGTCTGATTTGGCAACGGACTCTATCGCTCTGTTAACCAAAGAAGACTTCCCCCATCGGCGAGGGGAGATTATTGCGGTGTTTGTCTGGGACAGGAAGTTCGAGACCAGTTTCCGGGTTTCTTCCTCCCTATCAGTGAAATCGTTGTCAGAAACGATCTTTCCATATACGAACGGTATGTCCATATGCCTTTTCTTTTTCACAAAACTAATAAAATTATATGATATAAACAAGTATCATATCAAAGAGTATTGCTGCTGGCTCGCTTTAATATCTGCCGAAAACGAATCCAGCGCCAACAATGCGCGCATAAAGTTCGATAATTAATCATAATAGCCTACCGCTTAATATGCTAAATGATTAATTATAAGTCTATTAGCATTCAAGGGGGTGACATTCGGAATCACACCTTGCGCGTTCAGCTTGGGAAATCAAGAAATACCACCTCGCTTGACCGCTTTCCGCTTCCCTATCCAATAGCCGATGAAAAGGATGCCCAGACAAATGATAATGAAGAAGGAGATACCGATGGTATAGGCGCCGAGGGAATCCTCCTCAGGAGGTATCCGCCCCGTCAGGAAGAGAACCTCCATAGACAAAAGCAGGGCGAGGAAAAGACTGACTGACAAGGTCAGAACCGCGCGCCACAAGGTACCCCAGACGCCATATCCGAATAACTGACGGAAAGCGATGAAATAATAGACGGGAATCAACCACAACAGCCAACCGGTGAAAGCCTTGCTGAGTACGAGAATGAGCAGGACCAGCGTGCTCATGAAAAGCTGGATATAGATCCCTTCCGGAAGGGTGTGGCGGGGGTGTTTGGGCGCATACCTAAATAGCAGCCAGGTGGGAAGGATCAGGAAGGCGGTCAATATCAGCATCCCCCAACCAAGATGGTTCCCCATCCAGATGGCAGCCTGGACCAAGGCCGCGTATTCCCCGGTTACCACGGTGGTTTCATTCACCATCTTGACTCCGGCCAACCGCAGGACCAGTGTCACGATGACAGCCATCACAAAGAGCATGCTCACCGGCGAATAGCACACCTGTCGGCGACCGCTGATGTAATCGCCGATCAGATAGCCCGGACGGCCCAGAAGCTGTAGGACCGATGACAACAGGGACCGGGACTCCATGCCCCAGATTTTGATCAGCTCCTGGCCGACGGATTTCCAACTCACACGCCCCTCGTCATTCTTCTGGCTGCAGACCGGACAAAAGTCCCCCTCGTAGAGCCGTCCGCAGTTGGCGCAGGTATGCGTTTCCACCGATTCCTTATAGTGGAATGGTTCTTTTTGCCAGGCGCGGAATCGCCGATATAGATCCTTAAGGCGCGTCACTTTGTACGACAGAGGATATAAACGTTCTCTCTTTATGCAAATATAGCAAAATTATGACCAAACGAGATGAACGCCCTTTTCAAATTAACATGCTGGTGCACCTAGTGTCCCCATAATTGGGAGACCAGATGCGATTAAGGCCGATTTCGCGCCTGTCGTCCCGGAGAGAGGGACACCAGGTGCACTTAAATTCGGATTTGAAAGGCTCGTTTTAGAATTAAGTCTTAACCGTTTTTCATAAAAGCCACGGATTATTCTTATTTTTGGATATGAGAATAATCGCGGCGTTTGACTCTTTCAAGGGATGTCTGTCTTCGCGGGAGATCGCGGATGAGGTCCGGCGGGCGGTGGAGGAGACTCTTCCCGGCTCGGAGGTGGTCGAGGTCGCCGTGGCCGACGGCGGGGAGGGGATCATCGACGCCGTGGTTGACCGTCTCGGAGGGCGTGTCGTGGAGGCTGTCGTGTCCGATCCTCTCGGGCGCCCAACCTTGGCCCGTTACGGGATAGCCGGCGATCTCGGTATCATTGAGGCTTCTCAAGCTTGCGGGATCACCCTTCTGAGAAGCGAGGAACGGAATCCCCTCCTGACCACGACTAGGGGTGTCGGGGAGCTTATCCTTGACGCCATCTCAAACGGCTGCGGGAGGTTCATCGTCGGGATAGGCGGGAGCGCCACGAATGACGGGGGACGAGGGATGATAGAGATCGAAGGATTCCTTGAGCAAGCTGGAAGGTGTTCGTTCACAGTGGCTCGCGACGTTGATAACCCGTTTATAGGACCACGTGGGGCGAGCCGTGTGTTCGGACCGCAGAAAGGCGCCAGCCCCGCTGATGTCGAGACTCTCGAGAGTCGTCTCACTGAATATTCAAAGGTCATTCTGGAAGAGACTGGCGTGGATGTCAGGAATATGCCGGGGGCGGGGGCATCCGGAGGTCTCGGAGGCGCCTTCGCGGCGTTCCTGGGCGCCGAGCTCAAGCCAGGGATAGAGATGGTTCTGGACGTCATCGGATTCGACTCCTTACTTGAGGGCGCTGACCTGGTGTTTACCGGCGAGGGTCGCTCAGACGCGCAAACCGTCCACGGGAAGGCCCCCGCGGGCGTCTTGGCCCACGCCATGAAACAAGGGATTCCGGTCGCTCTGGTCTCCGGGGCGATCTTGCCCTGCCCCGAGCTGGATTCCCTCGGGTTCACGGTGATGAGGGCGGCCAGTCCGGAGGGCATGCCTCTCGAGGAGGCGATGATGCCCGCCACGGCGAGGAGGAATATTCATGAGGCGGTAGCGGGGATTATCGCCGGTATCAAAAGATAAATGACTCTTTTGGTACAACTTATCGGAATATTTCTTACTTTTGAATTGTTATAATTACACCTAAAACTATTGGAGTTTTAACCGAATCTTTACACTAACACTTATAATAACTTAATTAATTGGTGAAATGAAAAGAAATCTGTTATGGGTTCTAGCCGCGTCCGCGCTGCTAGCCGCCTCGGCGGTGACAGCGGCCTACGCGAGCCCCAAGTCTATCCCAAGCGGAACGGAAGTCCAGCAGCAGAGGACAGTCACCGGCGTGGTCAAAGACTCCAAGGGAGTGGCCGTCGTCGGCGCCAACGTCATGGAGAAGGGCACTCTGAACGGTGCCATCACCGACGCCAACGGTAGCTTCAAGCTCACTGTCCCCGCCAACGCGACTCTCGTTGTCTCCTTCATCGGTTTCTCTACCCAGGAAGTCCCTGTAGGGGACAAGAGTGATTTCGTTATCACCCTACTCGAGGACTCTCAGTACCTTCAGGAGGTGGTCTTCGTCGGTTACGGCACACAGAAGAAGGTGAACCTGACCGGAGCCGTTGACGTCGTCACGAGCGAGGTCCTCGACAACCGTCCCCTGTCAAACCTCACCCAGGGTCTTCAGGGTGCTGTCCCTAACCTCCAGATCACATTCGCCGACGGTAAGCCTACCCGTAGTTCCGACTATCAGGTCCGCGGTACCGGATCTATCGGCCAGGGTGGCTCGGCTCTCGTGCTCATCGACGGTGTCGAGGGAGACCCGTCCCTGCTCAACCCCGCCGATGTGGCCAGCGTCTCCGTCCTGAAGGACGCCTCCTCGGCCGCCATCTACGGAGCCCGCGGTACCTTCGGTGTGATCCTCATCACCACCAAGGAGCCCAATAAGGAGAAGATCTCCGTCAACTACACCGGGAACTTCATCATGAAGTCCCCCACCGTGACCCCCAATGTCGTCACTGACGGTCTGGAGTTCACCGAGCTCTACATCGAGTCCTACAAGGGATGGCAGGGAGCGGCCCCCTCAAAGTTCCACTCTTCCCTGAAGATCACTGACGCGTGGCTCAACAACCTGCGTAACGGCGCCACCGGTGTTGTCACGGAGGCTAATGGTAACTACTCCTACTACGGAAGCACCGACTGGTTCGACCTCCTCTATAAGGACATGGCTTTCGGCCACGAGCACAACCTCACCGTCCAGGGCGGCGGCGAGAAGGCCAACTTCCTGGTCTCCGGCCGTTACTACAATCAGGGAGGTATCTTTGAATATGACCCTGACGACTACTCGATGTTCAACATCCGCGCGAAGGGTTCGGTCAAGGTGACCGACTGGCTCAAGGTCAGCAACAACGCCGAGTTCACGAACATGTCCTACCACAACCCCATGAACGTGGGTGAAGGTTCAGTCTGGTACGCCATCGAGTCTGAGGGTCAGCCCGCGAACGTTATGTTCAACCCCGACAACTCCCTGACCCAGGCCGGCGCGACCATCCTCGGTTCCTTCTACTACAAGAACAACTACCAGGACACCGACAGGAGGAATGTGCGCAACACCACAAGCTTTGTCGCCAACATCTTCCGTGACATCCTCACGCTCAACGGCGACGCCACTATCCGCTACACTGACAACAGGCAGAACGGTGTCCAGTCGCCGGTTCCCTACAAGACCGCCGAGAACGGGGCTGTCAAGTACATGGGAAGCGCCTATGACGGCATTTACACCTCCAACCACACGAAAGGCTACATCGCCACCAACCTCTACGCCCAGTACGCTCAGACGTTCGGGAAGCATGACGTGAAACTCATGGTTGGTACCAACTATGAGCAGGAGACCTACAAGTACATGTTCATGCACAGGAACTCCAAGCTCTTTGAGGGCGCCGACGATATAGCGCTCACAACAGGTTCGGAGAACATCAGCAGCAACTACTACAAGTGGCGTATCGGCGGCGGCTTCTTCCGCGCCAACTACGTTTTCGCGGACCGCTACCTCTTCGAGGTCAACGGACGTTACGACGGTTCATCCAAGTTCCCGACCATTCAGCAGTGGAAGTTCTTCCCGTCCGCGTCATTCGGATGGCGTGTGTCCCAGGAGCCTTTCTGGAAGATCAGCCCCGACGCCATCTCCAACCTCAAGTTCAGGGTCTCCTACGGATCTCTCGGTAACGGTAATATCGCGGCCTACAGGTTCCAGGAGCTGTTCTCGCTCCACACTCAGGACAGGCTCCTGAACAACTCGAAGAACCTCGCCACAAGTGTTCCCTCTCCTATTCCCGCGGGGTTGACATGGGAGACCGCCACGACGGCTAACTTCGGAGTGGATTTGGGCCTCTTCAATGACAAGCTCACTTTCGTGGGTGACTACTACATCCGCAAGACCACCGGCATGTACTGCGCCGGCACTGAGCTCCCCTCGGTCTATGGTGCTAGCGCCCCTAAGGGCAACTACGCCGACATGACCACCAGGGGATGGGAGGTCGTCTTGAGCTGGAAGGACCAGTTCAACCTTGGCGGCAAGCCCTTCACTTATGAGATCAAGGGTACTCTCGCCGACTCCAAGTCCATCATCGACAACTATCCCAACGACGAGAAATACATCGGCGCCGGAGCCGGCACGGGCATCCAGAAGTTCAATTACTATTCCGGCATGACCCTCGGCGAGATCTGGGGATTCGTCAATGACGGCTACTTCACCTCGGCAGACTTTGACGCCAACGGCAAGCAGATCGCCGGGCCTAACCAGAGCTGGGTCCAGAACAACAACAGCCGTACCTGGCAGCCTGGTGACGTCAAATTCAAGGATCTTGACGGCAACGGGAAGATCGACTTCGGTAACTCCAAGGTCGGTGACAGCGGCGACCGCACGATCATCGGTAACAAACTCCCTCGCTACACCTACAGCGTCAACCTCAACCTTGGATGGAACGGGATATTCCTTTCCGCGTTCGTCCAGGGTGTCGGTCATCAGGATTGGTGGGCCGGTGGTGACAACTCCATGTTCTGGGGTCAGTACAGCCGTCCTTACTCGAATATT
>CADBRH010000060.1 GCA_902797035.1 uncultured Bacteroidia bacterium | reverse complement strand
GAGAAGCCCGGCGAGTTCGATCCCAGGAAGTACCTCGGACCTGCCCGCGACGAGATGAAGAAGCTTTACATGCACAAGATCATCAACGTCCTCGGCTCCAACGGAAAGGCTGAGTAATCGATTGAGCGACAAGTAAATGAAATAGGGTGACCGTCCGGCCACCCTATTTTTCGGTATAATCCCTCCTACATGATCCTGGCTTTCTCGAGGAAGGCCCTGACATGCTCGGTGTATTCCTCGGGATGGTCCTTGTAGGCCATGGCGTGCTCCGAGCCTGGAGCTATCCAAATCTCTTTGTACCCCTTGGTCTTCGCCTCGTAGTTCTTGTAGACATGCTCCGTCGGCACGAAATCGTCCTTGTCGCCATGGATGAAGAGCATAGGCCGCTCGCACTTGGCCAGTTGCTTGACAGATGAAGCCTCCTTGAAGCCCCAGCCGTATCTCCTCTTGCAAACTATGCTCGCGCTGTTCAGCACGGGGAATGGAGGAAGGTGGAAGGTGTCTTTGAGGTTATGGGCGAACTGGTCCCAGACTGAAGAATAGCCGCAATCGTCCACGAAGGCCCGGATATACTCGGGAAGGTCCTCCTCGCCGCTCAGCATCATCGTGGTCGCGCCTCCCATCGAGACACCGTGCACGACCATGAAGTCGTCACCCCAGATCTCATGGGCCAGTATGGCGAACCTCTTGACGTCCAGCCTGTCCAGCCATCCCATCTGCACTGCCTTTCCCTCGGAGAGACCATGGAAGTGGAGGTCGGGGACCATGACGTTATAACCCAGATCGTCCCTGTACATCCTGACCAGGTTCATGAAGCAGATGTGATTGTCAGTGTACCCGTGGACGACCACGGCGGTACCGGCCGCTTTGGACGGGTCGGCCGCGGGAGCGTAAACCGCGTGTAGCGTGTAACCCTGCTCTCCCGTGATCGTGGTGTCCTTGAACACCCCCCGCTCGTGAAGCCCGTCGTACCAGGCCAGGATACCGGGATATCGCGACTCCGTCTTTGCCCGGTCGCCCTCGATGTCGTTCCCGTGCTCCTCGGGAAGAAGGGCGTAATCACACATATACCTGCCGGCGAGGCATCCGCTCAGGGCCAGCGCTACCGAGAATATGGCTAAGGCGATAATTAGACTCCGTTTCATCAAAATAACGTTTTATAGAAAGATTATGGCAAAAGTAAGGATTATTATCCGTTTTTATTAATTTTGTATGTTGAAACTATTCGGAATCCACAAAACATCAACATCATGGCAGTTCAAGAGACAACCAGGACGTCCTATGGGCAAAGAGTCAGCGGCTCTTTCAGGGGCATAGGTTCGGGTATCATTCTCCTCATCATCGGCACGGCGCTATTATGGTGGAACGAGGGCCGGGCGGTCAAGACAAGCAAGATGCTCAACAGGGCCGAGAAGGTGGCCGTACACATGGACAACATCGCCACCGTCGATCCAGCCTTTGACGGGAAGCTCGTTCACGCTTCCGGGACCGCCGCCACCTCCGATGTCCTTGTCGACAAGCTGTTCGGGGTCAGCGAGAACGCCATCAGGTTGAGCCGGGATGTCGAGTACTACCAGGTCCAGGAGACATCGTCCTCGAAGACCAAGGACAAGATAGGCGGAGGGCAGGAGACCGTCACCACTTATGAGTATTCAAACGTGTGGAGTCCCGTACGCATCAACTCGTCCGAATTCAAGGACGAGAAGTACCATGGGTCCAACTTTGTCCTGAACGACTCCGAGAGCGAGGATTGGAAGGCGGAGAACGTGAGTTTCGGCGCCTATAGCCTCCCTCCGGAGCTGATCGGTTCCATCAGCGGGGACAAGCCTGTCGATCTCGTACTTTCCGACGACGTGGTCAAGGCCCTTAACAAGACCGCCGCCACGATCAAGAAGGACACCACGGCCATGCTGGCCCAGGCTCTCTCGGAGTATAAATATGTCCACGTCTCCGGGAATGTCCTCTACATAGGCGAGGACAGCATGAATCCCCAGGTCGGCGACGTCAGGATCACTTTCACGAAGGTACCTCCGGAGCAGACCGTCTCTGTCCTGGCGAGGGTGAGCGGGAACACTTTCCAGAAGCATGTGGACAAGAACGGCAAGACCCTTGAGGCCTTGAGCATGGGAGTAAAGAGTATGGACGAGATGTTCTCGGCCAAACGCGCCTCCAACAAGACATGGACATGGCTTCTCCGCCTGCTTGGTTTCTTCCTCATTTTCAGTGGATTGAAGAGCGTGTTCGACATCGTGGTGTCGATTCTCAAAGTCATACCTTTCCTGGCGAATATAGCCAACCTCGCTATGAGTGTGATTCTCGGGGTCGTGGCTTTCGCCTGGTCAGTCATAGTGATAGCCTTGGCGTGGATTTTCTACCGGCCTGTGTTGGGCGTGCTGTTGCTCGCCGTGGCCGTGGGAGCCTTGATCTTCTTCTCCCTCAAGGGGAAAGACAAAGCCGCCGAGGTCGCCTGAGCTGACATCAGTTCTTTTAAATACATTATGAATAAGTTTGCACTGCTGGTTTTCAGCATGGCGGCGCTGGTCGTAACGGCCGGTTGCTCCAAAGAAGAAACCACCTCCAGGGACGCGGACCTTGCGGGTGTCAATGTCGCAGTAGGTGAAAAGAAGAGTCCTTTCTCGAAGCTGTTCGTCCTGAACGAGGGCGGCTTCCAGAAAAACAACTCCACACTTGATTTCTTCAGGTTCTCTGACGGCAATTATGTCTCCGACGCTTTCGGGTCGATGAATCCCGCTGTTGTCCAAGGTCTTGGTGACACGGGCAATGACATCGCCATCCATGACGGCAAGATCTGGCTCGTGATGAACGGGTCGGGTTTTGTCCACGCTCTGGACGCGTCGGATGAGACCATTATAGTCTCCATCCCCGTGCCGGACCCCCGTTACATCGCTTTCGACGACTCCCACGCCTACGTGAGCTCCTATGCCGGAGCCATATATGGAGGCGACGCGAAGAAGGGTAAGGTTTACAGGATCTCCCTCTCCAACTACAGGATCGACGGCGAGGTTGAGGTCGGCTGCCAGCCCGAGGGTATAGCCGTTGTCGGGAACGAGATATTCGTGGCCAACAGCGGCGGCTACAATTGGGTTCATGAGAACACCGTGAGCGTGATCGACAGGGCGACCTTAAAGGTCACCTCGTCGGTGGAGGTCGCCTCCAACCTTCATTTCCTGGCGGCGGACTCCAACGGGACCGTCTGGGTGTCCAGCTACGGCGAGAGCGCATGGACCCAGGATGATGATGGCAACTGGATCCAGAACATGTCGGAGCCGATGGGGTTGTTTTCATTCTCGAACAAGAACGGCTATGGTGTCACTCCCGTTAATAATGTCCACGTCAGTTGCATGACCATATGCGATGATGGCTACCTCTACGCTATCGGCAACGCCGCTGAGATGACCGGGGGCTATGATAACACGCTTTACAAGGTTCCCGTTGCAGGTGGCGCCGGCGCTGTCACCGCTGTCTCCCTTCCCGGGACTGACGCTTCCAGAGTCGGTAACCCGTACGGAATCTGTGTCAACCCCAGGAACGGGGACATTTATATCGCCGACGCTGACTACACCGCTCCCGGTAAGGTGTGGTGCTTCACCAAGGACCTGAAACTCAAATGGTCCGCCGTGGCGGGGATCATCCCGGCCCACATGGCTCTCTATTAGCCGACGCTTCTGGCTGATGCGCCGGCTCTTCCTCTCCCTGATGACTCTAGTGTTATGCCTGGGCGCCTCCGCCCAGGAGACGCCTGACACCTTGTCGGCGGCGAGAGTCAGCTCGGTCAGGGGAAGCGTCGTCGCTCCCCAGGTTATCACCTCCAAGGAGTTGAGGTCAGTCTCGGCCCTTCCTGAGGCAGTCAGGCGTTTTGCCGGTGTCCAGCTGAGGGATTACGGGGGAGTCGGAGGCTTGCGCACGGTCAACGTCAGGAGTCTCGGCAGCGAGCACACCGGTGTTTTCGTGGACGGTATCCAGGTGGACAACGCCCAGAACATGCAGGTGGACCTTGGCCGCTTCGGTCTAGAGGGCCTCGGCGCCGTGAGCCTTTTCTCCGGGCAGAAATCCTCCCCGTTGCAGAGCGCCAAGGAATATTCATCGGCCAGCTCGCTTTACCTTGAAAGTTCCGAACCGGTCTTCCGTCCAGGCAAGAGGGATAACTGGATCATCGGCTCAAGCGTCGGCTCGTTCGGAACCTTCTCTCCCAGAGCGGTTTGGGAACACGCGTTCAAAGGAGGTACATCCCTGCGTCTCACCGGGGAAGGGGTGTCGTCCACCGGAAGATACCGCTTCCATGTCAAAGATTACCGCCAGTACCCGGACGGCTCGATAGCCGGCTACGACACGACCATGACCCGCCAGAACTGCGACCTGGCGGGCGTCCGCGCCGAGGCGAGGTTGTCAAGTCCCCGGTCGAGCGGCTCTTTCTGGAATATCCACGCCTATTTCTACGGCTCCGGAAGAGGGCTTCCCGGACCTGTCTATAAAAAGGCAGGCGAATATCCTCTCAGCTTAGACCGCCAGACTGACAGGGACGCCTTCATTCAGGGAAGATATGTCAGGGAGATATGTAAGGGCTGGTCGATGGCCTTGCGAACGAAACTGTCTTTCAGTCATCTGGAATACACGGACTTCCCGGAGCTGGCTCCCGAAGACTCTCCGGCGAGGTATAACTACCGGAACCATTCGGCATATCTCTCGGCCGCCGCGTCAAGGACGGCCGGTAAGTTCAGGCTCAATGTCGCCCAGGACCTACAATACGACTATCTGGACGCTGACCTAAGGGGTTTTGTGTTCCCTGGGAGACTCTCGTCGTGGTCTTGCGTCTCGGCAGCCTTCCTGACAGGGCCCCTGGACGTTTCCGCCAATCTTCTTTATCTGATAGAGAGGGATTCTTTCCTCTCCGGAGACGACCGTTCCTCGTCGTCGAGGGATGCCCTCATGCCGTCTCTTGTCTTCAGTTGGAAACCATCCGGACGCCTGTCGGTCAACGGTTTCGCCAAGAGGTCGTTCCGGATGCCGACGTTCAACGACCTGTACTACACCACCGTCGGTTCCAAGACCTTGGATCCGGAAGATGCCTTCCAGCTCGACCTGGGAGCGGAGTGGAGAGCCGTGGAATCAATATCACACCATCTCGCCTTAAAAGTTGACGTTTACAGGAACCTGTTGAGAAACAAGATAATAGCGGTGCCGACATCGAACCAGTTCCGTTGGTCGATGTACAATCTCGGGAAAGTCTCGGTCCTGGGCGGAGACCTCACCGCGGATTATTCCTTCCGTTTCGATGACGGTGAGGCCGGGCTCGTCGCCCGGTACACGCTCCAGCGCTCGCGAGACCGCTCAGACCCGGAGGCCCTGACCTGGAACGGCCAGATCCCGTATATTCCCCTCCACAGCGGTTCCGTCAATCTCTTCGGCTCCTTTTCCGGCTGGAGGGCTGATATGACATTCTTCGCCACCGGCGAGCGCTTCACAACCTCCGCCAATCTACCCGCCTACCGCCTCGCCCCCTGGACAACCCTGGACGCCGCCCTCTCCAAAGACATCAGCCTCAAGACAGGTTCCCTCTCCCTCAAACTCCGCCTCAACAATCTCCTCAACGAACAGTACGCCATCGTCGACAACTACCCCATGCCAGGCTTCAACTTCCTGTTTGGAATCACGTTCGCTTTTTAGTAAATTTGTCCGGTTATGGACATAGTGAAGATAATCGAGATTGTGGCATTGGTGATGGGGATTCCCTACATGGTGCTGGAAGTGCTCCAGAAGAACTCCATGTGGTATTTCGGCTTCTTCACCAGCACCGCCTGCGCCATCCAGTTTTTCCTTGAGAGCAACTGGGCCAACATGTGCCTCAACATTTACTATGTCGGCATGGCCTTCTGGGGACTCTACCAATGGAGAAAAGACAGCGCCGCCGTCGAGGCCGACGTGCATCTGACTCGCCTGACCCCGAGGATGGCTTTATTGAGCGCGTTGATATTCATCGTCGGGAACGGCGTTCTCGTCTGGGTTCTCACCCTGCTGAACGACAGCAACCCCTGGCTCGACGCCATGTCCACCACGCTCTGCGTCATCGGCATGCTGTGGCTGGCCAAGGCCATCCCCTATCACTGGATCCTGTGGATCATCGGCGACACCATACTCGTGGTGATGTGTTTCCTTGCCGGGAAATATTGGATGACCGCTCTCTACCTCGCCTTCGTGGTGGCCTCGACCTATGGCTTCTTCCATTGGCGGGCGAAGGGGGAATATGTCCATGAGAAAATGTGAAATCAATAATATCCAATAAATCATGAAGTCTCTTAGATATCTGGCCGTCGCGGCGCTTCTCTCGATCGCGTCCGCCCTCACGGCTTCAGCCCAGCTTCCTTATCTTGACAAGACCCTCAGCCCCGAGCAAAGGGCGGAGGATCTTCTGGGAAGACTGACCCTCAAGGAGAAAGCCTCTTTGATGGATTACAACTCCAAGGCCATCGAGCGTCTCGGCATCCCGGCCTACAACTGGTGGAACGAGGCTCTTCACGGGGTCGCCCGCAACGGCTACGCCACCATGTACCCTATGCCCATCGGCATGGCCGCCTCTTTCGACGCCGGCCTGATCGAGGATGTCTTCACGTCTGTCAGCGACGAGGCCAGGGTTAAATACCGCAAGGCCCGCACAGAGGAGGAGCGCGAAAGCGTGCAGTACGCCGGCCTCACCTTCTGGACCCCAAACATCAACATATTCAGGGATCCACGTTGGGGGCGCGGTATGGAGACCTACGGTGAGGACCCGTATCTCACCGGTCAGCTCGGTATGGCTGTAGTCAGGGGACTCCAGGGAGACTTCTCGGACGGTCATCTCAAGGCCCAGGCCTGCGCGAAGCATTTCGCCGTCCACTCTGGCCCCGAGTCCACTAGGCACACTTTCGACGCCAATGTCTCGGAGAGAGACCTCTGGGAGACCTATCTCTCCGCTTTCAAGGACCTTGTGACCAAAGCCGGAGTGCAGGAGGTCATGTTCGCCTACAACCGCTTTGAGGGCTATCCCTGCGGCGCCTCCAAGAGGCTTCTCCAAGATATCCTTAGGAATGAGTGGGGATATAAAGGCTTGATAGTCAGCGACTGCTGGGCTGTCTCCGACTTTGTCGGCGAGCAGTACCACAATTGGGCCCAGACACGGGAGGAGGCTGTCGCCGCCGCCGTGCTGGCCGGTATGGATGTCGAGTGCGGCAATCTGACATATCTTCTTCCCGAGGCTGTCTCGAAGGGTCTGCTTGAGGAGAAAGATCTCGACGAGCATGTAAAGAGGCTTCTGACAGTCAGGTTCGCCCTGGGAGAGATGGACTTCGAGTCCCCATGGGACTCCATTCCCGACTCGGCTCTCTGCTCAGAGGAGCATAGGCTCCAGTCCCTCGACATCGCCCGCAAGAGCCTCGTGCTTCTCAAGAACGATGGTATCCTGCCTCTGGCGCCGGACACCAAGGTGGCCCTTGTCGGACCCAACGCCGCCGACTCCGTGATGATGTGGGGTAATTACGAGGGGACTCCTCTCCGCACAATCACCCTTCTGGACGCCCTTCAGGCCAGGATTCCCGATCTGAAATACTTGAGAGGCTGCCCTCACGCCGCCGAGCTTGACACTGTCGCTGTCGACGTGGCCGCTGTGGTCGCCGAGCTGGAAGGCTATGAGACTGTCATCTTCGCGGGAGGTATCACCCCCAGGCTCGAGGGCGAGCAGATGGACGATGTCGATATTCCCGGATTCCTCGGTGGCGACAGGACCTCTATAGAGCTGCCCGCTATCCAGAAAGAACTTGTCAAAGCCCTTGCGGACGCCGGTAAGAAGGTGATATTCGTGAACTTCTCAGGTAGCGCCATCGCATTCAAGGATGAGGATCAGGTTTGCTCAGCCATTGTCCAGGCCTGGTATCCCGGTCAGGAGGGCGGAACAGCCGTGGCCGACCTGATTTACGGCGGGTTCAACCCTTCGGGCAGGCTTCCTTTGACTTTCTACGCGGACGACTCTCAGGTCAAGGATTTCAACGACTATGACATGGAAGGAAGGACATACCGCTATTTCCGCGGCGAGCCTCTCTATCCTTTCGGTCACGGGCTCAGCTACACCACCTTCAAATACGGCCGTCCCAGGGTCAAGAAAATGGCCGACGGTTCTAAGGCCCTCGTGGTCAGGGTCAAGAACAAGGGCCGCGTCGATGGCGACGAGATTGTCCAGCTCTATGTGAGCAGGCCTGACGACGCCGAAGGTCCCGTGAAGGCCCTCCGCGGCATGAAGAGAGTCTTCCTGAAGGCCCGCAAGGCCGCCAAGGTCGTCATCCCTATTGACGAGGGCACCTTCAACTGGTGGGATCCCGAGGCCGGCAGGGTGGTGTTCCGCCCCGGCGAGTATGTCCTCCATGTCGGCGGCACATCTGCCGGTGAAGGCCAGAGGACTGTAAAAGCGCGTGTCTGATGAATGATGTGATACTTGTTGTCGAGAGCGGAGCGACAAAGACAGATTGGCGCGCCGCCTCGGCCGTTACCAGTCCAGTGGATGTCAGGACGGCGGGGATGAACCTGGCCACTATGTCTGAGGACTCCGTGAGGGCTATCGTCGAGGAGGCAGCCGCGGCTTTCAGCCAGGCCGGTGTCTCGGACAACGTCTCGGAGATCCATTACTACGCCGCCGGGCTGATCGTGTCCGGGGAGGGGGGTGCCCCTCCTCAGGCGACCGCCTTGGACAAGGTTCTCAGGACCTGTTTCCCGAAAGCCTGTATAGAGTACGCCTCCGACCTTCTGGACGCCGCGAGGGCCGTTTGCGGCCATAGGCCCGGGATAGCGGCCATTCTCGGCACCGGCTCCAACAGCTGTCTCTACGACGGCGAGAGGATAGTGAAGAACGTCCGCTCGGCGGGATTCATCCTGGGCGACGAGGGTGGGGGAGCCTCCCTTGGCAGGATGTTCATGGCCGACTTCCTTAAAGGGCTTGTCCCCGAGGAAGTCTCGAAAGAGTTCGCGGCTGATTTCAAGGTCGATTACATGACTGTGGTGGGCAATGTCTACCACGGGACGGCGCCTTCCAAATACCTTGGCTCGTTCGCGCCTTGGATTATGGAGAGGTATGACAGAAGTGAATATATCAAAGACTTGGCGGACAACAACTTCCGGAGTTTCATCGAGAGGTGTCTCCTGCAATATGACATAAAGAGCCACCCGGTCGGGGTGGTCGGAGGTTTCGGCTACGCCCACCGGGCCGTCCTGCTGAAAGTCGCCGAGCCTTACGGGATCAAGTTCTCGACCATCGTTCCGGCTCCGATAGAGAGCCTCGTTGATTATCATCTTGGAAAGAATTGATATGGATAAAAGGACCACGGAGCAATCGTCGCTCTACAATCATCTTGAGAGGATGTCCACAAGGGAACTCCTGCTCGCCATCAACTCCGAGGACAGGACTGTCCCAGAGGCCGTGTCAAGGGCTATCCCGATAATCGAGGACCTGGTGGACGGCATCGTGGAGAGGGTCTCCAGGGGCGGAAGGGTGTTTTATCTGGGCGCCGGCACCAGCGGAAGGCTCGGGGTCGTCGACGCTTCCGAGATTCCGCCCACATATGGCGTGCATGACGTGTTCATCGGCCTGATGGCCGGGGGCGACAAGGCCATAAGGGACGCTGTCGAGGGTGCCGAGGACTCCCTGACCGGGGGATGGGAGGATATGCTCGCCTTTTCCCCGACTGAGAATGACGTGCTGGTGGGGATAGCCGCCTCCGGCACCACCCCGTATGTGGTGGGCGCTATCCGGAACGCGCGGGACCACGGGCTTCTCACCGCCTGCGTCACCTGCAACGAGGGTTCACCCGCCGCGGCGGCGGCTCAGATTCCGATTGTGGTTGTCGTGGGGCCGGAGTTCGTCACCGGAAGCACCAGGATGAAGGCCGGAACGGCCCAGAAGCTGGTTTTGAACATGATCTCCACCGCCTCTATGATCCGTCTCGGGCATGTCAAGGGCAGCAAGATGGTCGATATGCAGCTCACCAACAAGAAGCTGGTGGACCGTGGCGTCAGGATGATCATGGAGGACACCGGCATCGAGGATTATGAATACGCCAAGAACCTGCTCCTCGAGAATGGATCTGTCAGGGCCGCGGAGATCTACTATTATTCCAAGACGGAGAAGGCATGACCATTCCCGAGAGATACCCGTCGAGACTTCTTGAGGACGCCGTGCAGGCTATCGGATCCCTTCCGGGGGTCGGCAAACGCAGCGCCCTGCGCCTCGCTTTGCACCTCCTGCGCCAGCCCGAGGAGAATGTCCGCCATTTCGCGGGGGCGATCGTCAAGTTGAGGGAGGAGGCTAAATATTGCAGGATCTGCCGGATGATCTCCGACGAGGACGTCTGCTCCATCTGCTCCGACCGTAGCAGGGACCCGAAGACGATCTGTGTCGTGGAGAACGTCCGGGACGTGATGAGCATCGAGAACACCGGTCAGTATCACGGGGTTTATCATGTTCTCGGGGGCATCATATCCCCGATAGCCGGAGTCGGCCCCTCCGACCTGACAATCGCCTCGCTTGTCGAGCGAGTCAGGGAGATGACCTCCTCTCCGGCCGCCATCCCCACCGAGGTGGAGGTGATCCTGGCCTTGAGCGGCGACGTGGAAGGGGAGACCACCTCGTTTTACATATTCAGGCAGATATCGGGTTTCGGTGTCCGTGTCTCGTCTCTCGCCAGGGGACTCGGTTTCGGGGATGACCTCGAGTACGCGGATGAGTTGACTCTCGGCCGGTCCATCACCGGGCGGCAGCCATTCAGGCCGTAGATTCTTCGCTTCGCTCAGAATGACAATGACGCTCAGAATGACAATGACGCTCAGGATGACCAATGACGCTCAGGATGATGTGTTGATGCTGAATTAGAACATGTTGCTACTAAAGGCGATATTATTGGCGGTGTCCCTGTGCGCCGACTGTTTCGCCGTGACGACCTGCTCGAGCGTCACGCTCAAATCCGTGACCTGGCGTAAGACACTTCAGATCGCCCTGGTTTTCGCCTTTATCCAGACCTTTCTGATGCTTGTCGGCTGGCTTTTCGGCGATCTTTTCGCGGGGTTCGTCCACAAGGCGGCCAAATGGATCGGCTTCCTGTTGCTCCTTTATGTCGGCGGCTCCATGACGCTGGAGGGAATCAAGGGCGGGGATGACGCCAGGGATCTCAACGGGATGAGGAACATTATCTTAGGAGCGGTCGCCACCAGCATAGACGCCCTTGCCGTCGGTGTCAGCATGTCTCTTGGCCAGACTGGTCTGTACCCCTTGTCCGCTGACCACTCCATGATGGTCAAAACCATGGTCGCAGACCATGTCGCGGTGTTCGTGGTCACGATGCTGTCAGTCTTCGCCGGGATGTACGGAGGATGCCGGGTGGGGCGCCGTTTCGGCCGTCCGGCCCTGATCGTCGGCGGGATAGTGCTGATATTCATTGGCCTGAATATCCTTTTTGGTATCTTGTAGCCCTTAAAACACTTGTTTTTAGGAAAATATTCCTAACTTTGCGGATTGTGGCAAGGTATGCCCTCCCGTAACCACTGCCACCCTCGGCATGTTGAGAGGGAGGGGCCCTTCGGGAGGGGTCGCGAAGCGACGGTTACGGGAGGGCTACCTTGCCGCCGAAGGATAAAACGGGAAAGGCTATGATCGCGATCTTCTACAGACTGAACGGCAGGCTGGTGGTGTCCCAGTCCGAGACAGAGCTTTCCAAGCTGAACAGGGACGATGTCCTTTGGATTGACCTTCTCTCCCCCTCCGGAGAGGAGAAACACACCGTGGACGACTTCCTCGGGGAGGAGATCCAGAGCCGCGCCCAGGCCGAGGAGATCGAGAGCTCCTCGAGGTATTCGGAGACCGAGAACGCCATCTTCGCCAACACCAACTTCCTGATGCCAGGACCCGAGGACTATTCCATGGAGGCCGTGTCCTTCACTTTCGTGGACAACTGTCTCACAACCCTCCGCGACGTCCCCCTCCGCTCTTTCACCGAGCTTCAGAGAAGGATTGTCGCCAAGCCCCACCTCTATCCCAACGGCTTCACGGTCTTCGTCAACATCATGGACCAGCGAGTTGACCTCGACGCCGACATGATCGAGTTGATGAGCAAGGAGATTGCCCAGTACAGCAAGAGGATCAACCAGCAGGAGGACATCAACGAGGATTTTCTCCTCGACATCAACCAGCTTCAGGAGAACACGATGATTGTCCGCGAGAACATCATCGACAAGCAGCGTCTTATCACCAACATGATCAAGAGCGACAAGTATCCTCCCGAGCTTCAGGCCAGGTTCAACGTCATCCTCCAGGACATCACATCCCTGATCAATCACGCCAATTTCAGCTTCGAGAGGCTGGAGTACCTCCAGGAGACCGTCCTCGGTCTTATCAACCTGGACCAGAACAAGATAATGAAGATATTCACGCTTGTGTCCGTCCTCCTCATGCCTCCGACACTTGTCGCCAGTTTCTACGGCATGAACGTCTCGCTGCCGTTCATGAATAAGAGTTTGACCTGGCTAGGGCTGCTGTTGTTCATGCTCCTTCTGGTGGCGGTCGTCCTGTACATCTTCAGGAAGAAGAAAATGCTTTGATTTTCAGTTTTTTTTCTCTATTTTTGCACGCTTTTCGACGAGGCGCGCCGTGTAGGCCGTCCCCGTGGAGCGAAAAAATATTGTTAAACAACTAGTTATCTTTTCAACTATTATGGCAGAAGAAACAATGAATCCCGCTGTCGAGCCCGTTCAGGAGCCGGCCGCCAAGGAGCAGACAAAGAAACCTTCCTTCAACGCGTCTGTCGCGCCCGAGGATTTCGACTGGGACGCCTTTGAGGGCGGCGCCGACATCTACGGCAAGAACGACAGTAAGGAGATCCAGGACGCTTACGACCAGACCCTCTCCAAGATTGTGGAGAACGAGGTGGTCGAAGGCACCGTCACAGCCATCTCCAAGAGGGAGGTTATCGTTAATATAGGCTACAAGAGCGAGGGTGTCATCCAGGCCCCCGAGTTCCGCTACAACCCTGACCTCAAGGTCGGCGACAAAGTCGAGGTTTACGTCGAGTCAGCCGAGGACCGCAAGGGTCAGCTTATCCTTTCCCACAAGAAGGCGCGCGCCCTCAAGTCCTGGGACCGCGTCAACGAGGCCTGCAACAACGACGAGATCGTCAAGGGCTTCATCAAGACCCGCACCAAGGGCGGCATGATCGTCGACGTGTTCGGGATCGAGGCTTTCCTCCCCGGCTCCCAGATCGACATCAAGCCCATCCGTGACTACGACGCCTATGTCTCTCAGACCATGGACTTCAAGATCGTCAAGATCAACCAGGAGTTCCGTAACGTCGTCGTCTCCCACAAGGCTCTCCTCGAGGCTGAGCAGGAGGCCCGCAGGGCCGAGCTTATCAGCAAGCTCGAGAAGGGACAGATCCTTGAGGGAACTGTCAAGAACATCACCAACTACGGCGTCT
>CADBRH010000059.1 GCA_902797035.1 uncultured Bacteroidia bacterium | reverse complement strand
TCCGTTCCTTGTCAACGGTCTTCGCGAACTCGGAGGCGTGTCCATAGCCCCGACCGACTTGAAGTCTTTCTGCGGGGAGTTCATCAACCTCGTGTACTCCATCTCCTCCCAGTTCATGGGGGCGGTGGCCACACCAGAGTTCCTGATGTACCTCGACTACTTCATCCGCAAGGACTATGGGGACGACTATATCGAGCATCTCGAGGATGTCGTCGAGATGAACGTCAAGAAGAGAACCCTCGTCAAGGTCATCGACAACTATTTCCAGCAGGTGGTGCATTCCATGAATATGCCCGCCGGCAACCGCGGCTACCAGACCGTGTTCTGGAATATCAGTTACTTTGACGAGCCTTACTTCCGCGGAGTTTTCGGCGACTTCCGTTTCCCTGACGGGAGCGCCCCCAGGTGGGACACCCTCTCATGGCTACAGCGGCATTTCATGAACTGGTTCAACGAGGAGAGGAACCACTACATCCTGACTTTCCCCGTTGAGACCATGGCTCTGCTCACCGACGGGGCCGACGACTTCGCCGATCCCGACTACGCCGACTTCACCGCGGAGATGTGGTCGAAGGGGCACAGTTTCTTCTGCTACCTCTCCGACAGCCCTGACAGCCTCGCGAGCTGCTGCCGTCTGCGCAACTCCCTGACCGATCTGGACAAGTCGGACGAGAAGCACAACCACACCACCCATCAGTACTCCATGGGCACGGCCTCTGTCTCGACGGGTTCCAAGTCCGTCATGACCATAAACCTCAACAGGCTTATCCAGATCGCCGCGAGGCGTTATTTCCTGGAGAGGAAGGGTGTCATGATCGATGGCGGGAAGGCTCTTCAGAGGGGGGACTACGACAAGAACCAGCTTTACGACTACATCAGGGAGGCCGTGACCGACGAGACCGAGAAGGTCCACAAGTACCAGAACGCCTTCAACGAGATCATCAAGGACTTCCTGAAGGCCCGCATGCTGGATGTCTATCAGGCCGGCTTCATCGACATGAGGCGCCAGTATCTGACCGTCGGTGTCAACGGCTTGACGGACGCCGCCGAGTTCCTTGGCCTGACGATCAGTCCGAATCCGGAGTACAACGAGTTTGTGGACACCATCCTCGAGACCATCAACAGGTCCAACAGGAAGGACAGGACCCAGGACGCCATGTTCAACACCGAGTTCGTGCCAGGTGAGAATCTCTCCGGCAAGAACTACAGGTGGGACCAGAAAGACGGTTTCTACGTGTCTCCAAAACACAACATGTACAGCTCGTACTTCTACAACCCGGAGGATGACACCCTCTCGATGATCGACAAGTTCAAGCTTCACGGCAACGACTATGTCAAGCATCTTGACGGCGGCTCGGCCCTCCACATGAATGTGGCGGAGCATCTTTCCAAGGACCAGTACAGGCAGCTCCTGAAGACCGCAGCCCACTACGGGACCAACTATTTCACATTCAACTGCCGCAACACTGTCTGCAATGACTGCGGGTACATCAGCAAGGACACTCTCGCTGTCTGCCCGAAGTGCGGAAGCCACAATCTGGATTATCTGACCCGAGTCATCGGATACCTGAAGAGGGTCTCCTCGTTCAGCGAGATGCGTCAGGAGGAGGCGGGCCGCCGCTTCTACATCCACGAGGGCGCGAGGGAGACGGTGAAAGCGTCAGCTCCCGTCCACGTCGAGAAGGCGAGGATATGATCAAATATGTCCCCTAGATGACCTCTGTGGTCATCGAGGAGATTCCCGATCGAGTTACCTTGGCGGTTGACATCAGCAACTGCCAAGGTAATTGCGTCGGATGCCACTCGCCTTTCCTGAAAGATGACGTGGGGGAGGAGCTTACCGTTGAGGTCATCGACCGCCTTGTCGCGGAGAACTATGGGGTCAATTGCTTCCTTTTCCTCGGTGAGGGCAACGATCCGGCCGCCCTGATCGCCCTCGCGGACCATGTCAGGGAACTCGGGTTGGCGCCCGCTCTTTATTCCGGGAGGCGTGATGTGGAGAGGGCCTTATACATGACTTTCGATTATGTCAAGGTCGGGCCGTACATTGAGCATTTCGGCCCCTTGAATTCCCCTACGACCAACCAGAGGCTCTACAAGGTCACCCATGACACTTCCTCGAAACCGGATTACCGCCTCACCGACATCACCTCGCTATTCTGGCGCCGCGGCATAGACCCCAATGCCAAATAACCGGTAATATCGTCCTTGACGAAACCAAACCTCGCCTCCCTGCGCTTTACGTTTACTCGTCCGCTGACGAAACCAAACCTCGCCTCCCTGCGCTTCGCGCCCTGTCCGGGCAAATGGTCGGCGAGGTTTGTTCCGTCAGCGGATGAAAGCAAGCCGAGAGATTTTAATTTTGGAAGTTATTGATAATCAGCGGCAACTGAATGCGTCGCGAGATTTTTTAAATAGCCGTTTTTTTGGTGTTATCGGATAAAGTGTCGTAACTTCGCGATGTGAGAAAGTGTATCGATATGAAAACTGTTTTGAAATTGGCGGTCGTGGCCGCGGTTATCGCGGCGGCAGTCTCTTGCGAGAGTAACGGAAAGGCTTTGCTCCCCAATGTCAGCGGCAAGGCGGGAGAGGTGATAGTCGTGATCGACAGGGATGGCTGGGAAGGCAACCTGGGCAACGAGGTCAGGGGACTTCTGGCGAGGGACTGCGAGTTCCTTCCCCAGAGGGAACCCCTTTACTCTCTGGTGAATCTCGCCCCCGGCTCATTCTCCGACATGTTCAAGTACCATAGGAACATCGTCATATTCAACATAGACACCACCGTTCAGAAGCAGGGGGTCGTCTACCGGACGAATGTGTGGGCCAAGCCGCAGTGCGTGATCCAGCTCAACGCCTCATGCGCGGACTCGGCGATAGTCGTTCTCGCCGAGAACGGGGAGAATATCTCCGGAGCCATAGAGCAGGCCGAGAGGAACAGGGTAATAGCCAACACCCTCCTTTACGAGGAGGGCATGCTGGGCGATGTGGTCGAGAAGATGATCGGGGGAAGGGTGCATTTCCCGATGGGGTACAACCTGAAGAAGGTCGCCGACGACTTCATTTGGATCGCCGACGAGAAACAGTATACCACCCAGGGGGTGTTCGTTTACAAATATCCCGCTCCTGAGGAGGATCCCTTCACGGTGGAGAGCATCATATCCCATAGGGACGATTTCCTCAAGAAATACGTCCCTGGAATGTTCGACAACACCTACATGATCACGAGTCAGTACGTGACTCCAGGGGTGAAGTTCCTGAAATACCATGACATGGACTTCGCCGAGACAAGGGGGCTGTGGGAGGTTTACAACGATTTCATGGGAGGGCCTTTCGTGTCTCACTCTTTCTATAGCAAGGACGGCAAGGATATCATCGTTCTGGAAGCCTGGGTGTACGCCGCCAAGTATGACAAGCGTCAGTACCTTCGTCAGGTGGAGTCTTTATTGTACTCATTTGAGTGGGATAATGAATGATTTTTTTTGTCGGCTCGAAAATAATCTCTATATTTGCAACCCAATTTGGCGAAAGCCGTCTTAGTGGGAACCTGGTGGGTTCGTATAACGGTCAGTACTCGGGATTTTCATTCCCGCAATAGGAGTTCGATTCTCCTACCCACTACCAAAATATTAAAAAATAAGAACGATGGCAAATCACGCATCAGCAAAAAAAGCCAATCGCCAGAGCGAGAGGCGCAGGTTGCATAATAAGTATTATGCGAAGTCGACGCGGAACGCGATCCGCGACATCAGGAACACAACTGACAAGAAGGCCGCCGAGGAGGGAGCTCCCAAGGTGTACGCCATGATCGATAAACTCGCGAAGATCGGCGTCATCCACAAGAACAAGGCCGCGAACCTCAAGAGCGGTATCGCTCTCTACATCAACAAGCTCAGCTAAAGGGCAATCGGGATGTAGCGCAGTTGGCTAGCGCACTACGTTCGGGACGTAGGGGTCGTCCGTTCGAGTCGGATCATCCCGACCAGATAACAAGGCAGTCAGGTAACTGGCTGCCTTGTTGTTTACGCGTTATCGTCAAAAATGAGTATATTTGAAAAGATTTTCACTTCACGGATGGGAGAAGACTCGCTAATAAGCAGGGACGGTTTGCGGGAGGCTTTGGGTATGAAAGGGCCGATCGGACTACTGGCGGCCGGGTTGTTGTACCGGATTATCGGCATCGGTAAACTCAACAGGGTGTATCCCGAGGTGGCGGGTCTTTCCGGCCCTTCTTTCTCTGAAGGTGTACTGGACAAATTAGGAATATCATACGACTGCCCTCCGGATCAGCTCAGGCATATCCCGGCAGAGGGAGGTTTCTTCACAGTGTCCAACCATCCTTTCGGAGGAGCCGACGGGCTGATCCTAAACGCTGTCGTGGGCTCAAGGCGGAAGGATTTCAAGATCCTGACCACGTTCCTCCTGTCCGAGGTCAGGAATCTCAGGGACTGGTTCATCCCTGTGGACAATTTCTCCACAGGCGGGACCAGGAGCGTCTCCGGCATCAGGGGCGCCCTCGGTCATCTCGCTGGCGGAGGCTCCCTGGGTCTATTCCCGGCCGGGGAGGTCTCCACATGGCAGAAAAATGGATTGAGGACAGCTCTCTCGGGAAAACGTGTTGTTGAGGACAAGCCTTGGGCGGATAACATCGTCAAGCTGATTAAAAAGTCTGGTTTGCCTGTTGTCCCTGTCTATTTCGACGGGAGCGACTCGAGGTTATTTCATATACTCGGACGCCTGCATCCCGCCCTGAGGACCTTAAGGTTGGTCCGGGAGCTCGCCGGAATGGGTGGCACCCGCGTGAAGGTGAGGATAGGGAGGCCTGTCACGGCGGTGGAGGTGGCGGGGATGGAGGTCCCTGTCCTGAGGGAATATCTCCGGAACCGTTGCTACGCTCTTGAGGCGGAGTGTGTCTCAAGGGAGAAAGACGGTATTCAGACGAATTTGTCCCCGGTCGCCGATCCTGTGGATCCGGATCTCGTCCGGGAGCGGTTGGGACGGCTTGATGACAGGATTCTCTTCCAGGCGGGGGACTACAGGGGGTATCTCCTTGACGCTTCGGACGCCCCTGAGGTAATGCGTGAGCTTTACCGTCTGAGGGAAGAGACATTCCGGGCGGTCGGGGAGGGGACCGGAAACCCCTTGGACACGGATTCTTACGACGAGTACTACAAGCATCTGATCCTTTGGAATATTCCCGAAGGCGAGATAGCCGGGTCGTATCGGGTGGGATATGGATCCAGGATAGTCCCGACGCTCGGTAAGGCTGGGCTGTACACTGACAGTCTTGTCTGTTACGGACCGGCGTCCGACGCCCTGCTACCTAATTGCATGGAGCTCGGCAGGTCGTTCGTGGCTCTCAAATATCAGAGGGAAGTCCTTCCGCTGAAACTCATGCTGTGCGGTCTTACAGTCGCGCTGGCCAATGATCCCGAAGCCACATTTTGCACGGGGGCTGTGAGCATGAGCGACAATCTTCCCGACTTGTACAAGAGTTTGGCGGTGTATTTCCTCGAGAGGGATTTCAGGTTGCCTGAAGCCGACTGTTACGCCAGCCCCACCCATCCTTTCAAGCCGGATTTCCTTCGAGTGAATCCGGAAGGCCTTCTCGCCCGTGTCCCGAAGGGCGACATCGACGCTTTGGACAAGCTGCTGTACGCGATGTCCGACGGCAAGTATCGGTTACCGGTTCTGCTTCGCAAATATTTCAGTTGCGGGGCCAAAGTGTCTTGTTTCAATGTGGACCATCTTTTCCACGACAGCTTGGACGCTATCATAGTCCTGAAAGCAAGTGACTTCCCTGTCCCGATGCTCCGCTCCATCGTCAGACCGCTCTCGAAGGAGGCCAGGGAAGTTGTCTTCAATCATTTTTACGGGACACCCGATCCTGAATGACCATGGACAGTCCGGTATGGGTATATATGTTGGGATTCGCCGGAATGGGCATCTACGGCCTCCGGATCCTGATCCAGTGGTACATGTCGGAGAAATCGCGTCATGTGGAGTCCCCGGGAATATATTGGGTTCTCAGCAGCATAGGAGCGGTGGTGCTGTACCTCTATGGTTGGTTGAGGAAGGACTTTTCCATTATATTCGGGGAGAGCGTCGGGTATTACATCTACATGTGGAATATCAGCGTCCTCGGCCTTTACAAGAGGGTGCCTCGCTTTGTCGTGATTCTTCAGGCTCTTTTTCCGCTGGCGATCTTGGCGTTGATCGTCAGGGACTTCCCGACCTTCACGGCGACATTCCTGCGTAATGAGCATGTTCCTCTCAGACTACTCTTGTTTGGGGTGCTGGGCCAGTCCGTCTATGAGTTACGCTCTGTTTACCAGTTGGTGTACAGCTACAAGCGCAAGGCCTCGATCCTCCCGTTGGGACATTGGGTGATGGCGGTGACAGGCTCCGTTCTCATCATCATTTACGGTCTTATCCGCCATGATTGGGTCCTCGCTGTCGGCCAGTTCTCCATCGTGTTCTCCATCCGCAATATCATGATCTCCGTCTCTTCCATGAAACGGATGAAGGGCGTCCCGTTATTGCTGATGGTGAGGCCCTCCAGGTTCGGCTACAACGAGCAGACCGCGTCGGACAACCATTTCCAGCGGAAGAGTCCCTCCGCTGATGTTCAGGAACACGCGTTGGAGGAGTTTGACGCCATGGTCAGGGTTCTCGAGGAGCATGATATTCCCGTGCTGGTCGCCGAGGATACTCCTGAATCTGAGAACCCGGATTCGATATTCCCTAACAACTGGTTCTCGACCCACCCTGACGGCACCCTGGTTCTTTACCCCATGTTCGCTCCCAACAGAAGGAATGAGAGGGACCCCGCCATAATAAGGATGATCATGGAAGCCGCGGGGACCAGGAGGATAGTGGACTTGTCGGACTGGGAGGATAAAGGCAAATTCCTGGAGAGCACGGGGAGTATGGTGCTTGACAGGAAAGGAAGGATCGCCTACGCGTGTCGCTCTCCCAGGACATCTGAGGCGGTTTTGGATGATTTCTGCCGCAGGATGGGGTTCAACTCCATCGTTTTCGACGCTGTGGACCGTGAGGGCAACCCTATCTATCATACTAACGTGATGCTGGCGCTGGGAGAGAGATTCGCTCTCCTGTGCGAGGATGTGGTCATTTCTCCTCCGGAGCTCACAGAACTGGAGAGTAACTTGTTGTCGGGCGGCAGGAAGATAATCCGTGTCACCTACGGGCAGATGCGTCATTTCGCATGCAATGTCCTTGAGGTGAGGAACCGTGGGGGTGAGCGTTTCGTGGTCATGTCAGACACAGCCATGGGGGCGCTGACCGAAAGCCAGCTGGCTGTCATAAGCGAGGACGCGACCATATTGCCCGTCCATATTCCCTACATCGAGCAGGTAGGCGGCGGATCCGCCCGTTGCATGATGGCGGAGGTTATCCCTTCCAAATAGATTATTTGTTCTCCTCCTCGAGGGTGAAAGCCGACGACCCGTCAAAGCAGTGGAGGCAGAGATCCTCCCGGGGCAGGCCGATACTGTCCACCAAGGTCTCGATCGTGTTGAACCTCAATGAGTCAAGATTCAGTTGGCGCGCGATCTCCCGCACCATCCGGGCGTATTCGGGAGTGGTGGAGTCGGTGTATTTGTCGACGTTCTTGTCACTGTCGCCCTCGAGCTCTTTGATGACCCGGCGGGTGATCAGCTCGAGCTCGGTCTTGCTGGTGGAGAAGTTGAGGAACGGGCATCCGAACACGAGGGGAGGGCAGGAGATACGCATGTGCACCTCTTTCGCCCCGCTCTCATGAAGCTGGCGGGTGTTGTCCCTGAGCTGGGTGCCTCTGACTATGCTGTCATCGCAGAAAATCACTTTGCGCCCGCGGAGCATGTCAGCGTTGTGGATGAGCTTCATCTTCGCCACAAGGTCGCGTGTGCTCTGGTAGGACGGCATGAACGACCTCGACCAGGTCGGGGTGTATTTCGCGATGGTGCGCATGTAGGGGACACCATGCCCGGCGGCGAAACCCACGGCCATGCCGATACCGCTGTCGGGGACGCCGCAGGCGCAATCCACCTCGGTCCCCTCGTTCTCTCCCATCGATTTTCCGCACAGGAAGCGGGACCGCTCGACATTGCTCCCGTCATAGCACGAGGTCGGGAACCCGTAATATATCCACAGGAAAGAGCAGACTTGTTTCCGCGGGTTAGGCTCCCTTAGCCGTTCCATGCCGTCGGCGGTCAGGCGGACTATCTCCCCGGGGCCGAGATAACCGGTCGTCTCAAACCCGAGATTGGCGAAGGCTGTGCTCTCCGAGCTCACGGCCATCGCCCCGTCTTTGGATCCGATCGCGACCGGGGTCCGTCCCCACGCGTCCCGGGCGGCTATGACGCTGTCCTCGGTGAGTATGAGCATAGAGCATGACCCTTTCACTTCACGGTAAACATTCTCGATCCCTTCCACGAAGTTTTTCCCGCGGACAATCAACAGGCTGATAAGCTCGGTGATATTGATTTTCCCGCTGCTGAACTCGGTCAGGTACATCCCCTCGCTGAGGAGCTCGCGTGTGAGTTCCTCGGCGTTATTCACCCTGGCCACCGTGACGAGCGCGAAACGTCCGAGATGTGAATTCACAAGCATGGGCTGGGCGTCGGTGTCGCTGATGACCCCGATCCCGGCTTTGCCCGTGAATTTGGACAGATCATCCTCAAAACGGTTGCGGAAATAGCCGTTCTCAAGGCTGTGGATCCCGCGCATGAAGCCGCGGCCAGGATCGAAAGTGGCGAGACCGCCTCTGCGGGTGCCGAGGTGGCTGTTGTAATCAGTGCCGTAGAACAGGTCGTTGGCGCATTCTTCTCTCGAAATAGTTCCGAAGAAACCTCCCATGGAAAATCTAGTTAAATCCGTCTTTCTAAAAGAAAGGCGAATTTAATCAATTCCTGCTAAATATCAATGGAAAAGCCTGCGGATGTCGTTCCCGAACGCCAGGATCATCAGAAGCGCCAATAGGATCATACCTATGATCTGGGCGACCTCAAGGAACTTGTCACTAGGCTTGCGCCCGGTGATCATCTCGTAGAGGCAGAACACGATATGCCCGCCGTCGAGGGCAGGGATGGGAAGCAGGTTCATCACTCCCAGCATGATGGACAACAGGGCGAGTATCTGGAGGAACCGGAACCAGTCCCATGTGGCCGGGAACACCTGCCCTATCGCGATGAAACTGCCCACGGATTTATAGGCCTCGGTCTTGGGGGAGGCCACGAGCTTGAGGTCCCTGAGATAACCGCCTATGGTGCTGAATGTCAGTTTGAATCCAGCGGGTATCGCTTCCAGCGGGGTGTATGTCTTGATGGTGTAGGACGGGGGGCGGGAATACACGCCAATCCTCCCTTGGTCATCGACCAGGACAGGGACGGCAAGGGTGTCAGCTCCCCGGATGACCGAGGCGGTGACAGAGTCACCGGGCACCGTGGCCAGATACGCTTTCATGTCCTGGATGAACGGTGTCGGGATTGTGTCCAAAGCGATTATCCGGTCGCCTTTCTCGAGTCCGGAGTTCACATTCGGGGAACCGCTCATCACGGAGTCTATCACGAAAGGAACGGCGAGGTCGAACATTCCCGGGGAATTCAGGATATCCCCGATCCTTGAGTGGTCGATGTACACCTCCACGGTGTCCCCGTCCCTCAGAACCACGACCTTCCCGACATCCCTGCGGACGAGGTCGGCCTGAAGCATCCCGAAGTTCTCGGGCACATAATCGTCCATCCTGAGGATCTTGTCACCGGCCTTGAAACCCATCTCCACGCCAAGAGCGTCAGGATAAATGAGACTGCCCTCGTTCCGGATGTATGAGCTTCCCCAGACCGCCATGATGGCGATGTAGCAAAGGATGGCGAATATGAAATTGTAAAGGACCCCTCCAACCATCACGAGGAGCCTTTGCCACGCCGGTTTCGTCCTGAATTCCCAGGGCTCGGGATCTTTCTTCAAAGCCTCCGTGTCCATGCTCTCGTCTATCATGCCGCTGATCTTGCAGTAGCCTCCGAGAGGTAGCCACCCGATCCCGTACTCTGTCTCCCAAGCCTTGGCTTTCGGGAACAGGCTGGTGAACCATTTCCCCTTGGTGCTGAACAGTTTCCTGGTGCCGATGTCGAAGAACAGGAAGAATTTCTCCACCCTGATGCCGAACAACTTGGCGAAAGTGAAGTGTCCGGCCTCGTGGATCACGATGAGTATAGAGAGGGCAAGGATGACTTGCAGGACTTTCATCAGGACTTCCATAGCCGCGTCAGGATTTTCTCATGGATCTTACCAGGATCTCCGCCGCGTCCCGTGTCCTGGAATTGGTCTCGAATATGTCTTCTATTGTCGGGTCGGCGATGAAGGCGGCTTTTTCCATGCATTCCCCGGCAATGTCGGAAATCCCGTAGAAAGGGATCTCGTCCCTGAGGTACGCCGCCACAGCCGTCTCGTTGGCGGCGTTGAGGACACAGGGGATATTACCTCCTCTCCCGATAGCCTTGTACGCCAACCCGAGCGCCGGGAACTTCCCGAGGTCCGGCTCTTGGAAAGAAAGCCCGCCGATCTTGGGCAAGTCGAGCTTCTTGTTCCCGAGCGGAAGCCTATCGGGGAAGCCAATGGCGAACTGGATCGGCTCCCGCATGTCAGGCTCGGCCATCTGGGCGATCACGGCGCCGTCCTCGAACTCTACCATGGAGTGGATGATGGATTCCGGATGGACAATCACGTTGATCTTGTCCACAGGGGTGTCGAACAACCATTTGGCCTCGATCACCTCGAATCCCTTGTTCATCATCGTCGCCGAGTCGATTGTGATCTTGGCGCCCATGCTCCAGTTGGGATGTTTGAGCGCCATGTCTTTCGTGGCGGCGGCTATCCTCTCCTTGCCCCAAGTCCTGAACGGGCCTCCGGAGGCTGTCAGATGAATTTTCCGGACTTTGTTGCCCTGGGCGGCGAGAAGGCATTGGAATATCGCCGAATGCTCTGAGTCCACGGGGAGGATCGGGGCGTTGTGTTTACGGGAAAGCCCCATGACGATCGGGCCGGCGGCGACCAGAGTCTCCTTGTTGGCGAGGGCTATCACTTTGCCGGCCTTTATAGCCGAGAGTGTGGGAGCCAGTCCGCTGAAACCGACCATTGAGGCCACTACTATGTCTATCCTGTCCGAGGTCACGAGGTCGCACACCGACTTCATCCCGCCGAAAACCTTCGTGCCGGTCCCATCCAGCGCGTCTCGAAGCTCCTTGTACCTCGTGTCGTCGCATATGACGACATTGTTGGCGTCGAACTCCCTGGCCTGGGCGGCCAGACGGGCGAAACTGCTGTTGCATGTCAGCAACTCGACCTCGAAAAGGTCCCTGTGCTCCCGGATGACCTCCAGCGTCTGCACCCCAATGGATCCCGTGGACCCTAAAATAGCTATCCTTCTTTTCTCCATCAGAAGCTAATGTACTTGGTGGGATCCACAGCCTCTCCCTTGTGCCACAACTCGAAATGCAGATGTTCCCCGTCGGCCGTGGAGCCTGTGCCGCCGACTATCGCTATCGGAGTCCCGGCTGTCACTTTGTCCCCTGTCTTTTTCATCAGCTTCTGGTTATGCTTGTAAACGGAGATGATGTCGCCTTCGTGCTGAATGCGGATCGTGTATCCTTCCTCGTCGGTCCAGCCCGCCGATATGACAGTGCCGTCCAGCGTCGCCATGACCACGGAATTGTCCGGGGCCGTGATGTCAATATAGGGGTGCAGGGCCTTCTCATATCCTCGCGACACGACGCCTTTAAGGGGAATGAAGAAATGCATCCCCTCGATCGGGAGCGCCTTCGGGCTGCCCGAGGCGATGTCGAACCGGTCCTCGGCGGCCACCTCTTTTCGGAGCAGGGAGTCTCTCGCGGAAATCTCCGTCATGTCCCTGGCGCCAGCCTCCCTTGTCTTTGACCTGGCCCTCATCAAGCTGTCGATCTTCAACGGCTCCTCGCCGTCGACCACTCTCCTGAGGTTTTCGGAATACAGCTCCCACTTGGTTATGACGTTCTCGAGGGAGTCGATCCTGATAGCGTTCTGGATGGCGTCGCTCTTGGTCCTGGCGTCGGGATACCCTGGAATCAGGGTCCTGACAGGGGTCAGGGCGACCAGGCACCAGAAAGCGGCGAGGGTCACCACTACCGCGGTGATCGCGGCGATGATGAGGGTCAGGCGGGTGAACTTCCTGACCCACAGCTGGTCGTGGGTGTCGTCGTCCACAAGTGTCAGCCTGTAGTTGATGGTGGATCGCTGTCTCTTATCTTTAGGCATATTATTTTGACTTCAAAGTCTTTTTCTGTATCTTTGTAAGTTCATGGACAGGATTTTAGGCATAGATTACGGGCGCAAGCGCGTCGGGGTCGCGGTCAGTGACCCTCTTGGAATCTTCGCCTCTCCCCTGGACACTGTTCCAGCTGCAAAGATAATAGATTATCTCAAAAAATACGCTGAAACCGAGTCTGTGACAAGGTTCGTGGTGGGATATCCGATGAACATGGACAACAGGCCCTCCGAGGCGGCGGCTGACGTGGACATATTCCTGAAAAGTCTCTCCAAGCATTTCCCGTCGGTTCCCGTGACCTTGGAGGACGAGAGGTTCACCTCAGTCCTGGCGCATAGGGCTATGGTAGAGGGTGGCATGAAGGCCAGTGACAGGCGCGACAAAAGCTCGGTCGACAAGATCAGCGCCGCCATTATCCTCCAGAGCCATCTGGACAAAAACAATCGCTGAATATGGTAAGACCGATATATCTTTACGGCTCCGAAGTCTTGAGGAAAGTCGCCGACCCGGCCGATCTTTCCGACAAGGAGTATCTGACATCTCTGATCACGGATCTAAAAGAGACGCTCGCCAAGGCCGAGGGTTGCGGACTCGCCGCCCCTCAGATCGGGGAGAGTGTAAGGGTCCTGATTGTGGACGGGCGTGACATGACCGACGTGTATCCTTATCTCGAGGGCTTCACGAGGGTGATGATCAATCCCGTGGTCCTGGAAGAGAGCGACAGGAAGAACGTCTATTCCGAGGGGTGTCTCAGCGTGCCGGGAATATACTGCGATGTCTCCAGGCCGGAAAGCGTGACCGTCGAGTATCACGACGAGAACTTCCGGAAACAGACCGAGACGTTCGACAAGTTCGCCTGCAGGATGGTGCAGCACGAGATGTCACATCTGGACGGGGATCTTTTCGTGGACCACGTCGCCCCGATACGAAAAAAGATAATCTCCAAGAAATTAGTCAATATCGCCAAGGGCCGGGTGCCGGCGAGGTACACCACCAAGATCAAATAATCAAAGGCTTTGTATGGGAGCTTTCCACGCATACGACATACGCGGAGTCTATAACGTTGATTTCGACAAGCTGACAGCCTACAAAGTCGGCTATTTCATCCCCGGACTGCTTTCCGCCGACAAGGTGCTTGTAGGAAGGGACTGCAGGGTCTCTTCTCCCGAGGTTCATGAATATCTTGTGAAAGGGATCACGGACGCCGGGGCCGACGTGTATGACATAGGTCTCAGCACCACCCCGATGGTTTATTTCGGCACGGCCAACTATGGTTTCAAGGCGTCCGTCCAGATCACCGCCTCTCACAACCCCAGGGAATACAACGGGATGAAAGTCTCCAGGGAGAACGCTCTTCCGGTCGGCCTGGACTCTGGTCTCGGCCAGATCAGGGATTGGATAGAGTCGGGGAGGCCGACGCCTGTCGCCCCCAAGAGGGGGAAGGTTGTCAGTATGGACATCCGCGGGGACTATCTCGAGTTCCTTTCGGGCTTCAAGGGAGATTATTCCGGACTCAAAATCGCTTTCGATCTCTCGAACGGGATGGCCGCTCTTCTCGCGAGGGAGATATTCGGCGACAGCCCTTCTTACATCTTCGACGACATCGACGGGACTTTCCCCAATCATGAGCCTAACCCATTGATTCCCAACAATGTGGAACCTCTGCGGGCGCTTGTCCGGGAGACCGGCGCCGACATCGGTGTGATCTATGACGGTGACGCCGACAGGGTCATGTTCGTGGACAATGAGGCCAATTTCATATCGCCGGACCTTATGATAGCCGTTCTCGGCCACTATTTCGTGGAGGAGAGGGGGCTGAAAGGGATTGTGCTTCAAGATATCCGCAGCTCCAAGGCGGTGGGCGAGTATCTCTCCCCCATGGGTTGCGAGATGAGGACATGGAAGGTCGGCCGGGCTTTCGCCGCAAGGATGCTCCGTGATCTTGACGGTGTCTGGGGAGGCGAGCTGGCCGGTCATTACTATTTCAGGGACTTCTTCTATTCTGACAGCGGCCTTCTGGCTTCGATGCTGATTCTCAGGGTCGTGGCGTCCATGAAGAGCCGCGGGGTCTCCCTGAGCGAACTGATTTCAAGGATCGCTAGATACAAGAACTCCGGCGAGATCAACTTCAGGGTGGAGGACAAGAAGGGGGCGATGGAGGCTGTCAGGGAATATTTCACCTCGGTGGAGGCCCCCACGGCGCTCATGGATTTCGATGGCTACAGGGTGGAGTTCCCGGACTGGTGGTTCAATATCCGCCCTTCCAACACCGAGCCTTACCTCAGGTTTATCTGCGAGGCCACATCCGACGCCCTTCTGGAGGAGAAAGTGGATGTGACAAAACGTTTGCTAATTGAGAGATTCGATGCGAGGATTTAAACATCTATACATTGTGGCGGTCGTTGCGGCCGCGCTTATGTCGTTCACCGCGGCCGCCCAGGATACTGTTATCACCAACAAGAAACAGGCGGAGCTTATCATCCCGAGGCCGGCTTTCCAGCCGGTTCAGTCGATGGACCCTACCACCGCCCAGGCGATGGACACCATCTCGACGGCCAACCCGTACATCAAGATCATCCTGTTCTCGGATTACACCTGGAAATATATCAAGGATCCTGAATACGTCTCCAACAACGCGGTTTTCTCTGAGAATTGGACACATGATTATCCAGACCCTTACAGGGTTTCCCTGGAGAGTCTTCCGAATGAGATGGGAATATGGGTGGTGGATTCGCTCAGCCAGTACCGTTGCCCCAACCAGACAAAGGTGTATTCCAAATTCGGGTACCGTCACAGGCGCCGTCACCAGGGGGTTGACTTGCCTTTGCAGACCGGGACTCCGGTTTACGCGGCGTTTGACGGCAAGGTCAGGCTCGCGAAATACTATAAAGCCTACGGTAACCTTGTGATCCTCAGGCACGAGAACGGGCTGGAGACTTTCTACGGCCATCTCTCCAAGATCATGGTCACTGATGACGAGTGGGTAAGCGCCGGCTCGATCATCGGCCTGGGAGGCTCCACTGGCCGTTCCACCGGTCCCCATCTCCATTTCGAGACTCGTTACAAAGGCTACGCTTTCGACCCTGAGTGGCTTATAGACTTCGAGTCCGGCGTGTTAAGGCACAGGTTCTTCACCTTGAAGAAGAAATATCTCAACGCGTCCAGCAACTATGTCCCCGAGGACGAGCAGGAGGAGATAGACATCATCGAGGGGGACACCCAGGACAAGGAAGAGGCCGAGAGAAAGGCCGAGGAGGCTCGGAAAGCGGCCGCCGCTGCCCAGTACCACACTGTCAGGCAAGGTGACACCCTTGGCGCCCTTGCCGTGAAATATCGCACCACTGTCAAAAAGCTATGCCAGCTGAACGGGATCTCTGAGAAGACGATCCTGAAGCTCGGCAGGAAACTCCGGGTCAAATAAGATGAGACGACTTTTCCTGACCATCGCCGCGGCTCTGGCCCTTTCCCCCGTCATGGCACAGGACATTCAGACACTGCTCGACAGGGGGCAGGTGTCCCGCCGGTACTCGTTCTTCTCCTTCAACGGGACTCCTTACATCGACACCTTGGGGTTCGTTCCCGGGGTCGTGATCTTCAATGGGGTGAAATATGATGACATCCTGATAAATCACGACGCTTCCGCTCAGGAGATCTGCGTGAAGTCCCACCGGGACCAGGTCTCGGTGAGTCCGGCCCGGGACCAGGTCTCTTGGTTCGAGAGGGACGGGCGAAAGTTTGTGAATCTTAGTTACCTTGGCGTGAGAAACGCCCTTCCTGGATTCTTCGAGGTGGTATATGACGGGAGACAGGCCTTGCTGGTCAAGACGGAGAAGGTTTACAGGAGCGTGTCCGGTAACTACAACGGCCCCCGGGGGATCGGCTATGACGACCCCGCCTACAAAACGAACATCATCAACTATTACGCTCCCAAGGTGTCATACTGGATTCTGGACGGGGAGGTCTTGACACGCCTGAGGGGGAAGAACGCTTTCAGGAAGAATCTCAGGAGGCTGTCTTCCGAGCCGGAGTCAGATACCTTGAGAGTCTCGGCCTCGGTATGGCGGCCCAACGGGGTCTCTGACATTCACCCCGAGGAGCCGTCTTTGGCCATAAAGAAGGCGAATGTGACTTTGGAATCCCTCCCGGAGGGCTTTTTCAGGGAGGAGGCAAGCGATGTCACCATGCTCCCCGACTCTCTCCCGGACGCTGTCAGGGCCATGTACCAGAACAAGATCTACGAGATCGGCGACCCTTCCAGGGCCAGGCGTTCAAAGGCCGTGGTGACCGGTATCGTGACCGACGCGGTGACAGGCGAGCCGCTCCCCGACGTCTCCGTCTGGGACGATAACACCAAGACATATTCCATGACCGACGGCAAGGGACGCTATTCATTGAGCGTCCCTGTCGGGGAGAACGTCATAAACCTGGCAGAGCCAACCAAGCAGGACATGAGACTGAAGGTCCTCGTCCGCGGCGACGGTTACCTGGATGTGACCATGACCGAGCGTGTCACGATGCTCAAGAGCGCCATGATATCGGCTGACAGCCGCCAGAGCCACAGGACCGCCAGGATGGGCTTGGAGAAGGTAAGCATCAAGACAATCAACAAGATACCTTCCGCGTTCGGCGAGGGTGACGTTCTGAAGGCTGTCCTGACGCTTCCGGGCGTCAAGTCGGTAGGGGAGGCCTCCGGAGGTTTCAATGTCAGGGGAGGCTCCTCGGACCAGAACCTCATCCTTTTCAACGAGGGTACCATCTATAACCCGAGCCATATGTTCGGGGTGTTCTCCGCTTTCAACCCCGATGTCGTGGAGGGAGTGGACCTGATGAAGAGCTCCATCCCGGCCGAATACGGGGGCAGGGTCTCCTCGGTGCTTGAGGTCAGGGGCAAGGAGGGGAGCATGGAGAAAGTCAAGGGTTCTCTCGGCATCGGGCTGATGACAAGCCGTTTCCATCTCGAGGGGCCACTGAAGAAAGGCAAGACAAGTTTTATCATCGGGGGCAGGACCACATACTCCGACTGGATGCTCAAGCGGATCAAGAGCCCTAACTATAACGATGGCTCGGCCGATTTCTCGGACATCAATTTCGGCCTGTCGCACAGGCCTGACAGCGCCGACAACATTGTCCTGTCCGGTTATTGGTCCAGGGACAAGTTCTCTTTCAGCCCGGACACCACTTTCCGCTACAACAGCATGAACGGCTCGTTGAAGTGGACCCATAAGGGCAAGGGGAGAACCTCGTTCTCTGTCAGCGGAGGCTACGATTTCTACGGCAACATACTGGAGGAGACCCCGCATTTCTCCGGGTTCGAGGCGTATTCCCTCACGACGGAGATCAACCAGGCGTTCTTCCGTTTGAGGATGGAGACAAAAGCCGGTCCCCACACCTTAACGTACGGTACCGAGCTGCTCGGATACGGTTTGGCGGGCGGCCATATATCCCCCATGGGGGAGGGCTCCGCTGTCATCGACAGGTCGCTTGGGATCGAATACGCCCTCCAGCCTTCACTGTACGCGGGAGATGTCTGGACCATCGGCGAGAAAATGATGCTGGACTACGGCGTGAGACTATCCTCGTTCTATTCGGTCCAGACCCGGAAGAATTACGCCGGGCCCGAGTTCAGGCTCTCGGGGAAATATTCCGCCACGCCCGATTTCTCCGTCAAGGCCGGGATCAACACGATGCGGCAATACATCCACCTGATCTCCAACACGACCACGATCTCCCCAATGGATACCTGGAAATTGTGTGACGAAAAGATCCTTCCCGTGGAAGGCTGGCAGGGGGCTGGAGGATTGTACTGGACGGTCTTAGACGGGGCGATGGACCTCTCCGTGGAGGGCTATTGGAAGAATGTCAGGAACGCCCTGGACTACAAGTCCGGAGCCATCCTGGTCATGAATGAGCGTCTCGCCGACGATCTCGTCCGCGTCACAGGCAAGGCATACGGGATCGAGTTCATGGCCAAGAAGACGGTCGGAAAGCTCAGCGGCTGGCTCTCTTACACCTATTCCAGGACCTTGCTCCGGGAGATGGAGGACAGGGGAGTCAACACCATCAACGGCGGCGACTGGTATCCTGCCCCTTACGACAAGCCACATGATTTCAAACTTGTCGCCAACTTGGCCATGACAGCGAGGTACAGCCTGTCAGCCAATGTCGACTATTCCACCGGGCGCCCGGTCACGGTCCCGGTCGGTTTCTTCTATTACGGAGGAGGATACAGGCTCGCCTATTCCGAAAGGAACAGCTACAGGATCCCTGACTATTTCAGGCTTGACCTAGCGTTGAACATCGATCCGGGTCATTACCTTAAAGCCTTGACCCACTACTCTTTCACTCTCGGCTGCTACAATGTGACCGGCAGGAAGAACACTTACTCCGTCTTCTACACCACAGACCAGGGCCGCGGGCTCCAGGGTTACAGGGTCTGTGTCTTCGCCACTCAAGTGCCGTATGTCAACCTTAACATCCTCTTCTGATGAGACACGCTTTTGTTCTGTTGGCTTCGGCTCTGGTCTCGGTCGGTTGTGTCTATGAGTTCACGCCCGAGATCGACCCTGTTGACTCCGTCGGGCTGGTCGTGGAGGGAGACATCATGATCGGGGACACAACGAGGATTACACTGACTTCGATAGAGCCTCTCTCTTCCCCTTTAACGTCCAAGACCCCCTTGAACGGCAGAGTCTGGGCTGAGGATGACCATGGTAATGAGTATCACCCCGCCGAGCGCGGCTCGTCCTCCTCGTTCACCATCGATATGACCAACGCTCCCGCCGATCGCGAATATCGGCTGAGGGTGGTTCTGGACAAGCCGCTCAAAGGCGGGTCGGGATCATATTCCTCCGGCTGGAAGCCTGTCCAGCAGGCACCTTCGATAGACGAGTTGACTTATACCTACGACGACACCGATGTCCACCTTTGGCTGAGTCTTTCCTCACCCGGAGGCTCCGGATGCTTCCGTTGGGACTATGAGGAGATATGGGAATTCCATGCCGACAGCCTAGCCACGCATTATTTCGACCTTGCCGACAACCGTGTGAAGGCATACGCCAAAGGGGTGGTCCCTCCGCTGTACTGGTGCTGGGCATACCAGAATTCCACCCAGGCTGGGCTGGCGATCGCCAAGAGTACCGGTGGGGAGCGTGTGTCCGGTTACAAGTTCTTCGATATCAGCCGGCGGGATAAGAGGATGCAGGTGCTGTACTACATCAGGCTCAAGGCGCGGGGCATCTCCGAGGAGTGTTATGAATATCTCCACTCCATCGAGGTCAACTCCACTTCCACAGGTTCACTTACCCAGCCGGACCCGAGCAGGATCGTGGGGAATATCCGCTCCGATGATGATCCTCTCGAGGTGGTTTACGGCTACATCGAAGTGTCCAAGGTCGCCGCAAGGAGCATGTACATCGAGAACCTTTACACGGCTTATAAGGAGCAGGTCGGGGGAGATGTCCCTCCGCCCACGGATGACCTTGGCCTGATGACTCCGTTGGAGGCTTATCTGAGCGGGATGAGACCTTTCCACGCGAATACCTGGCTCAACCGCAAGTGTGTGGAGTGCACCGCCGAGGGAGGTACCAAGATCAAACCGGCTTTCTGGCCGACAGATACCGAATGACGAGATGAGAAAGTTGTTGTTGTCATCGCTCGCTTGTGTCCTGACGGCCTTCACCATGGCCGCCGGGCGTGTGTCGGAGAGAGTTTATGTCTCCACCGACAAGGACGTTTATCTCTCGGGGGAGACCATCTGGTTCTCAGCGTTCTGCGTGGATCCCTCAAAAGGGGGTCTCTCCGACGCCTCATCCGTCGCGTACTTGGAGATCTCCTCTTCCGATGGCGTTCTCCTGACCGGGAAGATAGCTTTGGTCGGAGGCCGAGGCTCAGGGGCCCTTCAGTTGCCGTTGACCACTCCGACCGGTAACTATTCCGTACTGGCCTACACCGCCGCCTCGAGAGGCAGGGATGACTTGATGAACGACTCGAGGACAGTGTCCGTTCTTAACACTTCCTCCAGTGTCAGGGTCAAGGGCGGAGTAGAGATAATCGACACGGAAGTTATTGAGAGACAGGCTGCCCCTACGGGACGTTCTTTCGGGAGCGTTAGTGTTCTCGCCGCCCAACGGGCCAGTTCATCCACCGTCTCCGTGGTAGGGTTGAGGAACGATATGCCATCGAAAGTTACCCTTAGCCTGTCGGTTTGTCTGGATGATGGTCTGCCCGCCCCTTCGGCGACAGATTTGCGCTCATTTCTCGCCATGCCTTACAGCGGGTTCAAGGGAGAGGCTTCCGACAAGGAGGGCGAGACCTTCCGCGGCAAGCTTATCGGGCAGGACTCAGGGACAGTCCTCAAGGATGGGCTCATCGCGGTCGTGGCTTTCCCCG
This sequence comes from uncultured Bacteroidia bacterium, assembly GCA_902797035.1. Classification (GTDB taxonomy): domain Bacteria; phylum Bacteroidota; class Bacteroidia; order Bacteroidales; family UBA932; genus Cryptobacteroides. Next base: position 8,484 of record CADBRH010000059.1, on the reverse strand, counting down.
GCCACGCGCAGGATGTTTACGCCGGCAGGATCTCCGCCGACGGCACTGTGTCATTCGTGACCGGCAATGTCCACGGGAACCGTGACATGGTCTGCGAGATCCTCGGTCAGGACGAGTCCACAGACTGCCGGCTTGTGATCGACCAGCCCTATCTCAACGTTAAAGCCGCTGATATTCCCCCGTTGAGGCTCTCAAGGTCGTTCGAATCGGCCCTTCTGAGGCGTCATCAGCTGTCTCGCTCCTCGTCTCGGGCCGTTCCCGACACCCTTTTCGAGTTCCTTCCCAAACGGTCGGGCCTGTTCCTCCCCGATGACCATTGCAGGAGGTTCCATCTTGACGATTATAACCGGTTCCCGACTATCAGGGAAACTTTGATCGAGATCACCCCCGGACTCAGGATCAGGAAGGGAATGGACGGCAAGACCCAGATCCAGACCAGGCTTGAGGGGGTCATCAAGGACAATACCGAGTATTCCGGGAATATGCTTGTCCTTATCGACGGTGTTCCTGTCAAAGACGTGGACAGGCTTCTGGAGTTCGACCCATACCTTCTTTCCGATATTCTGGTATATCCGTATTCATACTCATTCGGGGAATCGATATTCAACGGGGTTGTGGATTTCGTCACAAAGAAAGGTGACATCTCCTCTTTCAAGTTCGACAAGAATGTAGTGATCGTGGACTGGCAGGGGGCCTGCTATCCGGTAGCGCTTACTTGCTCGGGGATGGGGCCCGACGTTAACGACACCCGCTCGACCCTTTATTGGCACCCCTCGCTGGAACTCGCTCCGGGAGAGAGACTTGACATCCAAGTAATGACTCCTTCCTATCAGGGCAGATTCAGGATTGTCGCCGAAGGTCTGTCGGCGGATGGGATACCTTTCCGTTCCGAGAGTTTTCTTGATGTCGCTAAATGACACGATAATTCCTTAAAACGCTTTGAAATTATAAGGGAAAGACCTATTTTAGCACAAAATTATAATCACAAGTCGAATCATGGAATTAAAGAACGCTGTGGCCGGAACCCTCGAGTCTGGGGACATCATGATCCAGATCGGACCGGGTGAAGGCTTACGGGTTGAGCTTCAGAGCTCGGTGGAGGCCCAGTTCGGGCGTCAGATCAAAGAGGTTATAGAAGAGACCCTGAAGGGTCTCGGAATAAGCGACGCGTATGTCAAGGCTACCGACAAGGGCGCTCTTGACTGTACCATCCGCGCCAGGGTGACTGCGGCCGCGGTCCGCTCGACGGGAGTTGACGTCTGGAAATAAACCTGAGTGGATATGGAAAGACTTAGAAGAACCATGATGTTCGTCCCTGGCAATAATCCAGGGATGATGGCGGACGCCCATATTTACGGCCCCGACTCGATAATGCTTGACCTTGAGGACTCGGTGACCATGGCGGAGAAGGACGCCGCCCGCCTGCTTGTCCACAACGCCCTCAAGTCGATAGACTACGGCGACACCGAGATGGTCGTGAGGATCAATCCTCTGAACACTCCCTACGGCCGCAAGGACGTGGAGGCTGTCGTCAAGGCTGGGGTGGATGTCATCCGGATGCCGAAGACAGAGACAGCCGACGAGGTCCGCGAGCTTGAGGCCGAGATAATCAAAGTGGAGGAGGAACTCGGTTGTGTTGGCCGCACTCAGATTATGGCCGCTATCGAGAGCGCCCTGGGTATCGTGAACGCTTATGAGATCGCGACCGCCTCCAAGCGCATGATGGGTATCGCCCTCGGCGCCGAGGACTATACCGCCAACCTCAAGACTCCCCGCACACCGGAGGGGTCAGAGCTCCTGCTCGCGAGGGAGACGATTGTCGTGGCCGCCCGGGCGGCCGGGATCGCCTGCTTTGACACTGTGTATTCCAATCTTGAGGATATGGATACCTTCCGCAAGGAGGTCGAGCTGATCAAGAATCTCGGATTCGACGGCAAGTCCATCATCAATCCCCGTCAGATCCAGGTTGTCAACGAGGTGTTTGCTCCTAAACAAAAGGATATCGACAAGGCCCTTAAGATTATCGCCGCCATCAAGGAAGCTCGCGCGAAAGGGTCCGGTGTGATCGCTGTCAACGGCAAGATGGTCGACCGTCCTGTCGTGTTGAGGGCCGAAAGGGTTATCGCCCTGGCTGTCGCTTCCGGAATATTGAATGAGGAGGAATTATCATGAGAAACTCTAAAGTAGTCACCCTTGAGGAAGCCATCCGCCGTTCCGGTCTGAAGGATGGCATGACCATATCGTTCCACCACCATTTCCGTGGCGGTGACAAGGTTGTCAATCTGGTCGTGGACAAGCTGGCCGAGATGGGTTTCAGGGATCTTAAACTCGCCGCTTCCAGCCTTTCCGATGTCCACTCCCCGCTGATCGGGCACATCAAGAACGGCGTTATCACGGGGATATCCACTTCCGGCCTCCGCGGTGAGCTGGCGAGCGAGATCTCCCATGGCTTGATGAAGGAGCCGGTCGTTTTCCGTTCCCACGGCGGGCGCGGCAGCGCCATCGCCAATGGTGACCTCCATATCGACGTGGCTTTTCTCGGCGCCTCCTCATGCGACTGTCTCGGCAACGCTTCAGGATGCCCCAGAAGTGAGAACGCCAAGTCGATCTGCGGCTCTCTCGGATACGCCCTGCCTGACGCCAAACACGCTGACCATGTGGTGGTTCTGACAGACGATCTCGTCGCGTATCCCAATGTCCCCAAGTCAATCTCGGCTTGCGACGTTGAGTCCGTGGTGGTTGTCGATTCGGTTGGCGACAGTTCCAAGATATCCTCGGGAGCCATCCGCGACTCTAAGAATCCCCGTGACATCCTGCTCGCCCAGCAGGCGGCCAAGGTGATCATCAACAGCGGGTATTTCGTGGACGGGTTCTCCATCCAGACCGGTACCGGAGGAGCTTCTCTGGCCGCCGTCAAGTATATTCGCGAGAGCATGATAGAGAAGGGCATCAAGGCGTCCTTCGCTCTCGGAGGCATTACCGCCCATATGGTGAAACTCCACGAGGAGGGGCTTATCGGCCGTCTGATCGACGTGCAGTCTTTCGACAAGGTGGCCGCGGAGTCCATCGCCTCCGACCAGCTTCACCAGGAGGTCTCGGCCGTCGAGTACGCCAGCGCCGATAATCCCGGATCAGCCGTCCACGCCCTTGACATAGTGATTCTTTCCGCCCTCGAGGTTGATGTGGACTTCAATGTCAATGTACTCGTGGGTTCTGACGGTGTCATCCGCGGAGCTATCGGAGGCCATCCGGACACCGCTGAGGACAGCGCCCTCTCGATCATCGTCTGCCCGCTTCTCCGAGGCCGTATCCCTTGCGTTGTCCCTAAGGTGACCACTCTGATCACTCCAGGGGCTGGAGTTGATGTCGTTGTGACTGAATATGGTATCGCCGTCAATCCTCGCAGGCCCGAGATAGCCGGGCGTCTGAAGGAGGCCGGGCTCAATGTCGTCGACATCCATGACCTGGCCGCCAAGGCGACAAGCGTTATCGGCGTTCCCGATCCGCTTCCTTTCGGCGACAAGGTCGTCGGGATTGTCATGGACCGTCACGGGAACGTCCTCGACAAGATCCATAATATCCAATAATTTCATCAGATGGCAATGCGTTCGCTTCCCGACCACTGCCACCCTCGGCACGTTAAGAGGGAGGGGCCCATCGCCCGCGATGGGAGGGGCCGCGAAGCGGCGGTTCGGGAAGCGAAGCGCATTGCCATCTGAAGAGAGATGGTCCTTCAAGATATATTGAAAAGCCGGGAGGTCCGGGTGGAACGGCAGCGGGAGCTGTTGGAGTCCAATCCGGGCCTTTCTCTTTTGTGCCTTACAGTGCAGCTTCCGGGACCGGTCAAGCGGAACAACTTGTCAATGGCCATAGCGGAAGCCGGGGTGGAGGCGGTTAGAGCCTCTTTCAAGCCCATATTCGAGGAGACACGTGACCTTGAGACAGGTTTCGAGGGCTTTTTCCTCGTCTCTTTGTCCCCCGAGGAGGCGAAGCGCCGTGCCTGCCGAGTGGAGGACACACACCCTCTTGGCCGCCTGATGGACATTGATGTGGTTGTCCTTTGTCAGGACATGCCCATGCCTTTGGGGCGGGAGTCACTAGGCTTGCCGCCACGTAAGTGTCTTTTATGTGACAGGCCGGCAAGGGAATGCATGCGGGCTAGATCGCATAATACGGATGAATTGCTTGCTAAAATCGAAGAAATGGTCAAAAACCATTTAAATTTATAAGAAAAACTTTGTTTATAGCTAACGATTCATTACCTTAGCGCTGTTGTTCCATGGCAGGCGGAACCGGGAGTATTGGAAAGCTTGCGACAAGGTGCATACGGACGGACACATAATTGATATCCAGAGAATTCCTCTAGGCTCTCCTCACTTCAGGAGACAGGTCGAGACCTTCCTCGCGGCCAATGGCCTGCGTTTGGATCCTGTCGAAGAGTATTACTGCGCGATGAAAGAGGATGGTACAATCGCCGCGGGAGCGGGATTGGCGGGAGATTTGGTGAAATGCGTGGCCGTCGATTCCCCGGAAAGATCTAACGGCTTCCTCGCCCCTCTCATCTCGCGTCTGGTCAGCGTCGCCTCAGCGAGCGGAATCACAAACCTCAAGGTTTTCACGAAACCCGTCAACGAGCCTGTATTCAACAGTCTCGGTTTTCACGTCATCGCCCGGGCCCCTCTCGCCGTCCTTATGGAGAACGGCCGCGGCCTGGAGGAATACCTCACGACTTTGTCCACTGCCCGTCCGGGTGGCTCTTCGGGGGTTATTATCATGAACGCCAACCCGTTCACTCTGGGGCATCAATATCTTGTCGGGAAGGCTTCGGAGTCCGTTGACAGGCTGTTTGTTATCCCTGTCAAGGAGGATGTGTCGCTGTTCCCGTATGAGGAGCGCCTTGAGATGATCCGGTCAGGTTGCGAAGGATTGGCCACCGTGATGGAAGGCAGTGAGTATCAAGTCTCCGCATCGACTTTCCCGACATATTTCCTGAAAGACCTCTCCGAGGCCTCCGAGACTCAGATGCTTCTCGACCTCGATCTTTTCGGCCGCCATATCGCCCCGGCACTGGGCGTCACTGTACGTTTCGTCGGAAGTGAGCCGACCGACCCTCTCACCGCACGTTACAACGAGCTCATGAAACAGGTCCTGCCCTCTTACGGCATCACCGTCGTAGAGGTCCCAAGGCTTGTCTTGCCCTCCGGGCTGCCGTCCGGGCACGGCCGCGTCCATTCTCGCTTCGCTGCGGCTGAGTACGGCCTTAGCCCGGCGGCAGACCCGGAGCGAGACATCCTCGTCAGCGCCTCTATAGTCCGTGAAGCGCTGAACGAGGGACATTTCCAGATGGCGGCGGAGATGACGCCCTGGACGACATGGCCCTACCTTATCGCCGAGCTTATGTCCCGGGCCTTGATGATGGAGCTCGAAGCGCCACTTAAGCCCGGCCTTGTGGACCCTTCCGGCTCCGGTGCCCACTCTGATATGGACTACGCCCTCATGAAGGGCAGCGTCGAGACCATCCGCCGCTCCTTTATCCGTCATCTACCGGTCATGGCTAGCCGGAGGAGTACCGTCATCGAAGACACTGCCACCCTCGGCAAGTTAAGAGGGGGGACCGGAGCGGAGCGAAGCGACGCGAGCGGTGGGGCCGAGCGAAGCGAGGCGTCTGAGAGACGGTACTCCTCCGGCGCCGCCCACGAAGGGGACTTGACCGCTTTCGGGAAAGCGGTCGAGAGGGATGCGCTGGAGTATACCGGTGGGGTGAACACCTACCGCGGGGCGATATTCGCCCTCGGTTTGGCGGCTATATCCGCCATGGACAACGACCTGTCCACCAGTCATATAGCGAGCCTTGCCAGCGGAATCGGACAAGGAAGTGACTCCCACGGTGGTAAGGTCATTAAGGATTATAACGTGAAAGGGGCCCTTCAGATGGCCCGCGAAGGGTATAAGCCATTGTTTGAGGATTGGCTGCCGTACTTCAGGTCGCTCCCAGGGGACGAGTGGCGCCTACAGAAGACGCTCCTCAGGATAATGTCCTCGTTGGACGACACCTGCGTCATCCACAGGGTGGGATATGACCGGGCACAGGAGGTGAAGAAGGAGTCGAAGGCTCTGCTGGAGGGTTTCAGCGAGGAGGGATTGAGAGATATGAAGGCGAGGTTTGACTCCCTGGGAGTGTCTCCCGGCGGGGCGGCCGACATGCTCGCCTTGACGATATTCATGGATTCATTGATTAATTAATATTATTTAAAAACCGTTGAATTATGGTAGAACTGATTCCACACGGAGTGTATCTCCTTGACGGACAGACGATTGTTGACAATCCCGAAGGCCTCCCGGCGAAAGACGAGGCCCGTGAGAACACCATCGCTTACGGAATCCTCCGCGCCCATGACGTGGATGGTTCCAAAGGTGGCAAGATGCGTGTCCGTTTCGATGCCATGGCGTCGCACGACATTACCTATGTCGGTATCATCCAGACAGCCCGCGCCAGCGGACTGGACAAGTTCCCGATCCCTTACGCGATGACCAACTGCCACAACTCGCTTTGCGCTGTCGGCGGCACCATCAACGAGGACGATCACGTGTTCGGTCTCTCCGCGGCCAAGAAGTACGGCGGTATTTACGTGCCCGCCAACCAGGCCGTCATCCACCAGTATGTGCGCGAGGCCCTGGCCGCTTGCGGCTCCATGGTTCTCGGCTCGGACTCCCACACCCGTTATGGTTCCCTCGGATGCATGGGTGTCGGCGAGGGAGGCGGTGAGCTTGTCAAGCAGCTCCTCCACAACACTTGGGACATTAACGCTCCTGAGGTCGTCCTCGTCTGGCTTGAGGGTAAACCCAAGCATGGCGTAGGCCCCCACGACGTGGCTATATCCCTTGTCAAGGCTGTTTTCGAGAGCGGTTTCGTCAAGAACAAGGTGCTCGAGTTCGCCGGTCCCGGAGTCAAGGAGTTGCCTGTCGACTTCCGTAACGGGATTGACGTGATGACCACCGAGACCACCTGCCTCAGCTCGATCTGGGTCACCGACGACAAGGTCAGGGAGCATTACGAGACCCATCGCCGTCCCGAGGCCTATAAGGAGCTCAAGCCCGGAAAGGTCGCCTGGTACGACAGCGTTATCCGCATAGACCTTTCCACCCAGGAGAGTATGATCGCCCTTCCGTTCCATCCTTCCAACGCCTTCACTATCCATGAGTTGCAGGCCGATCCCGAAGGGATCCTCAAGGCCGTCGAGGAAGACGCCAGAAAGCGTTTCGGCGACAAGGTCCAGATCGACCTCCTGTCCAAGATAGTGGACGGCAAGGTCCGCGCCGACCAGGCCCTCATCGCCGGTTGCTCAGGTGGTACCTATGACAACCTCGCCGAGGCCGCCTCCATCATGAAGGGCAAGACCATAGGCAGTGACTATTTCACCATGAGCGCCTACCCTCAGTCCACGCCCGTGTACCTCGCCACCACACGCAACCATATCGCCGAAGAGCTTCTCGAGGCCGGCGTGGTCATAAAGCCCGCTTACTGCGGACCTTGCTTCGGAGCCGGTGACGTGCCCGGGAACAACGGTTTCTCGATCCGTCACACCACCCGCAACTTCCCCAATAGGGAAGGCTCCAAGCCCGGACAGGGCCAGCTCTCGCTCGTATCCCTGATGGACGCCCGTTCCATCGCAGCCACGGCCGCCAACGGTGGAGTGATCACGGCCGCCACTGACATCGAATACGAGGACACCCATAAGAGGTATGAGTTCGATGACCGTATCTATAAGAGCCGTGTCTATGACGGTTTCGGCAAGGCTGACCTCAGTGTCGAGCTGCGCTACGGGCCGAACATCAAGGACTGGCCGAAGATGTATCCCATGGAGGAGAACATGCTCCTCGAGCTGGCCGCCGTGATTCACGACCCTGTGACCACCACCGACGAGCTGATTCCTTCGGGCGAGACCTCGAGCTATCGCTCCAATCCGCTTAAGCTCAGCGAGTTCGCTCTCTCCAGAAGGGTTCCTGAATATGTCGGGATATCCAAGAGGATCCAGGCTCAGGATCTCGAGCGCCGCGCGGGGAACGCGCCGGCCAACGTCGCTGACGCCCTCAAGAAGGTCGGCGCTTCCGCGGGGAACACCTCCTTCGGATCATGCGTGTTCGCCAATAAGCCCGGGGACGGCTCCGCCCGTGAGCAGGCCGCCTCTTGCCAGAAGGTGCTCGGCGGTGACGCCAACATCTGCTATGAGTACGCCACCAAGCGTTACCGCAGCAACTGTATCAACTGGGGTATCCTCCCGTTCACGATCGGCGCTGACACTCCTTTCGACTATGTCCCCGGTGACTTCGTGTTCGTCCCCGGCATCCGTCAGGCTATCCTGGAAGGGGCCGAGGAGATCGACGCCAAGGTCATCACCAAGGATGGTGTCAAGCCTATCCACCTCTATTTCAAGAATTTGACCGTAAGCGAGCGTGAGATTCTCGCCGACGGCTGCCTCATGA
>CADBRH010000058.1 GCA_902797035.1 uncultured Bacteroidia bacterium | reverse complement strand
GGGGCGGTTTGGCGTGGCAGAGCCTGAGTGGGAAAGAGGCCGAAGGCATACCGATCGCCCTTCCAGCGGCCTTGAACGCATATCCGCATGCTCCCGGTCCGCGAAACGCACTGTAGATAATCCGCACACGGACTGCTCCCGGTCCGCGAAACGTGCGGTGAACATCCAGTGATATTCATTATGTATGAGTAGGAAGATTCTTGACCTTCATGGTATGGTATGGTGAAAATGTCGGTGGCGGCCAAACCCCTGACCGACAGCGGATCAAGCCTCGGTATCCCCTTAAAAAAAGGGATCCACATATCCAAAGAGCTGAAATACAGGCTTTTGTCCGCCACCGATTATCATTTCCACTGCAAAAAATCCCTCCCATCCCTTCGGAATGCCGATATTCCTTAAAAAAACCGGGTGACGATTTGGAAACGGACCCATGCGATTCCGCTCATTTCGTCCATGAAAAGGCCCCTACTCGTGGATGAAACATCAGACTCATGCGATCAGCCCCTATTTATGGACAAAACGAGACAATAAACAATTCCGTCCACGGAACCATGCGATTCCGTGGACAGAACATGTTTTAGCGGGCAACCGAACCGGCCTTACGCCTCGTCCTGGAACTTGAGGACAGGCTGGCGGGCGGCCGTGGTCTCGTCAGGTCTGGTGATCGGGGCGTTGTGAGGGGCGCTCTTCAGGGTGGCGGGATCCTCGGCGGCCTCGGCGGCGATCTTCCTCATCACCTCAATGAAGGCGTCGAGGGTCTCCAGCGACTCCGTCTCGGTCGGCTCGATCATGATGGCCTGGTGGAAGAGGAGCGGGAAATAGATCGTCGGAGCATGGAAGCCGAAGTCCAGCAGCCTCTTGGCCACATCGAGGGTCGTGGCCCCTTCCCTCTCGACGGAACCGTCGGCGGCCTTTCTGGAGCCGTCGTCCACAAGCCCGTCGAAGACGAACTCATGCTTGCATACCGAGGGGATCGGAAGCTTGTAGCAATCCTTGAGGCTCTCCTTGATGTAGTTGGCGCCAAGCGTGGCGTATCTGCCGACGAGCTTGACGTTCTGGCGGCCTAGCGTCAGGATGTAGGCATATGCCCGGAGTATCACCCCGAAATTGCCCAGGAAACCGGACACCTGCCCGGCGGCCTTATCATCGGAGCCGACCACCTCGAAGGTGCCGTCATCTTTCCTGACGACCTTAGGGACAGGAAGATAAGGCAAGAGCTTCTCGCAGACTCCGACGGGACCCGAGCCGGGGCCTCCGCCGCCGTGAGGCGTGGAGAACGACTTGTGCAGGTTCAGGTGCATGATGTCGAAGCCCATGTCTCCGGGACGGACCATACCGATGAGCGGGTTCATGTTGGCCCCGTCATAGTAAAGAAGTCCTCCGCACTCATGGACAAGGGCGGCGATCTCCCCTATCTCTTTCTCGAAGAGACCGAGGGTGTTGGGGTTCGTCAGCATGATTCCGGCGATGTCATCACCCAGAAGCGGCTTAAGGTCAGCGACATCCACAAGACCTTCAGCGTTGGACTTCACGACCACAACGTCGAGGCCGCAGACGGCGGCGCTGGCGGGATTGGTGCCGTGGGCGCTGTCCGGGACGATCACCTTGGTCCTGGCGAGGTCACCGCGGAGGAGGTGGTACTGACGCATGATCATCAGTCCGGTGAGCTCCCCGTGGGCGCCGGCGCATGGATTGAAAGTGAAGCCGGCCATGCCTGTGAGGGCCGAGAGGGCTTTGTCCATCCGGTAATATACCTCAAGGGCGCCTTGGACGGTGCCGGCGGGCTGGAGGGGGTGCAATCCCTGGAAGCCTTTCATCCCAGCGATTTCCTCGTTGATCTTGGGGTTGTACTTCATGGTGCAGCTGCCGAGCGGATAGAATCCGGTGTCGACGCCGAAGTTCATCTGCGAGAGGTTGGTGTAGTGGCGTACCACGTCCACCTCGCTGACTTGCGGCAGCGCCGGGGCCTTGGTTCGAAGCAGGTTAGAAGGGATGGCGGCGGGTACAACCCTCGCCTCCCTACGCTCCGCGCCCTGTCCGGGTAAATGGTCGGCGGGGGTTGTCCCGACCGCCATCCCTCCGCAAACAGCGCCCTGTCCAGGTAAATGGTCGGCGAGGGTTGTCCCGACCGCCGCGACTCCGCAAGCCGCACCCAGCGAATACCCTCTGCGGCCTTCCTTGGAAAGCTCGAATATAAGTTTGTCGTAGTATTTCATATTCCTAGGCCTCCTTCACCAATGCGACAAGGGCGTCGATCTCGTCCTTCGTCCTGTTCTCAGTCGCGCAGAATGTGACATATCCCTCCTCAGTCGGAAGGGCGGCGAGGAATCCGCCAGAGAGAAGCTTCTCCTGGAGCCTTTCCGCGGAGACGAGGGGCTTCAGGGTGAACTCCTTCAGGAAGGGCTGGTCGAAGACCTCCTCAAACTTCCCGGTGGCGAGGAGCTCGTCATGGAGGTAGTGGGCCGCCGCGAACGAGCGGTCGTTGACCTCTTTCAGACCCTCAGGGCCCATCAGGGACATGTAAACAGTCACGAACAGGGCCATGAGGCTCTCGTTCGAGCAGATGTTGGAAGTGGCCTTCTCGCGGCGGATGTGCTGCTCGCGGGCCTGAAGCGTGAGGCAGAAGCAGCGACGTCCCTCGGTGTCGCGGGTCTCGCCCACGATCCTTCCGGGGAGTTTGCGGAGATAGTCCTTCCTGCAGGCCATGAAGCCGACGTAAGGGCCTCCGAAGCACATCGGGATGCCAAGGCTCTGGCCGTCACCGACAGCGATATCCGCGCCCCACTCAGCGGGCGTCTTGAGGACCGCAAGGGCGGAAGGGTCGCAATACTCAATGAATATCGCTCCCGCCTCGTGGATGGCGTCGGCGAAGCCGGTAAGGTCCTCGACTATTCCGAAACGATTGACGGAAGGGACGATAACCCCGGCGACATCGCCCTTGGAGAGCTCCGCCCTCATGTGGTGGGGGCAGGTGTGCCCGTCCATCACGGGAATGAAGCCGAGCTCGATCCCGTGGTACTTGGAATATGTCTTGATGGTGTTGACAACGTTAGGGAGAAGGGTCTCGGAAACCAGGATCCTGGTCTTCTTCTTCACGCAGCCAAGCGCCATCTTGACAGCCTCAGCGGCGGCCGTTGGACCGTCGTACATGGAGGCGTTGCTGACATCAAGGCCCGTGAGGGCGCCGATCATGCTCTGGAACTCGAAGATGTACCTAAGGGTGCCCTGGGAGATCTCCGCCTGGTAAGGGGTGTAGGCGGTCAGGAACTCGGACCTGGAGAGAATGTAAGGGATGACGGAGGGGGTGTAGTGGTCGTAGGCGCCCTGACCGGCGAACACTTTCAGTTTCATGTCCTTCCCGTCAAGCTGCTCGAAGAACGCCCTGACCTCGCTCTCGGACATGGCGTCCGGGAGATCATACTCACCCTTGTAGATGAAGTCCTTGGGGACATCGGAGTAGAGGTCGTCCATCGACCCCACCCCGATCCTGGCGAGCATCGCCCGGACATCATCCTCGGTGTGAGGGAAATACTGGAACGCGGCCATATTCCCTACTTATCTGTGAAAGCCTTGTAGGCGGCGGCGTCCATAAGGGCCTCGACCTCGGCGGGATCGGACATCTCGACCTTGATTATCCAGGCCTCGTAGGCGTCCTCGTTGATCTTCTCGGGAGCGTCCTCAAGGTCGGGATTGACCTCGACGACCTTGCCGGAGACAGGGCAGAGAAGCTCGCTGGAAGCCTTGACACTCTCAAGGGCGCCGAACTCCTCGCCGGCCTCGAACTCGTCGCCCTCCTCAGGGAGGTCGGCGTAAGTGATGTCGCCGAGCTCATGCTGGGCGAAATCGGATATCCCTATCACGGCCACATCGCCCTCAACTTTTACCCACTCGTGGTCCTCGCTGTAACGGAGGCCTTCTACTACTTTACTCATGATTGAATTAATTTATTGATTATCAATTATTTCTTATAGTTAGTCTGATAGAATCTCTTCTTGACGACCTTGCCCGGGAAAACCTTCTTACGCACACGGACGTACAAAGGCGTGTCAAGGGCGCCGTACTCCTTCTTGACAAGAGCGAAGCAGATGCTCTTCTCAAGGGAGATGCTGTGGTAGCCGGTCGTGACGGCCCCGACCTGGGTGCCGTCCTCAAGCTCCACGGGATAGCCAGCCCTGGGGACAGCCTTGTCCTGAAGCTCGATCCCGACCAGTTTCTCCGTGATTCCGCCCGCTTTCTGGGCCACGAGGGCCTCCTTGCCGATGAACTCGTCCTTGTCCAGCTTGCAGAACATGCTGAAGCCTGCCATGACCGGGGAGATCGCTGGGGTAAGCTCGTCTCCGTAAAGCGGAAGACCCGCCTCGAAACGGAGGGTGTCGCGGCAGCCCAGACCGCAAGGGGTTACCCCGGCGGCCAGGAAAGCCTCCCAATACTTGACTATGAGCGACGGGGTGGCGTAGATCTCGAAACCGTCCTCGCCAGTGTAGCCGGTGCGGCTGATGATCACCCTCATACCACCATCCTTGAAGTCCTTGAAAGTGTAGAAGGAGAGAGAGGCCGCGTCGGCGGCGAAACCGAGCGTCTTGACCAGCGTCTCCTCGGCCAGAGGGCCCTGAAGGGCTATCTGGCCCCACTTGGCGGACTGGTTGTCGATCTTCACATTGAAACCCTTGCTGTGGTCGTTGATCCACATGTGGTCCTTCTCGATGTTGGCTGCGTTCACCACGAGCAGGAAATGGTCCGGCTCGAACTCCTTGTAGACCAGAAGGTCATCGACCGTGCCGCCGTCGGGGTAAAGCATCATCCCGTAAAGGATCTGGCCGGGGACCATCGGGCGGACGTCGTTGGTGAAGATGTGGTTGACGAACTTCTCCGCGTCAGGGCCGCTCACGAATATCTCTCCCATGTGGGAGACATCGAACATCCCCACCTTGCCGCGGACGGCGAGATGCTCCTCCGTGATGGAGGAATACTGGATGGGCATATCGAATCCGGCGAAGGGGCTCATCTTGGCTCCGAGAGCCAAGTGGTTGTCATGCAGACAGGTCAGGTTCAGTGTTTGTTCCATGGTATATCAGTTTCTTAATATCTCGTTTTTGATTCTCCAGTCACCGTAAGGGTCCATCACGGCCTCGGCCTTGTCCTGGGCCCTCTCGTCCAGGTTGAAGAAGAGGTCCATCCCGAGCTTGGCCTCCAACTCGTCAACCGTCATGGCGTAAAGAGTGAGGTTCCTCTCGCAGGCCTTGTTGGGGAATATGAAGCCTATCGCGGCGTAGCTGCCGTCCTTCCTCTTGGCCAGCAGGGCCTTGAAGAAAGAGTCAGGCACCATCACATGGTTCTGCCCGATGTGCCTGGGGTTGTTGTACTCGAATATTGGGCCGCAAACCACCCAGACGGACTTATAGTACCGGGCCTCGCGGCGGACCTGCTTCTCGAGATCGTTCCACGCCCCGGAATTGAGGTTATGGTGCTGGGGGCAGACATTGCTGAGGTAAAAGCACTCCCTCATGGTCTGTGAGCTCCATCTCATGTCGGCGGCCGGGGCCATGTGGCCACGGTCGTAGCCCGAGCCGACATAATCCCTGTCATAGGCCTGACGGCCCTTGATCAAGGGGTCTGGGGAAAAGGTGTCCTCGCGCTTGCGGTAGGCGGTGATAAGTTCCGACTCGAGCAACTCGTAGGCCACCCAGTTGGGCACACGGTAATCGGAATTGTACGAGAGGGCGTAACCCATGTGCTCCACGATCGTCCCCTCGCTGTCCTCCAGCCGGTAAGGGATCTCTAGGCGGGACATGAGGTCCTTATCGCCCGTGAAGGTCGGGTCGGTCTGCCCCTGGGGATCTACCTCCTGATCGTCCTCGCCTCCCCAGATGAAATGGTAGGCGGTTCCGAGGATCGCCAGGATAACAAGGGTGATTACTGTGGATTTATTTCGCTTGTCCATCCTATAACGCCAATCTCAATCCGAATGTGCCTTTGAAGTTCTTTCCGGGCATATATGACCTGTTGCTGATCCTGCAGGCGTCCCAACGGCTGGCGCAGCTGCCACCACGGAGAATCCTGGTGCCACCGCTCTCCGCCCCGACGGGGTTGACGGCCGGCCCGGTGGTATATTCCTCAGCCCTGTCGTGGCACCATTCCCAGACGTTGCCGCTCATGTCGTATAGGCCCAACTCGTTGGGTATCTTTGTCTTGACCTTACGGGGCTTGGAATCCGCGTTGTCAAGGAACCACATCGCGGCCTTCATGTCGTTGGAGCCGCTGAAGCCGTAGTGCCGGGACACCTTCCCTCCCCTGGCGGCATATTCCCATTCCGCCTCTGTCGGGAGACGGAAGGTCCTGCCTGTCAGGGCGTTAATCTTGCGAAGGAATATCTGGCAGTCGTACCAGGAGACATTTCCGACAGGTTTGTCAGGCTCAGAGATGTCGTTGAGATAAGGGACGGAACCCATCACGGCGTTCCAGAGGCCGACAGTGACCTCGGTCTCCCCTATCGCGAAATCATCCAAAGTGACCTCATGGACGTTCTTCTCGTTGTCCGGCACCTTGAAATCAAGATACGGGGAGTCAGTGGTATTGAAACCCATCAAAAAGGAGCCGCCCTGTACCATGACCATCTTGAAAGGGACTCCGCCAACGTTAAAATACTCAGGGACGCCTGAGGAGGCGTCAATCTTCTCCCGGACAGGGGCGACACCGTCCAGCGGCGCCATTATCTCTTCCGTGAGGACATCCCCGTCCGGCTGAACGAGCCTGAAACCGACATGAGTCCTTCTGGTGTGCGACTCGACAGGCATCCTCTCAAGAGTGGTCCTTACGACTTTGGTCCCCCACTCTTTCGGCCCTTCGGGGTTGACCATCAGGCTCATGGGAATGAAATAATCACTCCTGGTGGCGTCGTCGGGAACCTCGTCGTAGCTGTCGGCGCACCATTCGGACACGACCGTGAACCACTTGTCGCCGCTGAGTTTCTGGGCATACTCCCACTGCGCCTCGGTCGGGAGGAAGAAGGTCTTCCCCGTCGCCTTGCCCAGTTTCTTCAGGAATTTCTGGATATCGACCCACGAGACCATGTCCACCGGCGCCTCCGGGTTCTTGACCTGGCTGGGGTTATTCCCCATCACCGCGGTCCAGAGGGCCTGGGAGACCGGTTCGGCGCTGAACACGAACCCGTCTAGGGCTACCGGCTGGGCTATCCCTCTGGTCACTTTACGCCTGTTGTCGGCCGAGACGCCCATTGTGAAATTGCCGGCCGGGGCCTTGACCATGTCGAAAGTCACCTCACCGACCTTATAGGACATCTCATAGTCCACAGTTCCATCCCTGGCCGTATCCTTGCAGGCGGCGGCGAGAAAGACCAGGGAAATGGTTATCGCTAAAGGAATAATCCGTCTCATCCAAGTATCATTGGCTACAACCTACAAATATATTAAAAAAGTCGGGACTTTTCAGTCCCGACTCCCATAAAAAGCCTGGCACGACTAGTACTCCACCATCGGAGGGAGGACCTTGGCCTGGTCGATCATCTTCTGGACCATAACCACAGTGGGAACGACCTTGGTGAGGTTCTTCGCCTCGTTGACCTCGGTCATCTTGGCCACGAGATTGGCGGCCACCCTGTTCTTGAGTTCCTTCACGGTGTCAACACCAGAAGCCTCGAGAAGCTCGGAGAACTGAGGGCCGATACCCTTGACGCGGAAGAGGTCGGCGTGGTTCACCCAAGTGAGGATGAGCTTGCCGGTGATTCCGGTGGCCTCCTCAAGCGCCTGACGGCCCTTGGGGGTCTTTCCCTTCTGGAGGAGCTGATCAACTGTCTCCACGCCGGCGGCGATAAGCTTCTCGGCGTAGACAGGGCCAACGCCCTGGATGTCGATAATCTTGTAAGTCATTGCAATGATAGTTAAGGATTTGTTAACAATTGTCGTAAGCCAAATTTATGTAAAAACTTTGACTTGACAAAATCCTTGCGAAAAAAAGTCCCGGGCGGGACTCAGAATGACTGGAAGAAGAGGATGTCCTTCTTGAGCATCACCTTAGGCTCCATCAGATAGACTTTCTGGAAAAGGCGGAACTGGTTGACCTTGGAGAGGTAAACCTTGTCCTCGTGCTTACCTTTGCGCCACCATTTGTAGAAGCCTATAGGGTCGTTCTCGAAAGGGATCTTGGCGATGACGTCAGAAGAGAAACCGGGAAAATCTATGTTCACGTTCAGGCCCATGTACCGCTTGTAATACTGCGGGTCCGCCCTTCTGAGCTTGCTCATCAAAGGGTTGTACAACTCGATCTGATCGACATGGAGGGTCTTGTCTTTGACTATCAGCTGATGGATCCGGACAGGGTCATGGTTCAGCCACGAGCCGAGCCTCAAGGTCAGGGGACCCTCGTCGGTGTCGAGGGTCAGCTCGTCCATCGAATAGTAGTACTTCTCCGGATCGAGTGGGTAATAAACTTGAGGTTCTTCCGTCATAATCTTTGTCGTGACGGGCAAATATAAGTAAAAAAAAGGTCTCTCACAAGGGTGGGAGGCCGTTATTTCAATTATTTAGAAGTGTAATAATCTGTAAGCGTCTTACCTGTCCGGGCTATGAAATCGGAAAGCGGCTTGCCTTTCAGAAGCCCGTTCGACAACAGGGCGAGGTCTGTCAGCTGCTTCAGCAAATCGCTTCCGGAGGCGAATTCCTCGACCTTGTCAGAGTTCTCTTTCATATCTCCTATCAGCTTGACCATTAACGGGTTCTGAAGGTTGGCGGTGATGTTGAAAGACTCCGGCATCTCACCGTAAAAGTTCATCCCGCCACCCAGGGCGCTCATCTCGCGGTAGCGCCTCATGAACTCGTTCCGGGTCACCAGAACCGGCGCCTCGGACTCCCCTAGATTGTCAGCCTCGATGAAATACTCATATTCTTTCGGTAAAACGGTTTTAAACATGGTCTCGAGGTTTTTCTTGTCTTCCTCGGCCATCTCAGGTTTGACTTTCTCCTCCTTGGGGATGAGGTTGTCCACCGAGTCTGAGTCGACACGGGCGAATCTCGAGTCGGGGATCTCCCGTTCCAGAAGGTTGACAAAGTGGGAGTCAAGCTCGCAGTCCATGAGCAGGACATCGTAGCCCTTGTTTTTGGCGGCCTCGATGAAAGGATACTGAGCCTCGGTGTCGGTGGCGTATAAGTAAACGACCTTCTTGTCCTTGTCGGTCTGATCGCCGGAGATAGCCTTGCGGTAGTCCTCGAGGGCGAAGAACTTCCCGTCAGTGTTCTTCAGGAGGGCGAACTTCATCGCGCGCTTGCGGAATTTCTCGTCGGAGAGCATGCCGTACTCGATGAAGAGCTTGAGGTTGTCCCACTTGCCCTCCCAGGCGGCACGGTCGTTCTTGAATATCTCCTCGAGCCTGTCGGCGACCTTGCGGGTGATGTAGGTGGATATTTTCTTGACGTTCTCGTCGGCCTGGAGATAGCTCCTGGAGACGTTCAGGGGGATGTCAGGCGAGTCGATGACGCCGTGGAGCAGCGTGAGGAAGTCCGGGACTATGTTCTCGACATGGTCGGTGACGAACATCTGGTTGCAATAGAGCTGGATGTTGTTCCGCTCGATGGCCATCCGTTCCTTGATCTTGGGGAAATAGAGGATACCGGTCAGGTTGAACGGGTAATCGACGTTGAGATGGATGTGGAAGAGGGGTTCCTCTTTCATGGGATAGATGTCCTTGTAGAACTTCATGTAGTCCTCGTCCTTAAGCTCTGAGGGCTTGCGTGTCCAAAGAGGCTCCACCGAGTTGATCACATGGTCCTTGTCGGTCTCGACATATTTGTCGTCCTTCCACTCTTTCTCCTTGCCGAAGACGACCGGCACGGGCATGAACTTGCAGTATTTCCCGAGAAGCTGACCGATCTTGCCGGAAGTGCCGTAGTCCTTGGCGGAATCATCGTCGAGGAACAATGTGACAATTGTTCCACGGTCTTTCTTCTCGCAGGGTCCCATCTCGAACTCCGGGTCTCCCTCGCAGCTCCAAATCACTGCCTGAGAGCCTTCCTTCCACGAAAGTGACTCGATGGTGACCTTCCTGGCGACCATGAAAGCGGAGTAGAAGCCGAGACCGAAGTGCCCGATGATATTCTGGTCCTTATATTTCTCAAGGAACTCCCCGGCTGAGGAGAAAGCTATCTGGTTGATGTATTTATCGACCTCCTCTGCCGTCATTCCGATGCCGTTGTCGATGATCTTGAGAGTCTTCTCCTTCTCGTCAAGCTCGACCCTGACTTTCAGGTCGCCCAGCTCGCCGGTGAACTCGCCGTTCGAGGCGAGGACCTTCATCTTTTGGGTGGCGTCAACGGCGTTGGCGACCAGCTCCCGAAGGAATATCTCATGATCCGAATACAAAAACCTCTTGATGACCGGGAAAATGTTCTCGGTCGTCACACCAATCTGTCCTTTGTTTGCCATATTCTTGTTCTTTTTGTCTCTTTACCAAGACGACCGTCGTCCCCTCCGCGACCGTCTCACTTCGTTCGACCCCACCGTTCCGCTTCGCTACACGGTCCCCCCTCTCAACATGCCGAGGTTGGCAGTGGTCGCCGGAGGGGCGACGGTCGCCTATAGCGAAAAACCGGCGTCTCGTGAAGGCCGGTTTCGAATGAGTCAAATTATGTTCCAGAGTGGATGACTATGACAAAATGTCACCTTTGGGAGGGAGTGGCGCTACTTGTAAAGGAAACGCTTGATCGACATCTTGGGAGTCTTCTCGAAAGGAGTCTCCTGGACCTCGACCTTGGCCAACTGGCTATAGGAAGGCAGTTTCTTGTTGGAGTTGACCCTCACCCTCTCAGGAAGATCGGCCACGGTCTCGGTGTCGAGACCGTCCCTCTTGATGGCGTCTGGATCGAAATAAACCAGAGCCACAAGCCTCGAGGACCTGTCCACGACCACCGACTCAGCCACATAAGGCTGGTCATTGATAATGGCCTCAACCTCCTCAGGATAGATGTTCTGCCCGTTGGCGGACAGGATCATCGACTTGCTGCGGCCCTTGATGAATATATTCCCGTCCTTGTCCATGATCCCGAGATCACCGGTACGAAGATAACCGTCCTCGGTGAAGGCGTTGGCGGACGCCTCTGGGTTCTTGTAGTATCCGATACAGATGTTATCGCCCTTGGCCTGGATCTCTCCGGCGATGTGCTCGGGATCCTCGGAGTCGATGCGCACGTCAGCGCAGGTGACAGGCTTGCCACAGGATCCGGCCACATAGTCCTTGTAGCCGATGTAGGCCAGCAGCGGGGTGGCCTCTGTCATGCCGTAGCCCACCATGTAGGGCAGCTTGATCTTCTTGAACCACTTCTCGACCTCAGGGCTGACAGGGGCGCCGCCGAGGATGAACTCCTGAACCTCGCCGCCGAAAGCGTCTATCATCTTGTCGTGGATCTTCTTGAATATCACCTTGTTGATCCCCGGCACCTTGCAGAGGAACTTGACCGGCTGCTTGTCCACGATGGGTTTGACCTTGGACTTGAATATCTTCTCCATCACGAGCGGGACGGTGATCAGCTGGTAAGGCTTGACCTCCTGGAAAGCCTTCATCAAGGTCGAGGGGGTCGGGGTCTTACCGAGCCAGTAGATCGAGGTGCCGTAGCAGAGAGGGTAGATGAACTCGGTGACGAGGCCGTACATGTGGGCCATCGGCAACATGGAGATCATCCTCTGGTGCTCGTTCGTGGGCCTGTTGACCTGGCTGAACTCGATCGTGGCGCTGAAATTCCTATAGGTCAGCATCACGCCCTTGGGGTTACCGGTGGAGCCGGAGGTATAGTTGATCACGGCGAGGTTGTCCCAGTTATCGGTCGGATAGACGACATCGTCCGGGCCGAAGCCGTTCGGGTATTTCTCGGCGAAAAGGTTGTCAATGTTGTTCCAGACCCCCTTGATCCCGGGATCGGAGCAGTAAAGAACCTTCAGGTTGTCCACATCCATCACAACCTTGATCTCGGGAGTCTTTGACATGTCAAGCTTGGCGAACTTGTCGGCGTTGGTGAGCAGGGCCACGCTGTCGGAATGCCCCAGGAGGAACTCCACGTTCTCGGGGGTGAAATCAGCGAGGATCGGGACAACCACGGCTTCGTAGGTGTTGATCGCGAGATACGACATGCCCCAGCGGGCGCTGTTCCTGGCCCAGAGAGCCACGTGCTCACCTTTCTTAAGACCGATGGTCTCGAAGAAGAGATGGAACTTGGCGATAAGGGTCGCCATCTGGGAATAGGTGAAAGACTCGCCGTCCACGGTGTTCAGGGCGGATTTGTCCCAGAACTTCCTCGTGGCGCTTTGAAGAAGGTAAAGATAATGGTCCATAGGTTATATTATTGAATGGTTAAAATTACTTAATTTATATGTTTATCTTCGCGGTGGAATACCGCGAATCCGTGAAAACGCTGTATTTGTGGCGAAATCTGTTATCATGTTATGAAAAGGAAACCTATTGTAGCCCTAATTTATGACTTTGACGGGACCCTCTCCCCAGGCAACATGCAGGAGTTCGGGTTCATCCAGGCCGTCGGCAAGACCCCCAGGGAGTTCTGGACCATGAGCGACGGGCTGGCGGCCGGACAGGACGCTAGCAACGTCCTGTCCTACATGAAAATGATGCGTGACGAGGCTACCAGGAACGGGATACATCTGCGCAGGGAGGACTTCAGGAGGTTCGGGAAGGACATAGAGTTGTTCGACGGTGTCAGAGAGTGGTTCTCCCTCGTCAATGAATATGGCAAGTCGCGCGGGGTCCGGATCGAGCATTACATCAACTCATCGGGCCTGAAGGAGATCATCGAGGGCTCCCCGATAGCGTCGGAGTTCAAGCATATCTTCGCTTGCAGCTACATCTACAACGAGGAGGGGGAGGCTGTCTGGCCCGGAATAGCCGTGGACTACACGGCCAAGACCCAGTTCATATTCAAGATCAGCAAGGGGATATTCAGCGCCCATGACAACAAGAGGGTCAATGACAGCGTCGCGGAGGACAAGAAGCGGATCCCCTACCCGCAGATGATCTACTTCGGTGACGGGGAGACGGACATCCCTTGCATGAAGATAGTCTCCATGTTCGGCGGCCATTCGGTCGCAGTGTATGACCCGAAAAACCAGAAGAAGAAGGCTTTCGCCCGGAAGTTATTGAAACAAGGGCGGGTAGGCTTCGCCGTTCCGGCCGACTACCGTAAGGAGAGCCTCACTTTCGAGGTCGTCTGCGCGGTCATCGACAAGATCAAAGCCGACCACGACCTGCGTCATCTGCTCTGATTTCAGGCGACCACTACCGCAGAGCGGCCAAAGGGAGTTTGGCGAGGCGGATGACGGCTTTGCCGGGGACACCGGCGGTCGTGTAGTAGCTGACCCAGAGCTCGTCACCCACAACCAGCATCCCGGGATAGCTGGTGTCCCCGTCGGAAGGCAGCGTGAAAACCTCCTGGAAATCGCCCTCGGGGGTCCCCTTGACAATTATCGTCTTACAATGACTCCCGATGGCGTAGGATCTGGTACCGGCCAGGACGGCCCCGTCCTCCAAGACGACGAAATCAGGACCTCCGACCTGCAGAGGCATCTGCCTCACGGTCCAGTCGGTGTACGGCGCGTCGGCATATCCCCAGAAACCCATCCTGTCGTCACCGTCCCTGCGAACCATCATCAACATCCTGCCACCAGGGAGGAAACGAAGCGTCGTCTCATTGGCGAAACCGCTGAAATCGAACGACTTGACCTCGCTGTAACTGACTCCGTCCTTCGTCTGGTAGAGGATCAGCGTCCTTCCGGCCGGGCCGAAACCATAGCTCACGCCATAGCCCGTGTCCCCGTTCCAAGTGACCCTCCAGAGCCAGTTGGTCTCGTTCGCCGGGTCAGGAGAGAGCGTTATCTTCTCCGGCTCCGAATATGTCTTCCCGTCGCTCGAGAACATCACATAGCCCTGCTGGCCTTTCAGCTCACGATCGATGTACAGGGATCCTCCGAAAAGCACCATCAGCCGGCCGTCCGGAGTCACAGAAAGCTTAGGATCCCGGCAGTCAATCCCCTCGATACCCGCGTCAAGCACTGATTCCCAGCGCTCTCCGTCATTGGACTCAAGCACCCTTATCCGACCCTCGGCCTTCCCGTTCTCATCGAAAATATGGCTGTAACCCTCACGGAAGGTGATGTAATACTTCCCGCCAAACTCGACCAGGTCAGTGAACGCCGCGTGCGTTCCCTCGTCCCAGACGGTCTGGACCGAATAAGTGTACTCCCCCTCTTTCTCAACCCTCGTTCTCTGACAACCGAAAATCCCCGCCGCCGCGATCAGTGCGACGCCGGCAATGATGATGCTGGTGGATAAGCTGTTTCTCATGACTGTAACTTTAACCGGTTTCCTGATGCGAATATAGCTATTTTTCATGTGGCGGACAAGTCTCTAACCTGCAATGGATTAAGCGCTGGGATCCCCACGAAAAACAGAGGGATTGCTACGCATAATCAACTCTTTTTCAACCAGTTATCCGCCACCGGAACAAAAATCCAAAAAGAATCTTATCTTTGCTCATAACCCTTAAACTCTGAAAAACGTGAAAGGAAAGTCTTTTATTCCGGGAGCGGTCCACCACATCTACCAGAGATCTTTCGAAGGATTTTTAATCTTTTATTCAGCGAGGGACATGCTGGTTTTCTTCTCAATAGCTTCTGTCACCGCCAGGCGCTATCGTGTAACTGTTCTGGATATCAGTCTCATGTTCGATCATATTCATCTTCTCGTGACCGCCCCTTCAAAATGGGCGTTCGATTGTTTCAGAAGGGATCTCCTAAGGGACTTCACAACGGCATTCACCAGGAATTACGGCTTAAAGGGTTCGGTCTTTGAGACTCCTGGTGGTCACGCCGTGAAAATCGGAGACAAGAAAATCAGGACAGCGATAGCGTATCTCTTTAATAACCAAGTAGAGAAAAAGCTCTGTTCGAGGGCTGAAGAGTGGCCGTGGAACTTTCTGGCCTTCTACCGCGACAATCATCCCTATTCAGATAAGATTATCAGAAGCAGGGCGACAAGACCAATGAGGAGAGCGCTGGAAGAGATAGACAGAATGGTCAGACTCGGGCTTCCTCTCAACCACACCCTGTTAGCAAGAATAATCTCCCATTTGAGACCGATGGAGATAAGACAACTGACAGATTATATTGTCAGTAAATATAATAGCATTGATTATAATCGACTTATCTTATTTTACGGGACATATGACAAAATGCTGACAGCAATTCATTCGAACACCGGAAGCGAACATGACATTAAAGAGGATTTCACTCCCGGGTCTGACAGGGTGTATTTGAGATTGATAGAGAAGACACATTCTTGGCTTGGATTCTCCACTTTGAACGAATTGCTGAACGCTCCTGTCGAGATCAGGAAAACCGCTCGCGAGAGTCTTTTCAGGATGGGTTGGGCATCGCGTGAACAGGCAAGGAAATTCCTGCGAATCCCACGCGAATAATACAGTGGCGGATAACATCTTGAATCACAAGCAATAAGGCATCGGTATCCCCTTGAAAATCAGGGGGATGTCAGTATTTAACAAGCGGATTATCAGTCAGTTATCCGCCACGGCGAAATGTAACGGCCAACGGCTGGGGGGATAACGATGTTTTTGATTATCTTCGCGATGAAGTTGTTCGGTGATGAGATTCCGTCTTGAGTCGACATACAAGCCTTCCGGGGACCAGCCGGAGGCGATCGAAGGCCTCTGCCAGGCGCTCAGCCAGGGAGTTGGGGACGTGACACTGCTCGGCGTGACCGGCTCGGGAAAGACCTTCACCATGGCAAACGTGATCGAGAGGCTGCAAAGGCCGGCCCTCGTGCTGAGCCACAACAAGACCCTGGCCGCCCAACTATACGGGGAGTTCAAGTCTTTCTTCCCGTCCAACGCCGTGGAGTATTTCGTCTCCTACTATGACTATTACCAGCCGGAGGCGTATCTGCCCACGACCGACACCTACATCGAGAAAGACCTGAGTATCAATGACCAGATCGACAAGCTGAGGCTCAGCGCCGCATCCGCCCTGATGTCCGGAAGACGGGACGTGATCGTGGTCTCCAGCGTCTCCTGCCTGTACGGGATCGGCAATCCGGAGGATTTCCACGCCCAGTCGGTGACAGTCAAAAAGGGAGAGAGCCGCTCCCTGACCAGGCTTCTTTACCATCTGGTCGACGCTAATTACAGCCGTACCGAGGTGGACTTCAAAAGAGGCACTTTCAGGGTGCGCGGGGACACTGTGGACGTGTTCCTCGGCGGCTCGGACGAGGCGGTGAGAATAGAGTTCTTCGGGGACGAGGTGGAGTCTCTGTCTCTGATCGACCCGGTCACCGGGGCCAGGATCGAGGACCTGGACGAGGTGCCGATATTCCCGGCCACAAACTTCGTCACCACAAGGGAACGAAGCGTTAAGGCCGTCAGCCAGATCCAGGACGACCTCAAAAAGCAGATAGACTTTTTCAACGAGATAGGTAAAGGGCTTGAGGCCAAGCGGTTGCAACAGAGGGTCGAGAATGACTTGGAGATGATCAAGGAGATGGGCTACTGCCCCGGCATCGAGAACTATTCCCGCTACCTGGACGGCCGCCAGCCCGGCCAGAGGCCGTTCTGCCTGATCGATTATTTCCCGAACGACTTTATCACTTTCATTGACGAGAGCCACGTAACCATTCCCCAGATCAGGGCGATGTACGGTGGAGACCACTCCCGCAAGTCCGTGCTTGTGGAATATGGCTTCAGGCTCCCCGCCGCCGCTGACAACAGGCCTCTGAAGTTCGACGAGTTCAACGACATCACCGGACAAAAGGTCTATGTCAGCGCCACGCCCGCGGACTACGAGCTCGAGCGCTCTGAAGGACTTGTGGTAGAGCAGGTTGTGAGGCCCACCGGGTTGCTGGACCCCCCAATCGAGGTTCGCCCGGAGAAGAACCAGGTGGACGACCTGGTGGAGGAGATCAGGAAGAGGGCCGAGAACGACGAGAGGGTTCTCGTGACCACCCTGACAAAGAAGATGGCGGAGGAACTGACCGACTATCTCGACAGGATCGGGGTGAGGGTAAGGTACATCCATTCCGACGTGGACACGTCAGAGCGTGTGGAGATCATCGAGGACTTCAAGAACGGCCTCTTCGACGTCCTTGTCGGAGTCAACCTGCTGAGGGAAGGGCTTGATATCCCCACGGTCTCTCTCGTGGCCATCCTTGACGCCGACAAGGAGGGTTTCCTGCGCTCCGGCAGAGCCCTCACGCAGACAGCCGGGAGGGCGGCCAGGAACGTGAACGGGCTTGTGATCATGTACGCCGACACGGTGACGGAATCGATGGACGAGACGATACGGGAGACCAACAGGCGCCGCAGGAAGCAGCTGGAATACAATAAGATCCACGGCATCACACCGAAACAGGTGGAGGTCAAGAGGAATATTCTGGCGTCTGAGCTTTACGGCCCCTCGCCGGCTGTCAATCCAAGGGTTCTCAACGGGCCGAGCGGAAGAGTCAGCGCCAGGGACTCCGTCTCGGATCCCACATATATCCCCAACCCGAGCGAGCTAGGAAGGGGAAGCGTCTCGGTCGGTCTCGGCCACGACTCCAGGCGTGAGAGCGGCTCGGCTTATGTGGACGGTTATGTCAAGGCCGATCTGGCGGCGGTGCTGCAGGATCCTGTGATAAGGGCCATGAGCCGGGAGCAGATCGAGAAGACCATAGCGGAGGACAAGCGAAGGATGGAACGCTCGGCCGCTGAGCTGGATTTCAGCCAGGCGGCGAAGTTCCGGGACGAGATGTGGGCTCTGAAGGAATATCTGAAAGTCTGGAAATCCTAGACTCGGGTCACCTTTACCACGTGTTTGAGGTTCTTTATCTGGGATATGACTTTGTCAAGCTCCATGTTGGACGGCACACTGATCCTCATGGTGATCTCGTAGGTCCCTCCCCTGCTGTTCTCGGCCACATTGAATGACCTCAAGGAGGCCTTGAACGACCCCACCACCTCGGTGATGCGTCCGATCACGGAAGGCTCTATCCCCGTGATGACCTTCAACGTGCCCTGGAAAGTGCCTCCGGAAGGCGTGTCAGCCCATCTCACTTTCTGGATCCTATAAGGATAGACGCTGATCAGCCTCGAGGCGTTGGGACATGAGATGCGATGGATCTTGATGCCCTCAGTACGAGTTACAAAACCGAACACATCGTCTCCGAACACAGGGTGGCAGCATTTGGCCATCTTGTAGTCCAATCCCTTGAGATCCTTAGCGTTAAGAACAAGGATGTCGTCGGAAGCGACCTGCCCGGTCTCCTGCCAATCCCCGGCTTTAGACTCCATCCTGGCCGCCTCGGCCTCCCTCGCGGCGTCCACAGCCAGGGCGGACATCTTGTCGTGCTCCTGAATGAAGGTCTTTATCTCGGCCAGATCTGCCGCGGCGTCGGAAATGGCGGCGTAGAAAGAGTTCTGGGTGGGGAACTTACGCTTCTTGAGATATTCCGTGACCATCTCGTCCGTGAACTCGAGCTTCCAGTTCTTGAGGCGTCTGCCGAGAATCTCGCGGCCGGCGGAGGCCTTCTTGTATTCCTCCTCGTCCAGTTCCTTCTTGATCCTGTTCCTGGCCTTGGATGTCACCACGAAATTCAACCAGTCGGAGGATGGTTTCTGGTTCTTCCCGGACATGATCTCGACCACATCGCCGGTCTTCAGCTTCTCCCGGATCGAGACGGCCTTGCCGTTGACACGCCCGCCGACGCAACGTACCCCGAGTCCAGTGTGGATGTTGAAAGCGAAATCCAGCACAGTGGCCCCGGCTGAGAGTATCCTCAACTCCCCTGTCGGGGTGAACACGAATATCTCTTTCGAGGGCGGCTGCGGCAGGTCGTCGGGACTCCCCTCGCTTGGATGCTCCAAAGCGTAGCGGACAGAGGTCAGCCACTTGTCCAGCTGCTCCTCGTGACGCACCCCCTTGTAGGACCAGTGGGCGGCCTGTCCGTTCTCCGCCTCCTCGTCCATGCGACGGGTCCTGATCTGGACCTCGATGTAAGCCCCCCTCCTGTTCTTGACGGTGATATGCAGGGACTCGTAGCCGTTAGGTTTAGGGTTGGTGATCCAGTCGCGCAAACGGTTGGTGTCCTGCTCATATTCCTTGGTCACATGGGAGAACACCTTCCAGCAAAGGTCTTTCTCCACCTTTGGATCCGGCTCGCAGTCGATGATGAAACGGATGGCGAACACGTCAAAGACCCCCTCGAAAGGAACTTTTTGCTTGCGCATCTTCATCCAGATGGAGTACGCGGCCTTCGTCCGGATTTTCAGCTTATAATGGATACCCTCGTCGGAGAGCTCTTTCTTCAAAGGCTGTATGAACTCCATCATCAGCCTCTCGCGGTCCCTCTCGGTGGCTTTGAGCTTGTTGGTGATGGCCCGGTACTCGACCGGCTCGGTGTAGCGGAAATAGATGTCCTCCATCTCACGCTTGATGTTGTACAACCCGAGCTGGTGAGCGAGCGGGATGTAAAGCATCAGTGTCTCTAGGATCTTGTTATCCCTGGAGCTTTTCGGGAATATTCCCAGATTCCTCATAACCTCCAGCCTGTCCGCGATCTTCAGGACGGTCACTCTCGGATCCGTGGAGTACTGGACTATCAGTTTCTTGTAGTTCTCGGCCTCGAGACGGGTATCTTTCGGCTTGATGGTGGCTATCTTGTTGAGTCCCTCTACCATCTTGACGACGTCATCAGGGAAGGATGAAAGATTCAATTCCACGCCACGCTCAGGACGGCGTACGCTCATACGCATAGCCTCGTGAAGAAAAACAGCGGCGGCGCACTCGGCGGGAAGACCTATCTCATCGGTGGCGATAAGGGCCACACTCTCAGGATGTTCCAAAAAAGGGTGCCCATTCTCACGAGTCAAGCCGGAGAGAGCTTCAGAGGCAGCCTCATAAGATCTCCTGACAAGATCCTGTCCGGCCTTGTCGAATTGCGGGAATAATCTTTCAATCCTGTCAGACATCATCAAGTCGTTTTATATCAATTAT
>CADBRH010000057.1 GCA_902797035.1 uncultured Bacteroidia bacterium | reverse complement strand
CTTGAGAGTAGGGCAACCGAGGGGGATCTGGAGCGATAGGGTTGACTTGCCGATACCGGGCTCGCCGCCGATCAGCACGAGGGAGCCCTCGACGATCCCTCCGCCGAGAATCCTGTCCACTTCCTCATTGTTCAGGGACACCCTGGCCTCGGAAGTGGAATCAATCTCGGAGAGTTTCCGGGGGGCTCTGCCGTCGCCGGGAACGCTCCCGGCCCCTCCCCTGCCGATGCTTTTACGGCTTCCGGGAGGCGTTATCTTCTGCTCTGTCAGGGTGTTCCACTCCCCGCAAGCGGGGCAGCGGCCCATCCATTTCGGATATTCATTTCCACAATTGGTGCAGAACCACACCGTCTTCTCTTTCATCTTCTTTCTTTTGTATTGTTGTTTATGAATAAGATGCTTTCATCCGCCAACCGCCGCTTCGCGGCCCCACCGCTCGCTTCGCTCCGGTCCCCCCTCTTAACGTGCCGAGGGTGGCAGTGGTTGTCGGACGAAGCATCTTATTCATTCATAAACTATTCACCATCAATCGACCAAGGGAATTCGCATTTCTCGAGATTGGAGATACGGCCGTTTTCGAGCTGGAAGCGGAGGGCCATCCGGGGGACGTCCCGGGAGCCTTGGAGGCCGCTGGCCCCTGGGTTCATGAACAGGAAACCAAGGCGGTCGTCACGGAAGACCTGAGGGATGTGCGTGTGCCCGCACACGAATATGTCCGGATGGAAAAGGTCAATCAATTCCTTCGCGGACTCGTCGTACTGGGGCCGTTTCGGGTCATACGCCCAATAACTCCCGCGCCGCAGCCCGATGTGCGTCATCAGCACCCTCAGCCCCTCGATCTCGAACCTCTGGTACCTCGGGTAAACCTGCCTCACATCCAGCCCGTCGCAATTCCCGAACACCCCCGTCAACGGCTTGAAAGCCTCGATCCGGGATGCGCAGGCCAGCGTCCCGAAGTCCCCGGCGTGCCAGACCACGTCCACCGGCTCGAGGAAATTCCTCACGTCGTCGGCGAACACCCCATGGGTGTCGGATATGAGACCAACGCGCGTCACTCTACAGCTTGATGACTATATTCTTCTTGTACAACGGATAGAGCAGGCAGAAAATCACGGTCGCGAAGATCAGCGCGTAGAGCAGGGACATATATTCGTTGGCCCCGAAATAGGCGCTCGGGCTGAAATTGAAGAAGGTGTAGCTCTTCGCGATCACGCCTGAGAGGATGAAGGCCATCAAAGGATTCAGGCCCAGCACCTTGAACGGGAAGAACGGCTTGGAAACACCCTTGATGTCCACCACGTACATCAGGAAAGCCAGGGCCAACATCGCCCATCCTCCGGCGTAGAACACATAAGAGGCCGACCACAGGGGCTTGCTTATAGGGATCCATATACTCAAGATCATGGCTCCCGCCAGGCTGGCGCAACCATAGACGAAAGTCCTGAGGGCGACCCTGTCCGGGGTGTTCTTGATCCTTCTGACGGCCAGGATCTCAGGGGCGGTCTCAGAGGCCCCTTCCGCCCAGGTGGCGGCCATCCTGTCCCTTGAGCGTATGATCATCGAGCCGATCAGGTAACCCAGCAGACAGGTGCAAGCCCCGGTCATGGAGCCCAGCAATCCCTCAGGATCGAAATTGGTGCCGCTGTAGCCGTGGTAGCAATGGTTGCCGCCCACCAGCCACTCGTCGATCCTCATGGAGACATTCCCCTCAAGGGTGAAAGCTCCCGGATCCCTCCCGAACAACAACAGAATCCCGGTGTACACGACGCAGAGCGTGGCGATGGCGGCCATGATCTTCCCCGGTCTCTTGAGCCAGAGCGCTATGCAACCGCCTATGGCATAGGCCATTCCGATACGCTGCAGCACTCCGAAGATTCTCTTGTGCTGAAGCCAGTAAAGGTAATTCTGCCCGAAAGTCCAGGTCTCGTCGTGGAGCGAGGTCGGGAAGAAAGGATAGAGGTTCAGCAACAATCCGACAAGGAATATCATCGCGCCCCTCTTCAGGACTTTCAGATAGGCCTTGACGTTTACAGTCTCGAATTTGGAGAACGAGAAAGCCATGGCGCAGCCCATGCAGAAGACGAAGAAAGGATACACGAGGTCAGTCGGTGTGCAGCCAGTCCAGCCGGCGTGGCGGAGAGGCGGGAATATCTTTGACCATGTGCCGGGATTGTTCACGACGCACATGAACGCGATGGTGATTCCTCTGAGGATATCCAACGACAGGTAACGTTTTTTCATATTCACAAATATAATCTTTTCACGGCTATTTGATATCTTCGCGATATGGAGATTTTTCACGCCACCGAGATTCAAGGGAACACGGTTTTCCTCGACGCCGAGGAAAGTGCCCACTGCGTCCGTGTCCTGAGGCACAGGACAGGGGACGAGATCACTGTTGTGGACGGTAACGGGACAATGGCACGCTGCCGTCTGACCGATGATTCCCCCAAGGGAGCCACGGCCGAGATTCTCGAGAAAGTCGAGGGTTGGGGAGGGCATCCGTATTCGCTCACGATGGCGGTCTGCCCCACAAAGAACAACGACCGCTACGAGTGGTTTGTCGAGAAAGCCACGGAAGTCGGGGTGGACGTGATAGTTCCGGTGATTGGAGAGAGGTCGGAGAGGAAGGTTTTCAAGACTGACCGCTCCAGGAAAATCGCCCTTTCCGCCATGAAGCAAAGCCTCAAGGCGAAACTGCCGAGGATCGAGGAGCCCGTCAGCGTCAAGGAATTCATTTCCTTTGAGGCCAAGCCGGCGAGTCCCTCGCTCTCCCTGCCGCCAAGCGGCCCTGTCCGGGTAAATGGTCGGGACGAGGGGCTCGCCGGCTTGGCGCGACCGGAAGACAAGTTGAGACTGATCTGCTATTGCTTCGAGGGAGAAAAAGAGAGGATCTCTATCGAGGACGCCCTGAAAGGCCTTCCCGTGGGAGCGGAGGTCACAATAATGATCGGCCCCGAAGGGGATTTCTCCCCGGAGGAGGCCCGTCTCGCGGTGGAAAACGGCTTCATCCCGGTCCATCTCGGGCCGTCCAGGCTCCGGACCGAGACCGCCGCCGTCACCGCCGCCACAGCCGTTTACCTTCATTTTGTTTAAGAATATGCATAAGAAAGACATAGACAAGGTTTTGGGAGAGGCTCTGGAGACCCTCAGGAAAGGAGGAGTTATCCTTTATCCGACCGACACGGTCTGGGGGCTCGGATGCGACGCCACCAGCCCGGAGGCCGTCTCCAGGATATTCGGGATCAAACGCCGGCCGGACAGCAAGTCGCTGGTCCTTCTGGCCAGCGACCTGGACCAGATAGCCAGATACGTCGCCGCCATCCCCTCGATGGCCATCGACCTTGTCGAGGTCAACGACAAGCCCATGACTATCATCTATCCTGGAGCCAGGACCTACCCGATCCCGGCCGACGGCGAGGCCCCCAAGGCGGACAAATACCATCTGGCCTATAACACCGTGGCCCCCGACGGAACTGTCGGGATCAGGATCCCGATGATGGATTTCTGCAAGGAAATGGCCGGGAAACTCGGCAGGCCGGTCGTCTCCACATCGGCGAATATCTCCGGACAACCCTCCCCAAGGAAATTCAAGGACATCCCTGAGGAGATTGTACAGGCCGTTGATTATGTCGTCGATCCCCGCCTTGAGGCCGGAGCCACCGGCGAGGCGTCCCAAATCATCAAGATAGGCCTTCGGGGAGAAGTCGAGATCATACGGCCATGAGACGGATAGGACGCCTGGCGGCGGCCTTTGTCGTTCTTCTGTCGGCCGCTTGCTCCAAACCGGAAGAAGAGGCCGCGGAGGTTCTGCCAGGACCCGCAACTCTGAGAATCCTGACTCAGAATGTAGCCCTCACTCCGGGCGGCGAGGCTTTCGCCGAATTCCGGATCAGCCCTTTCGAGACAGTATTCGATTACGACATCGCCAGCTCCGGCTGCGCCATCTCTGTCATGAGCGTGACAGGAGAGCCCGCGAGCGAGTTTAATGTCTCCCGTATCGAGCCCGCCGGGAGCGACTACTCGGAAAAGGGGACCTACCGGGTGTACCTGAGAGACGCCCTAGTCAAGGCATCTTACAAGAGTCAGTGCAGGATCTCATACACAGACAGTTACGGCCGTGTGATCTCGACCGGGACCTTCAACGTCACCTGCGAGTGGGACGCCCTCACGAAGTCACTTCTCGACACTGGCCTACCCCTGATCCGAATCGAAACCGAGGGTAAGGTCGAACCCACCTGCGAGTTCGTGGCGCATCCTGAGGGCTGCAACGGGGCCGGTATCAGGAACGCCGTGAAAGTCCCCGGTGAATTGACCCTGATGAAGGGTGACGCCATTCTTCACGCCACCGGGCCCTACAAGAAAGACGAGAGCGGGATGACGCTTAAAATCAGGGGAAACACCAGCGCCTACGGGGCGAAAAAGCCGTTCAAGATCAAGCTCCAGAAGAAGAAAGACCTGCTCTGCCGGGGCGACGAGAGCAAATACAAGGACAAGGACTGGCTCCTTCTCACCTACGACGACCTCCGCATGCTGGCGGGGACCGAGGTTAACCGCAAGCTCGGCATCCAGTGGACTCCTTCTTTCGAATATGTCAACCTGGTCGTGAACGGCGACTACCGGGGAATCTACCTGCTCTGCGAGTCCGTGGAGCGGAACGACCGCTGTCGCCTCAATGTCGCCGAGAACGGGTATATCATTGAATATGACGCCTATTGGTGGAACGAGGACATCCACTTCACTGGAGGATGGACCTACAGCATGCGGTACACTTTCAAGTATCCCGAGAAGGACGAGGTAACCAGCGCCCAGATCGCTTATATTCAGGATTACATCAATAAAGTCGAGGCGTCGGTCCGTGACGGGCAGTACGACAAATACATAGACGTCCTGTCTTTCGCCCGCTGGCTCCTCGGCCACGACGTCCTGGGCATCCTTGACTGCGCCGGCTCGAACTATTTCATGACCAAATACGACAACACCGCCGGCTCGAAACTGATGATGGGTAACATGTGGGACTTCGACAGCGTCTACCAGATGAAAGACAACTGGTCCAACACCCACCAATGGACCGGGAATTACTTCCCCACCCTGCTGAATAGTTTTAACCCGGCGTTCAAAGACACTTACATCGCCCTATGGGAAAGCATGTCCGCCGGCCTCTGCAAAACAATGTCGGCCTACATGAAGAGCTTCGTGAACTCCGAGACCGGCAAAGCCCTGGACGCCTCCATCCCCCTCGACAACAAACGCTGGAGAGTCTCCCATCCCTCCGTCTCCGAGTCCGTCGCCAAGTCCCGTGAATGGTTCGACACCCGAGGCGGCTGGCTAGACAGCGCCATCAGGGGATTAAAGTAAAGGAGGCCGTTTATACCGCGGGAATATGTGTCCGTCCTGCGGCCGGACCCACCTCGGGTGACCCACAAACGACATTTAGGCCATATATGTCTTCTCTCATCCACCACTGGTGGCTCTCAAACGACGTTTGGGCCGTTATTTTCGTCTAACAACAACCAGCCCGATGAGTCAAATCACTTTTTCAAGCCAGTAATTATCGACCACCCACACGTCATACCTTCAAGCTCCGGGTTCGTGAAAATGACAGAGGCGAGAATTCACGGAGTTGGAAAATATCCAAAATTTTCGCATTGTGCCACGAAATGGGACAACATCACTCTATTTTGCGGGGTAAATTGACATGAATATGAGCAATTTCAAAAATGGGCGTGACACATTAGCGATAAAAGTTAGGAACCGGCACAGAACCAAGCCCTTGTACGGGCTGGAGAAGGTCCCCGTGGAGGCGCTATTGAAACTAGCGTTAGAGCAGGTCGGCGAGCAGGAATCCTACATCGAAGAACTTGAGGAGAAGATTCGTCGTCAAGAGGTTGAGTACTCAATTAAAAGAAAAGAAGAGATCCTCGCCTTGAATAATGAGATCTACAAAGAGGCGATGATTGAGTCGAGAAAGAGTTATGATGTTCAACGTCTGACTAGCATTGTGGCGAAACAAAAAAAGAAAATCAAGGAGTTGCGAGACAGCCGGAAAGAATTGATCCAAGAGATTGTCCGGCTGAAGAAGCTGAGAGAAGATGTACACGAGTAATTCAGCAATATATGAGTTTCCCCCGATGAACACTTCGTGAAGAAGAGAAATACCTTTGTTCTTTTCGCTATTAGATTATGAGAAGTATTTCATTATTTGCTATATTAGAACTGTCTTAATACAGGAATAATAAGAACAATCTGATAACCACATATCTATGTCAAAGCTTAACATCGATCAAAAGTCTATCAAGTCGTTGTTTTCAGACAACAAATCAGACTTCCTAATACCAGACTACCAAAGACCTTATGCCTGGCAAATAACTGAATGTCAAACTTTATGGGAAGATACTTTCTCATTTGCTATTCCGGAAAAAGACTATCAGAAGTTCAAACCTGGGAACGAGTATTTTCTTGGACCGATAGTAACCTATAAAAATGAAGCCGGAAAACTTGAGATAATTGATGGGCAACAGCGACTCACAACATTAATGCTTTTACTAAGGGCTCTATATACACATTATCTTGTTGCTCAAGATGCTCAAACGGTGAAAACAAGAGAAGAAATAGCTAAATGCATATGGAAAACAGATGAATTTAGTAATCCGATCATGAATCAACTCAAGATTGATTCTCAAGTTGCCACCGATGAGGTTAAAGAGGAATTCCTTTCAATATTGTTGACAGGAGAAGCTCCTGAAAAGATGAAAAGCAATTACGCAATCAATTATCGTTTCTTTCAGGGTAGGATAAAGGATCTCATAACAAAAATGCCGAGTTCTTTTATGTATTACCCTGTTCGGTTAATGAATAATTGCATTCTTTTACCAATTGAAGCTGAATCGCAAGACACTGCTTTGACAATATTCTCAACTCTGAATAACCGTGGAATGCCGCTTTCTGACGCAGATATCTTCAAGGCGCAGTTCTACAAGTATTATTCAACAAAAGGGACAAAGGATGATTTTGTCCAGCGTTGGAGTAGATTGAATAGTTTGTGTGAGAGGATATTCCATCCAATTTCTATAACTCCAATGGATGAACTGTTTACGAAATACATGTATTATGAGCGTGCTTTACAAGGAATCGATTCCTCAACTACTGAAGCCCTACGAAAGTTTTACGAAGGGAAAAACGACTATGCTCTATTAAAAAAAGAAACAACTTTTAGTAATCTTGAGGATCTGGCTAGTTTCTGGGATGATGTTTATTCACAAAATGAAGATAGGTTCTCTCTTCGTGTTCTAAGACGATTATTTGTCCTATGTTATGCGCCAAATAGTATGTGGGGCTACATCCTTTCTGTCTATTATCTCAGAAATAAGACAGAGGACGGTTCATTGGAAGAGAAAGCCCTTTGCTCTTTCCTTGATATAATTACAGGATTTATATGGGCATATGCTGTGACTAATCCTGGCGTTAACTCATTAAGGACTCCTATTTACGCAGAGATGATTAATATCATAAAAGGAGTTCCCGTAGAATTCAATAAATTCAAATTTGACAGACAGTCATTATCGACCTCTTTTGAGAATTATGAGTTTCGCAACAATAGACCAATCACAAAATCAATACTAACCTGGTGGGCTTTGTCTAACGAGAATCAAGTAATTCCATCATTAGATACTACCTTTGAGATTGAACATATTTATGCAAAAAAAAGAAATGAGATAGAACATTCTCTTAGTAATCCGGCAAAATTGGAGTCTATTGGTAACAAGGCAATATTGGAAAAAAGAATCAATATTAGGGTATCCGATTTTCAGTTTGGTGTGAAAAAGAAGTATTATCAAGGTTTTACAACAGATCGCGGAGTTGAAAAAGAGAAAACTATCAATCTTGAACTCATTAGTATTTCGAATAAAAATTCAGACTTTATTGAAGAAGACATTGATTCAAGAAAGCAGGCTATCCTTGATGGTTTTTACAACTTCCTAGAAGCAAACAACCTTATCAAATGAAATCCTATGCCTTATTCCAAGAATACATCTGGCTGGTGAACACGATTCACAAGGCCGGGAAGCTGACGTTGAGCGAGATTAACGAGCGCTGGCTCCGGTCAGAGATGTCCGAAGGGATCAGCATCGCCCGCAGCACGTTCAACCGACACAGGGACGCCATCCTGGATATGTTCGGCATCATCATCGAGTGCGACAAGAAGGATGGATTCAGGTACTATATCTACAATGAGGAGGTCCTGGAAGAGGATTCCATCCAAAACTGGATGCTCTCTACACTATCTGTCAACAGCGTGCTGGCGGAGAGCAAAGGGGTTTACGAACGCATTCTGTTAGAGCGGATTCCGTCAGATGGAGATAACCTCCACAAGTTCATAGAAGCGATGAAAAGAGGCGTGAGGGTAAGGGTCGGATATCGTCGATATGGGGCCGATTCCTATAAGACAACGATGAAACTTGACCCCTATTTCGTGAAACTCTTCGGACGTCGGTGGTATTGCCTAGTAAAGTTCCCTGAACCCACTTCATTCCTCTTCACCTTGGCCTTCGACCGTATCCTCTCGTTGGAATTAACCGATGAGAAGTTTGAATATGACAAAGATTTCGATCCGGCCGGCTGGTTCCGGGATTGCTACGGAATAGTCAAAGATTACGATGTGCCCGTTCAGAAGGTTGTGATCAGAGCTTTCGGAAAGGAGGCGAATTATTTTAGAGACCTTCCCCTCCACTCTAGTCAGAAAGAAACTGTTGCCGAGAATGATTATTCAGACTTCGAGTTGACGCTTAGTCCGACCGCGGACTTTTTCAGCCCGCTTTTGGCCAGAGGCCCGGCCATCAAAATCTTGGAGCCACAGTGGCTTGCCGATGAGATAAAAAGCCAGTTGAAGTCCGCTCTTGAGTTGTATAAATAGTCTATAGGATATATGAAAACATTCTTGCTTTATTGGAATCCCCATTTCTCCAGTTATACACCTGAGCGATTCCTCAATGACTTCAAATTCCCTGAAGGTAAGGATATTCTCACAGACGAGGACAACTGGGACCGCTCCCCTTCTTTCTTCAATTGGAGTGTATTGGAACATGAGAAGGCCCACAAAGGTGACCGTTTCATATTCGTTAGGGTTGGATTTGAGAAGCCGACTGGAATGGTGGGAGTCGGGACTTTCACGTCTGAGCCTTATGTCGATAGGGATTGGTCCGGCCAAGGACGGGTCGTGTATTATCTCGACATGAGATGGGAGTCTGTCGTTAACCCTACTTCCGACAGTATCCTGAAGACCGCTTCACTTATCGAGGCCATCCCGGAGGTCGTGTGGTCCAGAGGCAAATCCGGTGTCGAGGTGGCTCCAGAAATCGCCGTCAAGATCGAGGCGCTGTGGCAGAAACATATTGAGGCTATCAAGTAAATCGGTATTCAATAATTCTATTTCCCCGCGAGGCTGTCCCATGATTTGGAGCAGCCTCGTGTTTTCTTCGCGATAATAATTAACACTTATAGCGATGAAAAAGATTCTATTCATTATCTCGGCGATAATCGCCGTCTCCCTGTCTTTCTCCTGCAAGAAAGACGAGCCGGTCAAACAAACTACTTACACCGTGACGATGGCGATGCCCTCCGTCACGTCCACTTCCACTGTACACTATGACCTGACAGCCTATGAATATAACGAGGCGGGTGAGAAAGTCGCCAATAACGCTATCGAGATGGCGACAAACGGCTCGTCCAAAAAATTCACCGCGAGCTCCCGTTCCGTGAAGGTCAAACTCTATATCAAGATGTATTCGGACTACACCACCGTATCGCCTCAATACCTTTGGGTGCAACAAGTCTTTTATTTGGAGCAAGGGGGGAATATCGAGATCAAGGTTGAAGAACAAACGAAAGTAGGTAAGTCGGAACCATAGCAATTTATTTTGGAATTGTCGAAAGATTGTCCCACGTTTTGGAACAGAACAGCTTTTACTTTGCACTCAGAAACAAGGAGGTTTTTTTATGAAACTAGCGGAAGCATTGAATTTAAGAGCAGACTTGCAGAAGTATGTAGAGCAGTTGAGATCAAGATTGGTGGATAACGTGAAAGTCCAGGAAGGGGATCAGCCGGCAGAGCAGCCGACAGTCCTGTTCACGGAGTTGAACAACGTTATCCCGGAGCTGGAATCTCTCATCGTGAGAATCAATCTGACCAACACCCAGGTTATGATTGGGGACAAAACCATGACCGAGCTTCTGGCCACGAAGGATGTCTTAAAAAAGAAGATTGAGATCTATCGTTCGGCATATTCCAGGTCTATCATCAGGAACGAGCGTTATTCGAGGAACGAGGTGAGGTTCGTTTCAGCGATTGACGGCGAATCTCTGCAGAAGAAGATTAACACCATGTCCAAGGAGTACCGTGAGCTGGATATGAAGATTCAGCAAGCCAACTGGTCCACGGAATTGATGGACTGAGACTATAAGGTAGGTAGCGGGGCGGATGCGCCTCGTAGGCGGGAGGTCAAGCCTAATTGTCATAGCTGCTAGCTAAGACGTCCGGTATTGGGGCTACCAGTGCAAGTCCTGTATGGCGTTTATTGTTATGCCCAGCACATAGAACAATCGCAAAACTCATCCACGTCTTTTGTTGACATCATAACGCATTACCGTTCGCGTCGACCGCTACATACTTTATCTGGATTGATGATCGCAGGATTTGGTAGCGATTTTGGCCCAGTGGCCAAAATATAGGAGGTTCGAGCCCTACCCAATCCAGAAAGGGAGATACAACAAAATGGAAGCCTTAACCTTTAAGCTGTAAGCCATATAGTTGATATCCCAAACACACCAAATAGGAGGTGCGTTGGAGAAGAACAACCAGTTAATTGGGTGATTCTTTAGCGACAAAATCCGCAAGGGGTACAGGAAGATCCCTGATGTTTAGAACAGAGCGTCCTGAAATGTTCGGCAGCCGTGCAAATCGGCCTCCTGTACTCAAGGTTCTTCTTACCGGAGACGGGGTAGGACCACTCAGTAGAAGTGAAATAGAGTAGCACAGTAATCTGGTTAGCGAATTTCACCATCTACGAAAGGAGCGTAGAGCCACGATATTGGAACGGTGGACTGGGGAAAAATCCCGAGGAGGAAAGGTTCGAATCCTTCGCGCTCCCAAAAACCAAGCACCTACCGGGATTATAGTGGAGAAGAACATCATCGATTCTTTAGCGCTGGAAACCCGGAGGGATGCAGGTGATTCCAGGGATAATAGTTCCAATCGGGCTGAAAGGTACGGTAGCCGTTCGAGTCAGTCGCCTTTCTTCAAGAGTAGGGTTTCGGCCGAAGTATTGTAATATTGAAAAAAGATTTATTCTGTCCCACAATTTGGTACAACCCCGTGTTTAATTTGTTCCCAGAAAGAAGAACCAATTAAAGCAACGCATTATGGAAAAGAGAGTTATCCCACAAATGGACAAGAAACACTACGACACATTCAACATTGGCGGATTCCAGTACTATCAGGGTATCGAGGTGTTCAACGACCTTCAGGTCGGTACCAAACTGGATCTCGTCCTCGACCGGGAGAATAAGTACGATCCTGAGGCTGTCGCGATACTATTTGGCAACTATCTCCTGGGTTACGTTCCCCGCAGCTGCAATCACGAAATCTTCACCATGCTGGACATGGGCGTGGAGAACATCTTTGAAGTAAGAATTTGCCGCATACAGCCGGAGGCCCATCCCGAGCGCCAGATTGATGTCAGCGTGT
Source organism: uncultured Bacteroidia bacterium (assembly GCA_902797035.1). Lineage (GTDB taxonomy): Bacteria > Bacteroidota > Bacteroidia > Bacteroidales > UBA932 > Cryptobacteroides. The sequence continues at coordinate 4,719 of CADBRH010000057.1, read as the reverse complement.
TTGTAAAGAGGCAATTCTTAGTATCGTGCTATCATGTCATCAAAAAAACTGACTGATAAGGATATAAAAGAAAAATATCCTGACACAGGTTACCAGAGGACAATTATTGGCACGATGCCAAATGATAGTGTCTTTGCTGTGGCTCACTGGACAAAAGAAGATGGTACCCTTTGTAAGAAAGAAGATGCGTGTTGGTGCCATATTCACGTATACACTCGGGATGAAACCTTAGTCTATACTTCGACGTGCTCCATTCACAGTCAGATGAATGATAAATAATAGAAAACTTTACAATATGGATGCTAATGAAGAGATAAAAAGCACACTCAACTTAGAATTGAGGTGGGAGGAATACTTAAGAGAGTTGGCATGTTCGAGAATACCAAGTCTGATATAGAAGTGATTGATTAATAGGTATTTACTTTGTTAGATAGCACCAAATATGGATGTACTATGCTAATCGCCTGATTAACATCCGATAAGCCGCCACAACAAAACCACGAAAGTGACTTAAAACACCGGGCGTTTCCAGGGTTTCCTGTATTCCTTGATGAAGAGTTTGTCGGCCGCCTTGTTGTTGAATTTCTTCCTGACGTCGTCATAGATTATGTCCGACTCCACCCTGGCTGAGATGTTGCCCAGGTGGGCATATTTCGCGCAGAGCGCCCCGTTGTCAATCGTGCAGGCGGTATTCATATCCCTCCGCCTCATGCAATCGATAAAATTGGCGACATGGTCGCGGTGATCCATGAAATCTGGCAGGCTCTGGTATGCCTCGATCTTGTCTTTGAAAGGATAAACCTCCCAGCTCTCGCGGTTCGCCACCAGCGAACCATTCTCCCCGACGAACTCGACCCCGTAGTTCTTGTTATAAGGTCCTGACTCCACCGTGACATTGTTCCAAGTGATGATGAAATCGTCGAACTCATACACGACGGACATCGTGTCGAAAGTCTCCGCGAAATTCGCCGGGTTCTGGTGGTTACCACCAGAGGCCATGACTCGTTTCGGCATACCCGTGACGTTCATTCCCCATAGGGCCATGTCGAGCAGGTGGACACCCCAGTCGGTGATAAGTCCCCCGCCATAATCCCAGAACATCCTCCACAGGCCATGGAAACGTTTAGGGTTATAAGTCCTGGCTGGAGCGGGGCCGAGCCACATGTCGAAGTCAACATATTCCGGAGGATTCTGGTCGGGTTCCGGATTCAGGATCGAGGCATAGGCGAAGTTCGCCCAGACATTCACCCTGGCGATACGACCGAGCTTGCCGCTGTCGATGTAGTTCTTCATGTTGTGCCAGATGGTCGCGCTGCGCTGCTGCTGCCCGACCTGGACGACCCTGCCATATTTCCTGGCGGCCGCCACCATCAGGTCACACTCGCCGATTGAGTTGGCGATCGGCTTCTCGACATAGACATCTTTCCCGGCCGAGCACGCGTCAACCATCATCAGGCAGTGCCAATGGTCCGGAGTACCGATGATCACGGCGTCTAAATCCTTGCGCTCCAGCATCTCACGATAATCCCCATACAGGTCGGGTTTTACTCCCGTACGCTTCTCAAGATCCGCCGCGCGCTCTTCCAGGATCAGCCTGTCCACGTCGCACAAGGCGACGCAACGGACATCCGGGTCCAAAAGGGCGTCATTCAAATCACCCCAACCCATGTTGCGGCAACCGATAAGAGCCACGTTAATACGGTCATTAGCGCCTTTGGAACGGGCGAAAAGGTTGTTGGTCAGTGCCGGGGAGAAAGCCCCCGCGGCCATGAGGGCCCCCGCTCTCCTGAGGAATTCCAAACGATTCATGATGGCTACTGTGGTTTAGTTCTTCGTGTAAAGATACTAAAATAATTATCATTATATTTGCTAAAGCGCCTGACACTAAAACCTTTTCACCATGCTTTACACCGGAATAAGACGCATGTACGACGCCGCCGAGAAAAAGCGGACCGTCGAGAAACTGATCACCCTTCGAAAGCAGCTTGACAAGGAGATCCCCCAAAAGACCGCCTGCAACTCCCTGCTGCTAGCTACCTGGAACATCCGTCAGTTCGACAAAAGCACCCGCAAGACGGAGAGTCTGTACTACATCGCTGAGATCATCAGCCGCTTCGACCTTATCGCCATCCAAGAGGTCAAGGACCAGAAGCAGGGGCTTGAGAAAGTGATGTCCATCCTCGGGAAGAACTGGAGCTACATCTCCACCGACGTCACGGAGGGAGGTCCCGGCAACGGCGAGTGCATCGCCTTCGTCTATGACACCAACAAGGTCTCTTTCAAGAATATGGCGGGAGAGATCGTCCTTCCACAGGAGCTGCTTATCGACGACCACCTGCAGTTCGCTCGCACGCCTTTCTGCGTGTCCTTCCAGTCGGGATGGTTCAAGTTCAATCTGGCGACCGTCCACATCCTTTACGGCAAGGAAAAAGAGCAGCTTGAGAGGAGGCGGAAGGAGATCGAGACGTTGGCCCAGTTCCTGAACGTCCGGGCCAAGAACGAGGAGTTCAATTATGTCGTGCTGGGCGATTTCAATATTCCCGACGTGGGAGACAGGTATATGAGGGCGTTGGAAGACAACGGTTTCCATATTCCCGACGCCATCAAGAAACACCCGACGGACCTCGGCGAGACGAAGCACTACGACCAGATAGCGTTCAACCTCCACCTGAACGACACGATGCAGATCTTCGACGAGAAAGAGCAGCGCTCGGGCGCCTTCAACTTCACGAAGTCGGTCTATGGAGTGAATGACTATGAGGAATACCTCAACGTTATGCCGGACAAGAAGGTGACGGTCCCGAATCCGGACAAGCCCGGCAAGAATATGACCGTGAAGGAGAAGAGGACAGGCGAGGAGGCCAAAAGCTATTTCAAGTCATATTACCGGACCTTCCAGATGTCCGACCACCTTCCCCTCTGGGTGGAGCTGAAAGTCGATTTCAGCGCCCAGTACCTCGAGGACCTCAAGAACGAGGAGAAGAACAAGGACAAAGCAAAGTCGAAGAAGGCTGGCTCAAAGTGAGCCAGCCTCTTCGATAATCACTAAACTATTTGGGTTCCTGTTCCTTTATTATCTGGAAAGCGGTGTTCTTCTTGAATATCTCGGCGGTCGATTTCTCCCACATTTCTCCAGAGTTGATGTTGATGAGGAATATTGTCGATGTGGAGAGGGCGACGAGTTGATAATTGACCTTTCCTTCTTCCACCACGTCGTTTGGAGAGGCCTCCCTTGTGTACTTGATGAGTTTCAAGGGGCGGAAACCATTGGAAAGCTCCCAGACCGTCCCTGTGTATTTGTCGAATTTATAGGTTATCGGAATATCCGCTTCTGTCGTCGTGATCAAGATCTCGAACCTGCCACCGTCGAGACTGGTCATCGCGACTGGATAGAGATAGTGGAACTTGTTTTTCGGGGCATCCTGATTTTGGGCATAGGTCTCAGTGGCGGCGAAGGAAAGAATTCCCGCCAGAAAAATGAGGAATAACTGTCTTTTCATATTATCGGTTTTTCCCTCGTCCTTTGCAAAAATCACACCTCGGCCATGTTTGCTGATAGCTATCAGTTTTATCTTTTCCAATCAATAAATGTCAAATCTCCTGTCATGACATCCACCTGAAAATAGAGTCCCATGTCATCAGCTATTATCACATTATCATTCTCTACTTTCATAAAAGAATATGATAATGTGACAGAATTCGATGGAAGAACTTCCCGGACATCCTGAACCTGCCAAATCACGGAGCCGTTCTTGACTCCATAAACATTGTTCCTGATTGTATCTTCCAACAGAACCACTAGTGTACCTCGAACCGCTGATACCATCCGGATTTCGCTATCAAAACACAAAACTTGACCGCCTGTGACTAATTCATTCTTTTTATAACTGTATTCACTCATGACCATGAGAATCCGTTATTCGGAGATTGTTCAATGATATAGTTTTAAGCATCTCTTCATTAGTTCGCCGTCGACCGAGGAAATACGGTCATTTTGCAGCCCTCGGTAAAATGCACCTCGGCGAGGTATCCTGTCGAGATGGCCTACAGCCTGTTGTAACAAATATAGCGATAATCATAGAACAATAATCCTGATAAGATAAAGAATCAGATCGATACCTAACACCGGAGGAGGTGACCACGAAGTTCAAAGAAAGGTTGTAAAAAATGACTTCTTGAAAAGGACCCTCTATGAGCCGACTTCGCGGCCGAATGACGGCGTTATATTTTGCGGAATCCACGAAAGTATTGGAGATTCCGCTCCCTGCGGTCGCGCTATCCGACAGCGCTCCCGCGGGGGACTTAGAGCGTAGCGCTGGCGCTTCAGCGCCAATGATAGTCGGATTCCGCTCCCTGCGGTCGCGCTATCCGACGACGCTCCCGCGGGGGACACGAAAGCAAAGCCGGCGAGCGCAAGCGCCCTTCTGGCTTTTTTCATATCCGGTTACTTGCAAGCGAGCTTGCGTAGCCGGATATGAAAAAAGCCACCAGACTGATGTCTGGCGGCTTTACTTTCTGTGGAGGTAGTCGGATTCGAACCGGCGACCCCATGCTTGCAAAGCATGTGCTCTACCAGCTGAGCTATGCCCCCGGCCGGTCAACTGATGTTCACATACGAAAAAAGCCGGGCTGGCGTCCGGCTTTCAGGTAGGCCCTGGCAGAGTTGAACTGCCGACCTCTACATTATCAGTGTAGCGCTCTAACCAACTGAGCTAAGAG
>CADBRH010000056.1 GCA_902797035.1 uncultured Bacteroidia bacterium | reverse complement strand
TCCTCCATGCTGGGATAGGCTATGAATATGGTCTCACCGATATCAGCAAGGACGGGTTCGGGGACAGGCGTAACAGGGCGCTGACCCTCAGTGTCGGGATTGCCTTCTAACGCTTGATCGTGGCCTCGCGGTCGGGACCCACGGAAATCACGCTGACGGGGACACCGATGTAGTCCTCCACGAACTTCACATAGTCCATGAACTCTTTGGGGAGCTCGCTCTCGGAGCGGGCTCCTGTTATGTCTTTCTTCCACCCCGGGAACTCGGTGTAGACCGGCTCGATCTCAGCGGCGATGTCGAAAGGCACCTGGTCGGTCTCGACACCGTTCACCTTGTAGGAGGTGCAGATCTTGATCGTGTCGAAATCGTCAAGGCAGTCCGACTTCATCATGATGAGGTCAGTCACCCCGTCGATCATGGAGGTGTATTTCAGGGCGACAAGGTCGAGCCACCCGCAGCGGCGGGGACGGCCAGTGACGGCCCCGTACTCATGCCCGATCCGGCGCAGTTCCTCCCCGGTCTCGTCGAAGAGCTCGGTCGGGAACGGGCCGCTTCCGACCCTGGTGCAATAGGCTTTGAATATCCCGAACACCTTGCCCACCTTCGAGGGGGCGAGGCCGAGACCGGTGCAGACTCCACCGACAGTGGTCGAGGAAGAGGTCACAAAGGGATATGACCCGAAATCGACGTCCAGCATGGAGCCCTGGGCTCCCTCAGCGAGAATCGGCTTGCCCGAGGCAAGCCACTTGTCCACGAGATACTCGCAATCCACGAGCTCGAACTCCTTGAGGAACTCGACGGCGTCCATCCACTCGGCTTCACCGTGGGTAGGGTCATACTCGAACCCCAGGTCATCCAGAAGCCTGTGGTGACGCTCCTTGAGCTTGGCGAAACGGCCCTTGAAATCAGGCGAGAGAATATCCCCCACCCTTAGGCCGTGCCGTCCCACCTTGTCGGTGTACGTGGGGCCGATGCCCTTGAGGGTCGATCCGATCTTCCCCTTCCCGGCCGCGGCCTCATAGGCGGCGTCAAGAAGCTTGTGAGTGGGAAGAATCAGGTGCGCCTTCTTGGAGATAACGATCCTGCCCTTGGGTTCTATCCCCATGGCGGATACACTGGCGCACTCCTCCTTGAAGGTCACGGGGTCAAGGACCACCCCGCTTCCAATGATGTTGACGGACCCGTCCCGGAATATTCCCGAGGGGATGCTCCGCACCACGAAGCTTTTACCCTCGAAATGAAGGGAGTGACCCGCGTTGGGGCCTCCCTGAAACCTCGCCACCGCCGGATAACGGGCGGCCAGCGCGTCCACGATCTTGCCTTTCCCCTCGTCTCCCCACTGGAGGCCAAGGACAACGTCAAGTTTTGAGCTCATGTCTTATAGATTATTCTTGAATACTAGAACGGAAGGTCATCGGTCGGATTGTCCCCAAGGGAGATGTCCATCGGCTCCTGAGGGGCCGCCTTGGGCTGTTGGAAACCCGGCTGCTGAAAGGCCGGCTGCCGCTGGACCGGAGCGGCCGGAGCGGCTGGAGCGGCTGGAGCGGCTGGAGCGGCTGGTCCGCCAGGATTGTCATTCCTCTTACCGAGCAACTGGAGATTGTCCACCGCGACCTCGGTGGTGAATCTCTTGTTCCCGGTCTGGTCTGTCCACGACCGGGTGCGGAGCTTACCCTCGATATAGACCTGCGTGCCTTTGCGGATGAATTTCTCGGCGACATCGGCCGAATTCCTCCAGGCCACGATGTTGTGCCACTCTGTGTTCTCCCGAAGTTCTCCATTGCGGTCACGATACCGCTCCGTCGTGGCGAGGGTGAACTGAGCCACCTTCGCGGGAGCCGAGTTAGGGTTGTTTCCATCAAGGTAACGTACCTCAGGGTCTCTTCCAACGTTACCGATCAGCATTACTTTGTTCAGTGACATGATGTTAGATGTTTAGTAAAATAAAAAAGCACAGGTTCGGCGAACCATCGCCAAAACCTATGCAATTTAATGAATATTCTTCAGACTCGAAAGCGAATCAGAAGGATTTTTAGAACGGCGCGATACCGGATGTCCGGATCAGAAGCTGGCGAAATAGCCCGGGAAAAGCACCGTTGTCATCAGATAACCAACGACGGTGGCCACGAATATGCTGATGAGGCCCGGCATCATGAAACTGTGGTTCAGCAGGTACTTGCCTATCACTGTTGTTCCCGTGCGGTCGAAGTTCACCGTGGCGATGTCGGAAGGATAGTTCGGGATGAAGAAATAGCCATAAACGCTGGGCAACACCCCTAGGAGAACCGGACCGGGAATGCCCAGTTGGTAAGCCAGAGGCAGCATGGCGACCACCACGGCTCCCTGCGAGTTAATCAGCACGGAGACAAGGAAGAAGACCAAGGCGATCGACCAGGGGTATTGGGTCACCACCCCGGTGAGCATCTCTTTGATCTGGTCCATATAGTTGCCGAAATAAGTGTCCGCCATCCAGGCGATTCCGTAAATGGCCACGACAGCGACCATCCCTGACTTCCAGACCGAGCCGGAAACGGCGTTCTTCAAATCCACTTTGCAGAGCATAATCATGAGCGCGGTGGCGCAAAGCATGATGATCTGGATGGCGATATTCATCTTCGGCAGCCGGGCCAGGGCTTCCTTGCTGAGAATCATCTGGCAGAAAGCGAGGCCTACTATGACAAGTATCGCCGAGAGAAAGATGTACACGGCGGTCTTCGCCTTCTTGTCAATCACCTTGTCAAGGGTCGTGGCGTCACTTCCGTAGATGTATTTATGGATCTTTGGATTAGAGATTCTCTCCTGATAATCAGGATCCTTGTCCAGGTCCTTGCCCCTGTGGAATGAGGCCACGGCGGCGCAAAGCAGACCGAGAACGCAAGCGGGGATGGTGACCATGAGAACTTGCGGTATGGACACCTGGTAACCGTTGGCGTTTGATATAGTGACGAAAGCGACAACCGCGGCGGCGATCGGGGAACATGTTATCCCCACCTGTGACGCCACGGAGGCCACGGCGCAAGGTCTCTCAGGACGAATGCCCTTCTTTATGGCGATATCGACGATGATCGGCATCAGGGTATAGACCACGTGTCCGGTACCTACCAGGACAGTGAGGAAGAAGGTGCAGAACGGGGCGAGGATAGTGATACGGTCCGGGTGTCTCCTAAGGAGTTTCTCAGCGAGTTGGATGAGCCAGTCCATGCCTCCTGAAGCCTGAAGGACACCGGCGCAGGTGACCGCGGCTATTATGATGTATATGACATCCGTGGGAGGCGTGCCTGGCTTCATCCCGAAACCGAAAACCAGGATAGCCAGACCGATGCCGGATATGGCTCCCAAAGCGAGGCTGCCGTATCTGGAACCAACATATAGCGCTGAAAGCACTATCAGCAGCTGCAGGATCATCAAAACCATTGTCGAGTCGGGTAAAAGATTTCGGAGGGATTAATTCAACTTGGACGCGATGGCCTTCCTGAGCCCGTCGCCTGTGGAGACCGTTGTGGGATCAAGAGTGCCGTCCTCGATGATGAACGCGACGGGGAGTCCCTTGGAGATGTTGTAAAGGTACACGACAGGGCTGGCCGCTCCGAGGCCGTCGCAGACGTTGATCCAAGGCAGGCCTTGGCTTTTCACCACGCTAGCCCAGGTTCCCTTGTCCGTGTCGAGGGAAATGGAATAAATCTCAAGACCCTTCGGGTGATAGGTCTTGTAAAGCGGCAGCAGGACATCCTGGTTGAACATCTTTTGGGCGGCGTCCTCGGCCTGCCAGAAATAGACGACAATAACCTTAGAGTCCAAGTCGCTGATCCTCACTTTCTTCCCATCGATGGAGGGCAGCTCCGCGTCAGGAAAACCAGCCTCGCTGGCGGCGTTCAGCTTCTGTTCCAGGGAAAGGAGGTTGAATCTTCTCTCGACCTCGTTCCCGAGCAAAGTGACATACCTCGAGTCCGGATACACCTTGACCAGGGAGTCATGGACGCTCCTGAAGTGGACGGCGTCGGTGGACTGGCCGAACACGGGGAAATTGTCGTTAATCTTCTGGTAGAGGACTGGGATGGAGGTCAATGACTTGCAATTGTCCATGATGTAAAGGACACGGGAACGGTAGTAATCGACATATTTCCTGGACGCGCCCGGACCGTCCCCGGCCTCAACGGAGGATGAGAAGTCCTTGAGGAACCCGGCGAACTCGTCCTCTACCCCCTGGAGCTTCAAGCTCTCCCCGGAACCTTTGACAGTGTATGCCCCCAGAGTATCGGAGACCACTTTAACCTTGTCGCCGTTCTGGAGAAGAAGGGACGCGACCTTGGTGTCGCCGTGGAAAAGATACACGAACCGGGGATCTCCCTTCCCGACAGCCATCTTGTACGAATATGCCCCGTCGGAGCCGGTCTTCACAGTGTCGAGGACAACCAAAGAGTTCCCTTCAAGGCACTTCACGACCACCTGGGTCCCGGGGGCGCCGGTCAGGACACCGTCCACCCTGGCTTTGTCCGAACATGACATGGCGACAGCCAGAATAGCCGCCGCCGTTAGGATCATTCTATAATTTCTCATATTCCTTTAATATTCTTTCAGCTATGGCCTTGTTCTCATCCGGGGTCAGATGGAGTTTCTCCTTCCGGAAATCCATGTCGGACTCACTCTGGAGAGGGACAAGATGGATGTGAGTGTGAGGCACTTCCATCCCAAGCACCGCGACCCCGACTCTCTCGCAGGGCACGGCGGCCTTCAAGGCGACGGCCACCTTGCGGGCGAAAGCCCAAAGCCCATCGTAGGTGACGGGGTCAAGATTGAAAATATAGTCATCCTCAACCTTCCTGGGAATCACGAGGGTATGGCCTTTGGCCATGGGATTGATATCGAGGAAAGCGTAGAAATCATCGCTTTCGGCGACCTTGAAGGACGGAATCTCCCCCGTCGCTATCTTGGAGAAAATCGTGGCCATCGCTTAAATAGAAATGTCGAGAATCTTGAACTTGATCACTCCGGAAGGGACTTTAGCCTCCACGACATCGCCTTTCTGGTGGCCAAGAAGAGCCTTGGCTATAGGGGTGGTGGCGGCGAGCTTCCCATGGGCGAAGTCAGCCTCGGTCTCACCCACGATCGTGAACTCCATGACCTGCCCCATCGACAAGTTCTCAACCTTGACTTTGTTCAACATCTGCACTTTGTCAGTGCTGACCTGCGACTCGTCGATGACCTTCGCGTTAGCCACAAGGTCTTTCAATTTCGCGATCCTCACCTCGAGAAGACCCTGCGCCTCACGCGCGGCGTCGTACTCGGCGTTCTCGGAGAGGTCCCCCTTCTCCCTGGCCTCCGCTATCTGGGCGGAGATAACGGGACGCTGGGCGAGAGCCTCAGCAAGATCCTTCTTGATTTTGTCCAACCCTTCCTGGGTCATGTAATGGATATCTGCCATAATGATTGGTTAATTCACTTCACAAAAACCGAACAGAGTCCCGCCCTTACAATGGCGGAACCCGGTCTCTCTATCCGCGAATATAGTAAAATATTCACAAAATCACTAACTTTGGGGCATGAGACACTCTTTTAAAGAATGGGTTGCCGTGACCCGCTACTGGTCTTTCCCGGTGTCGGTGATGCCGGTGATCGCCACCTTCGCATGGCTTTTCAGCCGCCACATGCTACCCTCAGGACCTATCCCTTACATTAACCTGGTTTTATCCATCCTCGGCGTGGTTCTCCTGCACTCCGCGGGCAACGTCCTAAGCGACTGGTACGACCACCGTACCGGGGTGGACAACGAGAAAGCCTTCGCTGTCCCGAACCTGGTTTTCCACCGTTTCGAGCCTAAGGAATACAAGGTTTTCAGCCTCATCCTGTTCGCGGCGGGCATCGCCGTAGGAATCGTCATCACCCTGCTGAGCGGACCCTACCTGCTGATTCTCGGAGGAATAGGGGTGCTGTTGACTTATCTCTACTCATTCCTGAAATACCGCGCCCTTGGCGACCTTGACATCTTCATTATCTTCGGCGTTCTGACCGTGCTGGGCACCACTTACGCCCTCACCGGCCAATTACAGCCCCAGGCGCTGATCCTGTCAATACCCATAGGTATCATCACTGTCTCAGTGCTGCACGCCAACAACACCTACGACACGGAGACCGACCGTGAGGCCGGCATAAAGACTTTCGGGATGCTCATAGGGCTCCGAAAGGCGGCGAACCTTTATCGCTGCTACATGTTAATACCCTTCATCTGCGTCATTGTCTACATCGCCTGCGGACTGATGCACCCCCTGGCCGCCATCAGCCTCCTCGCCGCTATCCCGGCTTGGAAGAACCAAAAGCAAGCCGCCACCTATCCTCAAAACGGCCTTGAGGCCATGAAAGGACTGGACCAGGCCACCGCCCAGATGCAGCTGATGTTCTCCGGACTACTCTCGCTCGGACTCTTTATCGCCGGACTTCTATGAGACGCTGTAGAGCCCGTCTCGCCTTAGCGGTCGCCGTGGCGGCCGTGTTGTGGTTCTATATGTTCAGCCCCTGGACTAAGGGCTGGCCTAACTTCTGGGTGGTGATGGCGTGCTCGGCGACGATACTCACGACTCTCGGCCTCGCTTTCACCCCTGACAGGGAAGTATTACTGAAGGTCAAGAACCCCGCGCGGCAGATTCTCGCCGGGGTTGTCATAGCCTTCGCCCTGTGGGGTGTCTTCTGGATCGGAGACAAGGTCTCAGCGTGGATGTTCGCGTTCGCCAGGCCTGAGGTGGACTTGGTTTACTCAATGAAGCGGGGGCTCCCGCCATGGCTTATCGCCGCTCTCCTGCTGTTTCTGATCGGCCCTGCGGAGGAACTTTTCTGGAGAGGATATGTCCAGCGGACCCTCGGGAGGATTCTCGGGGGCGAGAGGCCTGAAGACAAGGCTTTAGTCATCACGGCGCTGGTTTACGCCCTCGTCCACATCTGGTCCTTCAACTTCATGCTGATCATGGCCGCGCTGGTCGCGGGCTGCGTATGGGGTCTTATCTATAGACTTCGCCCGAATATGCTGCCGGCCCTTATTGTCAGCCACGCCCTATGGGACGTCCTTGTCTTCATCATCCTGCCTATTTGAAACAAACCCTCAAGCGTATGAGATCCTTGTTATTGATTCTCGCCACTGTTCCACTTCTTTTCTTCGTCACAACGGCTGGCGCTCAGGAAACCGACTTCCGGCAAGCGGCCAGGGAGGCGATGGCGAGGTTTGAGTATTCAAAAGCCATCGAGATACTGGACAGAGCGATGGAGGGTGTCTCCGATGAGGCTGAGCTCAGGGATATCGCTCTCCAGAAGGCCCGCTGCCAGAAGAGGATTCTGCGCTACGACTCGGCCGCGGAGACACTGGCCTCGGTGATGACCCCGGGGATGATGGATGTTGAGGTCGCCGGAGAACTCGCCGACTGCCATGTTCAGGCAGGCCGGCTCCCGGACGCTTTGGCTCTTTACAACATCCTGTCATTGCAGTATCCAGACAACCTCTATTTCGCTATTCAGAAGGCCTCGCTGCTGTTCAAGGCCGGTGACTACGAGGGTTGCGCCGACCAGGGCAAGGCGATCTGCTCGAAGGACTCGATACCCTCGATCCTCTCCCTCGTAGGGGCCTGCGCCTTAAAACTCGGACAGGTGGACACATCTTTGGCGTATTACAGGAAATCGCTGAGACTTAACCCCTTAAATCCCAACACGGTTACCAGCATATCCAACATCCTGCTCGGGAAAAAAGATTACGACGGGATCATCTCGATGTCAAAGGCTTTCCTGGAGGAGGTGCCGGACAACCTCCCGGTAGGACAGGTCCTCGGGGTGGCGTATTACCTGAAGGAAGACCAGGACAACGCCTATGAGGTCTTCAAGTGGCTCAGGAAGGAGGGAGACGAGTCCTACGGGACGATGTACTATTCCGGGCTTAACGCCCTTGCCCTCAATAGGTTCAAAGTGGCGATCGAGTGTTTCGGTAACGCCTGGCAGATAGATTCCACCGACGCTAAACTGGCGGCGAACTACGCCGTCGCCCTTTCAAAAGATAACATCAAGAACCAGATCGCCGCCGAGAAAAAGTTCCTGGAGGCTCTGCGGCTCACGGACCCGGACCCGGCCCTGATGTACAAGATACACAACGGGCTGGCGGATTTTTACTATAGCGCTAGCGATGTCAACAAGGCTCTCCCGCATTATGAGAAAGCCTTTGAATACGGTCCCCAGGACAAGGGTCTCCTCGTCTCGATAGGCTATTGTCACCGGATGCGGAAGGAGTACAAGACCGCCCTCAAATACTATGAGCGGTACCTTAAGGAAGGCAAGGAAGGCTCCAAGAACTGGTATTTCGTCAAACAGGAAATCAACTACATCAACGGGGAGCTCCACATGGAGGAATAGCCTTTATGGAAGGCTGAGGCAGGTCTGGCGGTCCAGCTCGAGCTGGGTTTTCAAGGCCTCGAGGGACCCGAAACGGCGTTCATCCCGGATCTTCTCCCGGAAAGTCACTTTCAGGTCAAGGCCATAGATATCCTCGTCGAAATCAAATATGTGTGTCTCCACTGTCCGGTCGCTTCCGGTGTTGACAGTCGGCCTCGTCCCGATGTTGCACATCCCTTTGAAATGACGGCCGAGGGACTCGACATCGACCGAGTAAACCCCGTTGCCCGGGAGCAGTTTAAGCGGCTCGTAGAGTCTCATGTTGGCTGTCGGGAAACCGATCCTCCTCCCGAGATGATTCCCCGCCACAACCACTCCCAGCAAGGAATAGCGGTAACCGAGCATTCCGGCCGCCGAGACGACATCACCCGAGGCCAAGGCTTCCCTAATCTTGGTGGAACTGACCACCACCCCGTCCGGGGTTCCAAGGCTGTCGGTCCTGATGACTTCCAAACCGACTTCCCCGGCCACTCTCTCGATCTCGTCCGGGCCCAGCAGGTCTCCTCCGATCCTGTTGTCGTAACCGATCAGGATCGCCTCGCCACCGAAACGGCCTTTGACATATTCCTCGAGATACTCCCTCGTGGACAGGCGACTGAAGGTCCTGGTGAAAGGGAGAACCTCCACCCGGTCCACACCGAGCTCCTTTATCAATCCCTTTTTCTCGGAGAGTGAGGTCAACAGCCGCAAATCCCTCGCGTCGTCCTGCAGGACGTTACGGGGATGAGGCCAGAATGTGACCACCAGGCTCTCTTCACCGCGCCTGCGGGAGGCGGCCACAAGCCTCTCAAGCACAAGACGGTGCCCGAGATGGACACCGTCGAAGAAACCGGTCGCTACAGCCATTTCACCAGCTCGAAGTCCTGTCTGTGCGGCATCAGCGGATTCTTGGCGTACATCCTTGTGGCGACCTGATACATACCGGTCTTGTCCGGCACGATCTCGGTCTGGTACTTGGCGATTCCCTCTGAGAACTCAACCACATCAAACTCGTGCTTCTCCTGGATGTGGAGCCTGCCCTTGTTATCAGTGGAGGCGAACAGAATCTCCACCCCGATGTCCTCCGGCTTGAGGTCTCCGATATTCAGGACCACCTCGACTTTCATGCTGTTGTCCATGGACAGAGTGTAGGAGGAGTCCGGCTGAGTCAGGGAGACCACCTCGATATTCTTCCACTCGCGGCGGAGTCTCTTCTTCCACGCGGAAATCTTTCTGGCAAGACGGTAGTCGTCGGAAATGACCTCCTCGGCCCTCTTGGCCTGAGGAATGTAGTACTGGTCGCAATAGTCGGTCAGCATCCTGTTGGTGGTGAAGTTGCTGGCCACCTTCGCGACTGTGTTCTTGATGAAACCCACCCACTCCGGAGATAGCCCGAGATTCTCGTCCACGCCGTAATAGGCGGGAGCGATCTCGTTCTCGATGATGGTGTAGATGGTGGCGGAGTCGAGCTCGTCCTGATATCTCTGGTCGTCATATGCCCTCTCCTGCGGGAGAGCCCATCCGGCGCCTTCCTTGTAGCCTTCCACCCACCAGCCGTCAAGCACCGAGAAGTGCATGACTCCGTTCATGGAAGCTTTCTCACCGGAAGTCCCTGAAGCCTCCTGAGGCCTCGTGGGGTTGTTCATCCAGACATCAACGCCCTGGACCAGCCTCTTGGCGAGACGGATGTCATAACCGGGCACGAAGACTATCTTCCCGAGGAAACGGTCCTGTTTAGATATCTCGATAATCCTCTTGATCAGATCCTGACCGGCCTTGTCGGCTGGATGAGCCTTGCCGGCGAAGAGGAACTGGACCGGATGTTCGGGATCGTTGACGATGGCCGCGAGACGGTCGAGGTCAGTGAACAGCAGGGTTCCTCTCTTGTATGTGGCGAAACGTCTGGCGAATCCTATGGTGAGCACGTCGTCCCGGAGATTCTCCTTGATCGCGACAATCTCGCTCGGTGAATAATGGTTGCAGAGGGCAGGGCTGGAAATCCTCTCCTTGACAATATTTATCAGCCTCTCTTTCAACACCTTCCTGGTTTCCCAAATCTCCTTGTCGGGAATATCGTAGATGCCGTCGAAACAAGACTTGTCGTAGTGGTGGGTCTTGAACTCGGGACCGAAAACCCTCGCGTGGATCTTCTGCCATTCGGCGGCTGTCCATGTGGGGTAATGCACACCGTTCGTGACATAGCTGATGAAAGACTCCTCCGGAAGGTAACCTGGATACATCCTGTTGAAAATACCTTTGCTGACCTCACCGTGGAGCCATGAGACCCCGTTGACATTCTGCGAAAGGCTTGACGCCAGGAAACTCATAGAGAACTTCTCGTTCTGGTCGGACCCGTTCGGCTTACCAAGGGACATCATCGTCTCCCAGTCTATCTTCAGGCGCTGGGGATAATGACCGATATACTTCCTGAGCAATCCCTCGTCGAACGAGTCGTGACCGGCCGGAACGGGGGTATGGGTCGTGAACAAGGACGACGCCTTGACCACCTCCAGGGCCTCCCCGAAGTCGAGGTTGTCCTCCTGGATATATTCCCTCAGCCTCTCAAGACCGGTGAAGGCGGCGTGCCCCTCGTTGCAATGATAGACCTGAGGGTTTATGTCGAGTTTCCTCAAGGCCCTGATTCCGCCGACGCCGAGGAGAAGCTCCTGCTTCAACCTGTTCTCCCAGTCCCCGCAGTAAAGATGGTATGTGACCTGACGGTCCTCGGGGAGATTGGCCTCATAGTCGGTGTCAAGCAGATAGAGATCCGTGCGGCCGACGGCGACTTTCCATATCCTCGCTGTGATATTCCTTCCAGGGAAGGCTACGCTGGTAGTCATCCAGTTACCCGTGGAGTCAAGGACAGGCTCGGCCGGGATCTTGGTGAAATCCTGGGCGTCGTAACGAGCGACCTGCTCCCCTTGCCCCGTGAGGACCTGGGTGAAATACCCGTACCTGTAGAGGAATCCCACGGCCACGAGGTTGACATTCATGTCGCTGGTCTCCTTGAGGTAGTCCCCGGCCAGGATACCGAGTCCGCCGGAATATATCTTGAGCGATGAGTCAAGGCCATACTCCATGCAGAAATAACCCACGGAAGGGTCTGTACGCTCTGATTTCAAGGCCATATACTCGTCGAACTCTTTCATGACGGATCCGAGAGCGGCCAGGAAAGCCTCGTCCTTGGCCAAAGCCTTGAACCTTTTGAGACTGACGATGTCCAACAAGGCCATCGGATTATGGCGGGTGTCATGCCAGACCTTCGGGTCGATCGATTTGAACAGAGCCTTAGCGGACTCGTTCCAGCACCACCAGAGATTCTTTGAAAGGATCTCGAGCCCGGAAATAGCATCGGGCAGGTGACGGGTCACCATCACGCTTTTCCAAGCGGGGGCGTTAATTTCTATCTTGTTGTATGCCATTGGTTTATCTTTGTTAAGTTCATCAGGGAAAGCTCCCTGGGCGGCGATCACCTTCTCCAGGGCGATCGAGTAAGCCTCCTTGTAATACTTTATCTGGTTCTCCCAAAGGGCTATCGTGGAGACATCCCTCGCGGAGGCCATGAATCTCCTCCTTCCCTCATCATCCAACGCGGCTATCTCCTTAACCCTGGCGACCACTCCGTCCACCACCTTGAAATAATTCGTGTCATCCCTGTCAAGGACGGTGATCCCGGGATGATCGGCGCCGTAATGAGTCCTGACCCAGACTCCGAAGCCGGAAAGGCTGGTGGTGAGTGACGGGATCCTGAACGCCAGGCTCTCGAGCGGGGTATATCCCCATGGCTCGTAATAGGAGGGGAACAGGGTGAGATCCATGCCCACAAGGAGGTCATAATACGTCTTCCCGAACACACCGTCGTTGCCGTTGAGATATGACGGCACGAAATACACCTTGACCCTGCTACCTTTAGCGTTGTTGAACCCGAGTTCCCTGAAACGGCGGGTGATGACATCGGACCAGGGATCCATCAGGTAATGGGAGGTCTGAGTGGTGTATCCGGGCGATCCTGTCCCCGAAAGCTTGGCCACAAGGTCCTTGTCGGCCCCGTTGTGTCCGGAGGGGATCATGATGAAGGCCTGGATGTCCCTGCCGACGGGATCGGTGTCGGAAAGTTTCTTAAGGGCGTCGATAAACACGTCGATGCCCTTGTTGCGATATTCATAACGTCCCCCGATACCGATCAGGATGGCGTCCTTGGAGACCTCCTCGCCGGACATGGCTGTGGCGACCTCGATGAGCTTCGCCCTCGCGGCCTTGCGCTTCTCCTCGAAGAGCTCGTCCGTGGCCGGTGTGAAGCTGTTCTCGAAACCGTTGGGGGTGACCACATCGACCTTCCTGCCGAGGAAACGCTCGCACTCCTTGGCCGTGATCTCGCTGACCGTCGTGAAAGCGTCGGCGTGTTGGGCGGATATTTTCTCTATGGAGTGGCGGGCCATAACCCCGAACTGACGGGCCTTCTGGTCACCGTCGTAGCGGGCCATGGAGTCGTACAGCGGAAGATTGTTGCCCGCAAGGCAACGGCCCATGACGGTGGCATGGGTCGTGAACACCGTGGCCACTGGTATCTTGATGTCTTTCAGATACAGTAGACCGGAACCGGTCTGCCACTCGTGGAACTGCGCGACGACCTTATCCGAAGCGCTCAGGTTAAACTTGTAGAAACTCTCTATCACATGCCCGGCCGCGTAACCGAACAGGACATTCTCCTTGTAATCCCAGTTTCCTGTGATGGAGTCAACCCCGAAACGCTTCCAGTACTCTGATAGAATATCGTTCTGTCTCGTGAGATATTGCTTGAAATCCACCAGTATCGCGATGGGGCGGCCGGGGACATTCCATTTGCCGACACGGACCCTAAGCCCCTCGGAAGCGGCTTGAGCTTTCCATTGAGTGTAAAGGTGGTTATCCTCGATGAAATCGGGATTGCTTTCGGTATCCATCCAGACATCCGGCCCGATCAGGATGTGATGCTTGTGAAGCTGGCTCTTCAGATAGAGCGACTTCGTGGCGATAACCGTGTAGATTCCTCCTACCTTGTTGCATACTTCCCAGCTGACTTCGAAAAGGTAGTCCGGATTGATCAGTTCATTTGCCATTTATCTCTTTTTCTTTTTAGCGGGTTTGACCTCGTCCAGGGCTGGAGTCCCCTGCCCGAAAGTGGCGACCGCGTCGTCGATTCTTATGATAAAATCACTCAAGGCGTTCATGTAGTTTATGAAAGCCTCGTAAGGGGTGTTGTAGGGGTTGAAATAGCTGTGGACCTCGCCGTCGGAGAAGAACTTCGTGCTCATGTAATAAAGATGGTCGCTCTCCTGCAGGTGGCCGAAATCCTCCCATAGGGCGGCGTTGTTAAGGAGGGCGAGCTTCTCTGACTGCTCATACAGCTTGTTGAAAGCGTCCTGCTGCAGCTCGTTGCCGAGCCAGGCGGTCACATCCCTCTCCTCGTCGGCCCATGAGATGGGGTCGGGGACATCTATGTCACCCACCGGCTTGAGCTTGCGGGACGCCAGCGTGGGTGTGGTGAACTCGAACGAGCCGTCAGCGATGATCGCGTCAGGAAGATATCTCATGAAATCGAATATTCCGGAAGACTCCTTCTGATGCTCCCCGAAAGTCTCATAGTCCATGAAAAGGTTCACTATGTCACCCTCGGACGCCTTGAGCCATGAGATGAACTTGTCGGCCGTGAGAGGCCAGTCTTTCCAACCCTTGTCGGAGAAACGGAAGGCGATGTCGTCGCTGAGCTGATAATCGCGCAACAGGAGTTTGAGCCCTGGCTGGACAGGGTTGGTGTAAACAAACTGCGGGCTCTTCCACCCAAGTATATGACGGGCCCCCTCGGTGAGCATGGTCTTGAAACCAAGGTCGTGGACCTGGGCGCCGATGGAGTCGGAATAAATCAACTCAGTGTTGCGGAACACTTTCGGAGTGACCCCGAAATGATCCTCGATGGCCTTGACATGCTTCTCGACCTGATGCTTGAACTCCCCCTCGTTAGCGAGAGAGGCCAGCGAATGGTAATATGTCTCGGCGAGGAACTCGACCTGACCCGTGTCGGCGAGCTCCCTGAAACTCCTGACCACATCAGGCTCGTACCTGTCGAACTGCTCGAGAGCCGACCCGGTGATGGAGAACGTGACCTTGAAGTCCTTCCCGTGCTTCTTTATCAAGTCCAGAAGCAACTGGTTCATCGGGAGATAACATCTCTGGGCTATCCTGTGGAGGATAGTCCTGTCGGTGAAGTCGTCATAATAATGGGAGTCCTTGCCGATATCGAAGAAACGATAAAGCCTCAACCTCGTGGGCTGGTGGACCTGGAAATATAGACAGACGCTCTTTTTCATGGCTTTTATTTAATGACAGATTCGTAAACTTTCTTCATCTTGGCCGCCGCGTGGTTCCACTTCAAACGGTTGACCTCCTCGTAACCCTCCTTGGCGGCGAAATCGGCGAGGGCCGGGTAGCTAAGCAGGGCATAGATGTCGTCCGCCATCGCGTCGACATCCCAGAAGTCCACCTT
>CADBRH010000055.1 GCA_902797035.1 uncultured Bacteroidia bacterium | reverse complement strand
CGACGACACCGGTCTCGAGGTGGAGGCCCTGGGAGGCGCCCCCGGAGTGTTCACCGCCCGATACGCCGGGGAGGGGAAGGATTTCGGGAAGAACATGGACAAGGTTCTTCACGAGCTGGAAGCTCTTGAGGCCCAGGACCCCACGACAACGAGAAGGGCCCGGTTCCGCAGTGTTGTCACCTTGATTCTCAATGGTGAGACACACCAGTTTGAGGGAATAATGGACGGGACTATCGCCAGGGAAAAATCCGGGCGCGGGGGCTTCGGGTACGACCCGATATTCATTCCCGACGAGTATCCCGGCCTCACGGCCGCCGACATCACCGAGGATCAGAAGAACGAGATCTCGCACAGAGGCAAGGCGCTCCGGGCGATGGCCGCCTTCCTGAAGGAGAACACCGAGTAGCCATGAGATCCAAGGCTGAGCTGATAGTCCTTAACCACACCAAGTTCGGGGAAAACTCTATCGTCCTCCACACCTTGAGCCAGGAATACGGTCGCAGGGGCTTTTTAGTGAAAGTCAGCCCTAGGACCGCCATGGCCATGTTCCTTCCTTTGAACATCCTGGAGGCCGAGGTGACCGAGAACCCGAAATCCGACCTCTGGTTCGCAAGGAACTTCGTGAGTGTCAGTCCATTGAACGGGATCCGAAGCGACATGAGGAAGAACACGATGACCTTGTTCATGAGCGAGGTCCTTTATCGTGTCGTGAAAGACCAGACCAACGAGGACGGGCTGGCGAGCTGGCTTAAGGGCCAGATCATGACCCTTGACGCGCTTGAGAGCGATTTCGTCAACTTCCACCTGATGTTCCTGCTCGGGCTCTGCGCCGCCCTGGGTTTCGACCCGGATCCGGCCGGGCTGGCCCCTTTCGCTGACAAGCGGCTTGTCCAGCTGGAGGCCCTGCTGAAGCTCCCGTTTCCCGAGGCCCTACTCCTGCCCCTCTCCGGAATCGACAGGAACGCCATCGCCGAATCGGTCCTGAAATATATCGAATACCACACCGAATCCGCCGTCAATGTCCGCTCCCTGGCCGTCCTGAGGGAGATTTACGGCTAGGGATATTATTCCCCGCTTTCCTCGACAAGCTCATAGTCGAGGAGACGCTGCTCCAGATTGGCTGATTTGACCCTTATCCTTACCGGATCTCCCAGGCGGAACACCTTGCGCGTACGCTTGCCGACGATCCGGTAATTCTCCTCGTCGAAGTCGAAGAAGTCGGAGCGGACATCCCGCAGGGCTACCATTCCCTCGATCATCTCGGGCTTGATCTCGACGTACATGCCCCATTCGGTGAGTCCGGAGATGGTCCCGTCGAACTCCTGCCCGACCTTGGCAGTCATATATTCGATCAGTTTGTACTTCACGCTGTCCCTCTCGGCGTTGGCTGCTATCTGCTCGCGCTCGGAGGCGTGCTGGCACTGCATCTCGTAATAATCCTTGTTCTGGCTCTCACGGTTGTCGAGGTACATTGCCAGAAGCCTGTGAACCATGGTGTCGGGATAACGGCGGATCGGAGAGGTGAAGTGGGTGTAGAACTTGAACGCCAGGCCATAGTGGCCGATATTCTCGGTAGAGTACACCGCCTTAGCCATCGAGCGAAGAGCTATCATCTGGAAAGCGTCCCGTTCGGGTTTTCCCTTCGATCCGGCTAGGAGGCTGTTGAGCGACTTGGCTATCTCCCTTCCGGTGCCGATGGGACCCAGCTTGTAGCCGAAATTACCCACGAACCTTCCCAGGCCGGCGATCTTCTCGGCGTTGGGCTCGTCATGAATACGGTAAACGAATGTCTTCGCGCTCTTGTCGGCCTTGCCGTTCATTTTTCCCGAAGTAGCGACGAACTCGGCCACGGATTTGTTGGCCAGAAGCATGAACTCCTCGATCAGCCAGTTGGCCTCCTTCGAGACTTTCTCATATACCCTGACAGGCTTGCCGGCCTCATCGACCTCCACCTTCATCTCTGGTCTCTCGAAGCTGATCGCCCCGGCCTTGAAACGCCTCTCACGCATGATCGAGGCCAACCTGTTAAGTTGCAGGACGGCGTCCTTGATCTCCGGACTGACAGCTGTGTCCTCCGGTTCTTTACCTTCCGTCTCGATGATTCTCTGCGCGCCCTCGTAGTCGAAACGGTGGTCGGATCTGATCACTGTGCGGCCGAACCAACGGTCCACAACCTGGGCGTCGGGAGTGATCTCGAACACGACGGAGAAAGTGAGCTTATCCTCGTTGGGACGCAAGGAGCAAAGCTTGTTGGAGAGTTTCTCCGGGAGCATGGGGACTGTCCTGTCGACAAGGTAAACAGACGTGCCTCTCTTCTGGGCCTCCTGGTCCATAAGGGAGCCCGGCTTGACATAGTAAGACACATCGGCGATATGGACTCCGATCTCGAAATTCCCGTTTTTCATCTTCACGAGGGAAAGAGCGTCGTCATAATCCTTCGCGTCGGTCGGGTCAATGGTGAAAGTCAATGTCTTACGGAAGTCCTTACGGCCGGCGAGATCCTTCGGGGTGATCTCCTCGGAGATCTTGTCGGCGGCGTTCTCGACCTCGGGCTCAAACCTGTAAGGGAGGCCATATTCGGCCAGAATGGCGTGCATCTCGGTCTCGTTGGCCCCCGGCTCACCGAGGACGTCGGAGATATACCCGTGGGGATTCGGCTCACTCCTGTCCCAACGGTCAATCCTGGCCGCCACTTTCATGCCTCTCTTCGCCCCTTCCGGGAGGGAGTCGAAGTCTATGGAGATGTCATAAGGCATGGTCCTGGACTGCATCAGCACCCAGGCCTGCTTCCCGACGATGTGGAGCACCCCGACGAACGGGGCCTTGCTTCTCTCCACAATCTGGATTATCTCTCCCTCCCTGCGCTGGCCTCCGGCCCTGCCTTGGAGCCTGCCCCTGCCTCTGGGAATCAGGTTCTCTTTTTTCTCTTTGGTGATAACACATCTGACAATGTCGCCGTTCAGGGCCCCTCTGGTTTTGGATGACCTCACGAACACATCATTGTCCCGGGTGTCCCCCTCGGGGATGACGAAGACAAAACCATCCCTGGTCATCTGGACTTTCCCGGTCACTTCCTCGAATTTCCGCTTTCCGCCCTGCCTTGAGCCGAACCTTTGTTCCCTGCTCTTTTTAAGGGCCTGTCTTCCTTTCTTGGCGCCACCTTGGCGCTTGTTTCCTTTTTTCATCTCTGGTATTATAATCACGGCAAAGTTAGCAATTATGATTATATTTGTGGACAACGTTCAGTCAATTAAAACAAAACCCATATGTCAGACATCAGAAACGACAACAGGATCGTCCTGACCCTTGACGCCGGCGGGACCAACATGGTTTTCGGCGCCATGAAGGGCGGCGAGTATCACGGCGACACCATCACCCTACCATCTAACTCGGGCAATCTTGACCTCTGCCTCCAGGCGATGGTCCTTGGTTTCGCCACCATCATAGAAAGGCTCGGCGACGAGAAACCCGTGGCTATCAGTTTCGCTTTTCCCGGCCCGGCTGACTACCCCAACGGCATAATCGGAGGATTCCTGCCCAATTTCCCCTCTTTCAGGGACGGGGTGGCCCTGGGCCCCTTCCTCCAGAAGAAGTTCGGTGTCCCCGTGTTCATCAACAACGATGGTGACCTGTACGCCTACGGGGAGGCCCTCGGGGGAGCGCTTCCCGAGATCAACAGAAAGCTTGAGGAGGAGGGAAGCGCCAAACGTTACCAAAACCTCATCGGCTACACGTTCGGGACAGGTTTCGGCATCGGGACAGTCATAGGTGGCCGCCTGAACAGGGGAGATAATTCCTGCGTTGAGACTTTCTGCCTGAAGCATCCTGACATGCCCGACATCATCGTCGAGGACGGTGTGTCCGTCAGGGCAGTGAAGAGGGTTTACGGGGAGCTTTCCGGGAACCCCAGCCACGGTCTCGAGCCCAAGGAGATCGGCGCCATCTGCAAAGGTGAGGCTCCCGGTGACAGGGACGCCGCCATCAAGGCTTTCGACAAGATGGGTGAGGTCGCCGGAGACGCCATCGCCACGGCGGTGACCCTTATCGACGGTCTCGTCGTAATCGGAGGCGGGATCATGAACAATCATGAATATCTGATGCCCGGAATACTCCGCGTCATGAGGTCCAAGATCCATCAGTTAACGGGAGAGGAGCTCAACAGGGTGCAGATGAAGGTATATAACCTTGACGACCCCGCCGAGTTCGTTGATTTCGCCCGGGGAGAGGCAAGGAAACTGAAGGTTTACGGCTCCGACGAGGAGGTGGTCTATGACCCGCAGAAGAGAATCGGAGTGATGAGGTCGAAGATAGGGGCCAGCAAGGCTATCTCGCTCGGCGCCTACGCGTTCGCCCTCTCGGAACTTGACAAATAAGACCGGTGATGATGTACCCTCTTAAATTCAAGCCCTATCTTTGCGAAAAAGTCTGGGGCGGGGAGAAGATAGCTCCTTTCAAAGGAATATTCACGACAAGGAACCGCATCGGCGAGAGCTGGGAGATATCAGCCGTGAAAGGCCATGTCTCCGTGATCCAGAACGGTCCCTTCGCCGGAAAGACGCTCACCGGATTGATGGAGGAGCATGGAGCCGAGCTTGCCGGGAAAAAGGTCATAGGGAGGACAGGTACAGAGTTCCCCCTGCTCATAAAGTTCATAGACGCCAAGGACGACCTCTCGATCCAGGTCCATCCCTCGGACGCCCTAGCGGCCAGGACCAATCCCGGCCAGAAGGGAAAAACCGAGATGTGGTATGTTGTTGGGGCCGACAAAGGCGCCAGGCTGCTCAGCGGCCTGACCCAGGATATCACCCCGGAAGAATATGAGGAGAAGGTGAACGACAACACCATCACCGACGTGCTGGGACGTTACGACGTGCGCCCCGGGGACGTGTTCTTCCTTCCCGCGGGTCGTATCCACGCCATAGGCGCCGGCTCTTTCGTGGCCGAGATCCAGCAGACCTCCGATATCACCTACAGGATCTACGACTACGGCCGTCTGGGGCTCGACGGAAGGCCGCGGGAGCTGCATCTCGAGAAGGCCAAAGAGGCGATAGACTGGACCGTCTTCCCCGATTACAGGACAGAATACACTCCCTTGAGGAACGAGGAGACACACCTTGTCAGTTGTGATTATTTCACCACTACCCTGTTCGACCTTGACAAGCCGGTCTCGAAGAATCTGTCGGCGTTGGACTCTTTCGTGGTCGTTATCTGCGTGTCCGGGAAAGGTGTGCTGGTCGATAACGAGGGCGACGGATCGGTCCACAAGGTCGAGCTCCGTCAGGGCGAGACGGTTCTCATTCCCGCCACCTCGAGCACGGTCGAGTTCCATCCCGATGGCGGCATGACCTGCCTCGCCAGTTTTGTGGAGTAAGGAGTAACTAGTCCTATAACTCGTCCAGAATGACGGGTAGACCTGTCTTGGAGCTTTGCACCGCGGCCGAGAGTATCTCCATGACAGTCAAGTTGTTCTCAAGGGCGGAAAGGTCCGAGGGATCAATTGTTATCTCTTTACGTACAGCCGCAGCCATATAGCGGAAAGGATTGTCGATGGGTTTGGGGAGTGCCGGGGCCTCAATCCCAGGTTTGCCGGCAGCGTCAGAGACGTGATTGGGGTCGGACTGGTATAGGAAGCCGTCTTTCCCATACACGAACATGTCCTTGCGGTTGTAAGGCCAGCACCACGAGGCGTTGATCTGGACCACTGTCCCGGGATATTCCACAATGATGGTGGCGTCATCGTCCACTTTGGGATAAACGTCCGGCTTGTTGCGCTTCAAGACAGAATAGACCTTCACAGGTCTCTGGCCGTTAAGCAGCCAAGTCGCTAGATTAGCCCCATAGCACCCGAAGTCCATCACCGCCCCGCCCCCGTTGAGGACAGGGTCGGTAAGCCAGTCCGTGAACCTCTCGCCGCAGCCGATCTCAAAAGGGCCTTGATGCCCGTCATAGACCTCGATACGGTAGATCGGGCCGATTTTGCCGGCTTCCGTCTCCTGTTTGACAAGACGGTTTGAGGCGTACCACGTTGTCTCGTAATTTGTCAGCAGGAGTATCCCGTGCCGTCTGGCGAGTTCCGCCATCTTTCTGGCGTCCTGGATCGTGGTGGCGAGAGGTTTCTCCACCATCACATGGATTCCTCTCGGGGCGCATGCCTCGACGACCTTGAGGTGGTCCTTGATGGATCCGTAGGCCACGACGGCCTCAGGACGAGTCTCGTCAAGCATCTTATCAAGATCGGCGTAGAAGGCCTCCTCGGGGAGCATCTTGGACAGGGAGTTGGATCGCAGGTAACGGGCGTCAGCCTCCCAGACGCCAACAACTTTTATATCCTCTCCCCTCCTGAGTTGGGAGACAACACCGCCTAGATGGTCATGGGTGACACCCGCGACACCTATTCTCAAAGGCTCAGCGGCGGACATGGAAAGATTTAACGACGCCAGCAGGGAAAGCGCCGCCAGGATTGATTTGTTAAAGCTCGTCATACACTTGTTTTATTGAGGAGATTTACCGGATGTTGATCAAAGGTTTGGTCAGCGCTTCTTTGAGCTGGTCGTCGTATTTCAGGCGGACCTTAATACCGGCCTCTTGGAAATAGTAACGGACCATGATCTCCTCCTCTATGAACGGCACGATCTCATCCCTCTTGAGGTTGAGGAAGGTCTCCTTGTCCATCTCGAGGGCCTTTTGCAAAGCGTCCACCTGGTCTTTCATGTTATCGGCGAGACCGTCCTTGTCTAGCTCCTTCTTGAGGAGGTCGAAATAGGTCCTGGCGCTCGAGCGATAGTCGAACTCCTTGGTCTTGGCGAACTCCACGAAATCCTTCCAGTCGGTGTCAGACATCGTCCAGTCCTCAGGGACGCTCTGATGCTCGCGGACGAATTTCAAGGTATATTCCTGGATGATGTTCGAATACACCAGGGAATATGTCAGCCTGCTGTAATCGCGGGTTTTAACGATGACATCCGGGGTGATGCCTCCGCCGTCCCTGACCGTCCTTCCATGGGCGGTCTTGAACTCGTGGGTCAGGGAGTCGGGAATATGCCCGACGCTGCCGTCCTCATTCCTGCGCGCATAGTCGATAGCCTGCACGCAACGACCGGAAGGAGTATAATACTTAGCCGTGGTGACCTTTAGCTGGCCGTTGTAAGGAAGCGGCCTGATGCTTTGGACAAGCCCCTTCCCGTAGGTCCTCGTTCCCATGACAGTGGCCCTGTCCAGATCCTGGAGGGCACCGGTCACAATCTCCGACGAGGAGGCCGACCCGGAATCCACCATCACTATGATAGGGAGTTCTGTGTCAATTGGTTCCGAGGAGGTCTTATACTGCTGCTCACCTATTCCCTGGCCCTTTGAGGAGACCACGAGGGAGCCTTTCGGGACGAACAGCGAGACGATGTTGACCGCCTCGTTCATCAGGCCGCCGCCATTGCCGCGGAGGTCAAGGACAAGTTTTTTCATCCCTTGTCTCTTGAGATCCTGCACGGCGGAGCGGATCTCCCCGGAGACATTCTCGGTGAAACCGCTCTGGTAGATGTAGCCGGTCTCGGAATCAAGCATCCCGTAGTACTCGACATCGGGAAGATGGATCCTTTCCCTGATGATGTCGATGTCAACGACGTCTCCTGAATATACCTTCTTGACCGTGAATGTCACTTTGGTGCCAGGCTTGCCCTTCATCTTGTCGGAGGCCTCCTGGCTGGTCAAACCGTGGGTGGTCTCGCCGTCGATAGCCATTATCTCGTCGCCGCAACGAAGACCGTATTTCTCGGCCGGGGAGTTCTTGTATGGCTCGTTGATGATGACATTGCCGTCCTTGTCGGGTTTATAGATGATAGCCCCGATGCCTCCGTAGCTCTTGCCGATCATCATCTGAAGGTCCTCGTTCTCCTCCTCGGGGATGTAGATCGTGTAGGGGTCGAGGGCGTCGAGCATCGCGTCGATGCCGGCGCGTACTATCCTGTCAACGGGGAGGGAATCCACATAAGAGCGGTTAAGCTCTTTCAGAATCGAGTTCTGGATCTCTGTCCACTGCCCGAGCTTG
This sequence comes from uncultured Bacteroidia bacterium, assembly GCA_902797035.1. GTDB lineage: Bacteria > Bacteroidota > Bacteroidia > Bacteroidales > UBA932 > Cryptobacteroides. The sequence continues at coordinate 78,092 of CADBRH010000055.1, read as the reverse complement.
AAGCTCTTGGACTGGGCGAATGACTGGCCGCAGGCGAGGATGACCGCCACGGCGGCTATTATCGTTGTTTTTCTCATATTCATAATCTACGTCCCGCTAAACACTAAATATCGTGCCACAACAAGGACTAAAAGGACGTGTCCACGATGACGGGGTTTATCAAGCCCCCCTCCAGGCTGAGGGCCCCGTGGCCTGTTTCGACCAGACCCGCGGCATAGCCGACGGCGTAGTCATGGCTCTTGTAGTCGTTGGCTGAATAGAGCAGGTTGTATATTCCCTTGATCTTCAGCACGGAAGGGCCCTCGGCGGCCTTGCCCTGGATGGTCTCCCACGACTCTTCCGCAGCGACGCATTGGGTCAGGGTCTCTTCCTTGATCCCGAGCAGGTCTTCGGTCATTTCGGCCACCCAGATCACGTTACCTCCGGTGAAGCGGACAAAGTAAAGGTACGCCTTGCCGTCGTCGTCGATGAACAGCGAGGTGTCGATCCCATTCTTGACCCAATGCTCGAGATCGTTGGAGGAATAGACGCCGAACCCGTCCTCGCCGGTCCCGTATGCGTGATAGACACCGTCATGAGGAAGGATGGAAGGATCCGCTATCGGGAGCTGGCCGTTCACGACGTTCCACTCCCTCGGGGCCTGCCGGCACCCGGAAAAAGCCAGCGCCGCCAAGATTGACAGCGCCAACCACAAAAGAGACTTTTCATTCCTCGGTCCCGTTACCTGAACAAGAAGCTCAACCCCACAAGGAAGGCGTTCCTGCGGGCGATCCCGTCTTCAAAGGCGAGATCCTTGTTGTTCTTGAGGCAATTGGTTATCCCAAGGTCATACCCGCCCTTGAGCAGGATGGCGTCCTGGATAGATATAGCCAAACCGAAGCCCCATTGGGCCTCATAGGGCCTGATGGCGGGATAGGTCTTCCCGGTGCTGAACATATTCCCTCCCATTCCAAGGTTTAGACGGGGGCCGGTGTAAACCGCCACCCCGAAAGCCTGGCTGTCGAAGGGGAAAGAGTACTTCAAGTTCAAGGGAATATGGATATAGTTGGCGTGATACGACTTGTGGTTTTCCGACAAGCCGAACGTGAAAGGCTTCCCGTAGTGGGTGATGTACACCCCAGGCTCGACGGTGAGGCCCTCGATTGAGGAGAAGGCATAATCAAGACTGACCCCGAAATAAAAGCCGGGTATCATGTCCTCGAAACCCCACTCTTTCATCTTTGGGGCGTCAATGCCCGTCAGGCTGAAACCGGTGAAACCGCCGCCGAAAGACCACCTTCCGTCAATGTCGGAGAGCTGGGCGAAGGCCCCTGGGGCGCTCAATAGCGTGAACGCCCCGACTAGAACCATTAACAATCTTTTCATATTCAATTATTTACTTAATCTGAGGGAGTCCAAGATCCTTGAAAGTCCGAGGTTTGGGAGCCCCTGGAAGATCCTTGTGAGACTTCTGGGTCTTGATCTGCTCGAGGGCCACCTCGATGGCCTTCAGGAGTTGCTCGTCTGTTCCGGCGTACTCCTTGATCGGGTCGTTGTCGAGAACGATGTCGGGATCGACTCCATAGTTCTCGATAATCCACTCCCCGGTGTTGGGGTCATAGCTGGTGGAGCCTGGAACCCTGACGTCGGTCCCGTCCATGTAAGGAAGCGAGCCGCCGATGCCGACGATACCGCCCCATGTCCTGGTCCCTATCACGGTACCGAGGTTGTTGGCCTTGAAGCCCCAAGGGAAGAGGTCGCCGTCTGAAGCTGAGTACTTATTAATCAGCAACACCTTAGGTCCGACATGAGCGCCGTCGGGAATAGTGCTGACGCGATTGGAGCCGCGGCCGGCGTTCATCCTGTAGACGACTCTCTGTAGACGCTCGATGATCATCGGGGAGACGTTTCCGCCGCCGTTCTCACGATCGTCGATGATGAGGGCCTCCTTGTCGAGCTGAGGATACCAGTAGCGGACGAACTCGTTGAGTCCCTCGGCTCCCATGTCAGGAATATAGATGTAGCCGACCTTGCCGCCGGATTTCTCCTCGACAGTCTTGATGTTGTTGGTGACCCACTCGTAATGCTCAAGGGGATACTCGTCGGCAGTGGGCTTGACAACCACTTTGCGACCACCCTCGGCGGGCTTCTTGTTGATTGTCAGCTCAACTAGCTTGTCAGCCTTGCCGATCAGGAGCTTGTAAATGTTGTCCACGTCCTTGAGGGACTTGCCGTCAATGGCGGTGATGTAGTCACCCTCGACAATGTTCATTCCGGGCTCTGTGAGCGGGCCGCGAAGCTCAGGCCTGTAGGTGGCGCTGGCGTAGATGTGATTGATTTTGAAATAGCCGTTGTCCTTGCTGAGCTTGGCTCCGAGAAGACCCATCGGGATACGCTCGGGTTTCGGATATGAGCCTGGATTCACATACGCGTGGCCGCTGGCCAGCTCGGAGATCATCGCGCCAAGCAGGTAGTTGAGATCCAGACGAGTCTTGACAAAAGGAAGAAGGGGCTCATACTTGGCCTTGACAGCCTTCCAGTCGCGTCCGTGCATATTCTCGAGATAGTAACCGTCGCGGAAAGCCCTCCAAACCTCGTTGTAGATCTGGGGCCACTCCTGAGAGTAGTCGATGACAGCGTAGGTATTGTCGGTGTCAATGTCCTCGCCTCCGGCCACCCTCGCCGCGGGGAAGTTGACCACGGTGGACTTGCCTCTCGAGCTCATCACGGCCTTCTTGTCGCCGAGACGGTAGCTGATCATACCCTCGGAGCAGTCCTCGGTCTTGCCAGTGGCGAAATCATAGGTCCTGACAGCCGCTGAACGTCCGGCAGCCGCGCCGGGACCGCCGGGGCCGCCGGGACCAGCGCCGAAGCCACCGCCGGCTCCACCGGAGAACCAGACCTTCTTACCGTCGCAGTAGAACACCCTGCCTCCGTTGAGAGGAAGTTTCACGACACGGTCGATCAGGCCCTCGGGGTCGATCTTTGTCTCGGCGGGCTTAGCGTCAGCCGGAGCGGCGCCAGGGCCGCCAGGCCTAATTCCGGGAGCGCCGGGGGCTCCGGGACCACCAGGGCCGCCGGGGCCGGCGGGACGGGCGTTCTCCTCAGCCTTTGCCGGGGAGGACTCGCTGTCGGTCGGGAGCAGAGGCGAAGGAGTGTCTTTCGCCAGCATGGCCATGTAAGTGGCCGACATGTTGGAATAGGAATAGTTCCACTCGATGTTGCTGTAAATCGGGGACAGGTCACGGTTGGCCGTGAATATCAGGTATTTACCATCAGCGGAGAATATCGGTGAACTTGAGTCGTACCACTTCTCGGTGACAGGGTAAACCTTGCCCGTGGCGAGATTGTGGACATAGATGACGCTAATGTCGTTGGAGGCCCGCTTGGTATAGGCGATCCATTTGCTGTCAGGGGAGAAGGAGACTCCGTAAAGACCACCCTCAGGGCTTGAGAATACCACCTTCTTCGCCTTGGTGGCGGGATCCACCTCCACAAGACGGTTCTTGCGGTCTGTGTAGTACAGGTGTTTGCTGTCCGGGGCCCACATCAGGTTGCTGATGTAGGTGTCGTTACCCTTCGTCGCCTGGACCGTGGTCTCGGTGGCGGGATCGTAGAGATAAACCTCGTTCTCACCGGTGACATCGCTGATGTAGGCGATCCACTTGCCATCCGGGCTCCAGGAAGCGCCGCGCTCGTTGGCTCCGGGAGTGTTCGTGATGTTCCTTGTGATACCTTTGCCCACAGGAACATCGAAGACCTCGCCGCGGACCGTGGTGACAGCCCTCTTGCCGTCAGGAGACACGCTGAGGCCACCACCGCCGCCAAAGCCGCGTCCACCGCCGCCCTGCACCTTCTTGTACTCGGGACGGGCATATACGAAGTCGGAGACAAGGGTGATGTGAATCTGCTCAGCCTTCTTCGTGACGGGATCGAGCTTGTAGAGATAACCTCCCTTCTCGAAGACCACCAGCTTGCCGTTGGTGCTGGGGAACTTCACATCGAAGTCATTGAAAGAGGTAACCTTGGACGTGGCCTTTGTCTTGGTGTTATAGACAAAGATGTTCATCGTCATGTCGCGGTCAGAGGCGAAATATATCTCATCGCCGACCCACATCGGGAATATGTCCTGGGCGGGGTTGTCGGTAATCTTCTCGACGGACTTCCCGTCATAGATCCAGACCTCGTCGGCCATACCTCCGCGATAGTACTTCCATGTGCGGAACTCCCTCATCACACGGTTGTAAGCCAGTTTCGTCCCGTCGGGGGAATAGCTGCAGAAACCTCCCTCGGGAAGGGGCAACTCCTCGGGCATGCCGCCCTTGACAGAGATCTTCCAGAGTTTGCCGGGGAAGCCCTCGCCGGTGCGGTTGCGGTAGATGATGTACTTGCCGTCAACAGTCCAACCCATCACGATGTTGTTGGGACCCATACGGTCGCCGAGATCGTCTCTTGAATTGGTGGAGGTGTAGGTCAGACGGACAGGCTCGCCACCGCCTGCGGGGATGATGTAAACCTCGCGGTTGCCGTCGTACTCTCCGGTGAAGGCGATAGTCTTGCCGTCCGGGGAATACTTGGCGAACATCTCGTAACCGATGTGCGAGGTAAGCCTCTTGGCCTCGCCACCCGCGAGAGGGGCGGAGAAGAGGTCGCCGGCATAAGAGAAGACGATGTCGGTCCCGTTGGTGGCGGGGAACCTGAGCAGTCTCGCCTCGTCAGCTTTCGCCGTGAAAGCGAACAGCAAGCCGCACGCCAGGGCCATCAATAAGGTTCTTTTCATAATAATATTGATTTTAAACAAGTTATATTCGTTATTCCAGGCCACGGGCCCTGAGGAGGGCGCCGGGATCGGGCTGGGCGCCGCGGAACATCATGTAGAGCACCATGGGCTCCTCGCTCCCGCCCCTCTCAAGGAAGGTCTTCCGGAACTTGGCCGCCACCTCGGGATTGTAGATCCCCTGTTGCTCAAAATACTCGAAAGCGTCCTTGTCGAGCACCTCGGCCCAAAGGTAGCTGTAGTAACCGGCGCAATAGCCGCTGTTGAATATGTGGTTGAAGTAGGTCGTCCGGTAGCGGGGAATGATCTCGTCGATGAGCCCCATCTCCTCGCAAACCTTCTTCTCGAAAGCCGCCACATTGGCCGCCTGGTCGCCCTCGCTCATCTTCTCCAAATCCTCGAGCGTCAGCTCATGCCATTTCATGTCCAGAATGGAGGCGGCGCAAAGCTCCGATGTCATGAAGCCCTGGTTGAACTTGCCGGCGTTGTTGATCTTGGCCACAAGATATTCAGGAATAACCTCGCCGGTCTCATAGTGCCTGGCGTACTCGGCGAGGATCTCCGGCTGGAACGCCCAGTTCTCGTTGAACTGTGAGAACGTCTCCACGAAGTCCCTTTTGACGCTGGTTCCGCTGACCGATTTGTAGGCGCACTTTGTAAGCAGCCCATGAAGGGCGTGCCCGAACTCGTGAAAGACCGTCTCGACCTCGTCGATGGTGAACAGGGCAGGCTCCGTCTCTGTGGGAGCCGTCATATTGCCCACATTAATCACGATGGGACGGACATCATTCCCGTCCTTGTCGATGTACTGCTCCCTGAAATTGGTCATCCAGGCTCCGCCCCTCTTGGAGGAACGGGGAAAATAATCGGTCATGAATATTCCCAGCAGGCTCCCGTCGGTGTCCGTCACTTTGAAAGCCTCCGCGGCGGGATTGTAAACAGGCACGCCTGAGACCGGCTCCACATTGATCCCGTATAACTTGTTGGCGGCCGTGAATATCCCCTGACGGACGTTCTCCATCTTGAAGTAAGGCTTGGTCTGGCTCTCGTCTAGGTCATACTTCCTCGCCCGAACCTTCTCGGCGTAATAGAACCAGTCCCAAGGCTCTATCTTAGAATCCTTCGGAAGCTTGCCTGCGGCCACATCCTCGTCCATAACTTTCCGCATGTCATAGACTTCCTGTTTCGCCTTGGCGTTCGAGGCCTTTTGGATCTTGTCCAGGAACTCGTCCACAGCGGCGGGGTTCCCGGCCATCTTGTCGTCCAGCTCGTAGGCGGCGAAAGTGTCGAAACCGAGAAGGCGGGCCTTCTCCGCGCGCAATTTCAGGATCTCGAGGCAGAGGGCCTTGTTGTCGTTATCGTTGCCGTTATTGCCCCTTGAGGAATACGCCTTGAACATCTCCTCCCTGCGGGCCCTGTCCTCGCAAGAGGTCATCTCCGCCGTGTACGACGACACGGGGATCCCGAACTTCTCCTTGAAAGCGTTGTTCTCCGCGAGCAGGTTCGTCCCGAACTTCTGCCGCGAGGCGGCGATCTTCAGGTTGATCTCCTTAAGGCGCTCCTGCGAGGCCTCGTCGAGACCAACACCGTTGCGGGTGAAACTCTTGTAAAGATTCTTCAGAACCATCTGTTGTTCCCTAGTGAGTCCGCTCTGGTCGGCGTCATAGACCGCCTTGACCCTCTCGTAGAATCTTTTGTCCATCGAGACGGTGTTCTCGTGGGCGGTCAGGAGCTCGAGAGCCTCGGCGGCGACTTTCTCCATCTCGTCGCTCCCCTCTGTCTCCTGAAGGTTGAAAAGGACCGCGGACACCTTGTCGAGAAGCTCACCCGAGAACTCGTAAGCCTCGACCGTGTTCTTGAAAGTCGGGGCGTCCGGATTGTCCAGAATGGCCTTCAGCTCCTTCTCGTGCCTGGCGATCCCCTCCTTGACAGCGGGGATATAGTCGGCGAGGGTAATCTGGTCGAACGGGGGGATCCCGTAGGGGGTGTCCCACTCTTTAAAGAAAGGATTCTTTGTCTGGGCGCAAGCTGTGATCATGACGATAGCTCCCAACGCGATTAGTGTTTTATTCATAATATCGATTGTTTATCACAGGTGGCGCCGTAGGCGGCATGATAGGTATTCCCTCGTATGAGATATCGGAACGGGTGGCGATATCCCTTACCGGATCGGTGGGATCGTCATTCTCAAAGAACTCATCCCAGTTGATGGAACCGGCGCCGGCGAGATCCAAGATCCTATCGGTGAGGACGTATCTCTGCCATGTGGAGAAGTAAGCCCTGTTGTCTATCATGCAGCTGACCCTCTCGCTTCTCCAATACCCGAACATGTACACTCCGCCGCCTTGGTACAACCCGATCCTGGAATAAAGAGGATTCAGGGACTCGAGGGCGGCCTGGTCGTCAATCATGGATTGCCATCCGGCCCCGGTGAGACTGGAGGACAGGTTGCGCCCGCGCAGTCCGCTGGGCATGCCACCATGGCCGAAAGACACATTGTACCAGTACTCGTCGGCAAACAGACCGAAGCCGTGGCCGCAAAGCTCATGCAGAAGCGTGTTCTTCCAGGTGCCGTAACTGCGACCGATCTCGTTCTGGATCTCCTCCTCCGTGACATCCCTTGTCTCGTAATCCCCGGAAGAATACACGGTGAGATTGTCCTTCGCCTCCAAGCCGGGATAGCTCCATCCCAAAGGCCCCCCTTCGTCCGTGACAGGGCAGATGGCATAGCATCCCAAGCCGACATCATTGAGGTGGCAGATACCTCCGTAACGGGAATCATTGACAATCACAGCGTTGGTAGCGGGGCTGGAATAACCTCCTATCCCCTTCGACTCAAGATAGCTCATCAATATGGTTTCGTCCACTCTCATGTCGCTGTAACTGTCCTCTCCCCATCTTGCCTTGAAATACGTGTCACGGTTCTGGGTAATATGCCCGTTCCCGTCCGTGACACTGGCCCCGGACTCGTTGGAGGCTACCTTGCAGATATTGACCGTGAAATATTTCTTGTAAGTCTTGAAAGGCTCCACGCTGAATATGAAATCAGCGGCGCTCTCGGCCTGTCTGGAGAATTTGGACAACTCGTCCATCGTGTACCCCTCCGCTATCAGGTTCAGGACCACCGGGGTGTAACCCATCGAGGCGGTCATATATTGATAAACACCCTCCTGATTCTCTTCCTCAGGGAACTCATCGCCGACATTGATAACGCCGAAATTATATGATTTAGACCTTTGGAAGGACATCGATTTCTTGGAGTGCTTCCTGACATACTTGCCGTTGTCGCCGTAGAAGAACATGTCGAAGCCGTTGATGTCCACAGGGGCCAGGACGAAGATGTAGTCAACGTTCCCGGCAAAAGTGGATCCGCTTGGAGGCAGAAGCTTGACAGAGTTGGTCCGCTTCCCGAAAGCGTCCCCTCCGGTAATGCCTATCGAGATATTGATCTTAGGGTCCGAGGTCTCCATGTCCTCGATCATCATGTAACCGGCTATGGTGGTCCCGGCGTCGAACACAACCGAGTCGATGGAGGAGACGATATTCCCGGACATCCGGAATCTAACCATTGAATAGACATTCCTGAAAGTCAAGTCGTCCGACTGGCTCTCGGAATACGCCACCATGATGTTCATGTCAGAGGCGATTCCCCCGGGGACCGCCGTCTGGACGGACGGTATGGCCGAAAAAGGATGATAAGACCCGTCACCCAGTGGAATATTTCCGTTGGTTCTGCTCGAGGGATAGAAACTGTAGCAAGGACCTTCCGGAAGGCCGTGCGGCGAGGTGAATTCCGCCGAAGTGCCTGAGCCTGAGGTCACATAATCCGCCCTGTATCCTCCGCCGAACATGCTGAACTGGTCACCAGGCTCCCAGGAGACCTTCACCACTTTGTTGGTCTCGTCAAAAACAAGAGACGTCCTGGTGTCATCACTTCCCTCGAAACCGGCCACAAGGCGATAAACCGGATCCTCAGGCGTAGGTTCCTCGACGATAACCTCCTCGACTTCTATCGGGGCTTCCTCCTTGTCGCAGGACACCGCGGCGATCATGCAGGCCGCAGTCATGAATATCGCTATTCCTTTTATTCTGGTTCTCATGGTCGCTCCTGTTTTAATCATCATCACTGAACGGGTCCACATCGACCTCCTTGTAATTCTCGGTGCTGGCTATCAATATGACAGTCGACACATCCAAATTGATCGTCGTCACTTTGGGCGGCTCAAATAACTCTTTTCCGGTCATTCTTTATTTGCCTTTTTTTCTTGATATCACGATATAAGTCGGATAGTGGTCGCTGTAGCCGTCGTTGAACTGGCCTCCGGAGAAGGTCCGTTTGGGCGTGCCCGCATAGGGACCCTCTTGCTGGACCATGTACGGCTCGACGAACACTCCGCCGTAATAAATCCCTTTCTCAACCGGCTTTACGGTGAAAGAACCCCTCGGGGCCTCGCAAAGCGACTTGCTTACCACGATGATATCGAATATATTCCATTCGCCGCGGTACTCCTCGGTTCCGTAGCCGGCCTTATGCATGGAAATGAACGGTGAGAAGAAATCCCCTTCCCCGACCTCTTCCATGGTCTCCCTGGCGTGAAGGTACTCCACCTGGCTGGGGTCGGCGGGATTGTCATTCATGTCTCCCATCACGATCACCTTCAGCCCGGGATACTCGATCATCCGCCTGAGAGCGTCCTGACGGATAATCTCACATGAGCGACCCCTGAGGTCCCCGCCCTTGTTTCCCACTCTCGAAGGGGTATGAGCGACATAGAAACAGAACATCTCGCCCTCGATGGTTCCCCTGACCATGAGTATATCCCTGGTCCTGAACGCGTTCCGCTCCTCCTCATTGTACTCGAACGAGATGTCCGAATTGAAATCATAGGGGATGGCGACGCTCTCCAGCACCTTGAACTCGGAGGGGCGGTAGAGAAGGCCCACATCGATTCCCCTCCTGTCTGGGCTCTCGTAATGGATGAAACTGAACCCGGCCTCGGCGATCTCCGGCCTCGCGACAAGATCCGCCAGAACCCGGCCGTTCTCGACCTCGGCCACACCGAGGACAGTGTGCCAGGCGTTGTTCCTGATCTTCATGTCCCTCAACACCGTTGCCATATTCGAAAGCTTCTTGTTGTATCTCTCCTCCGTCCAGGCGTTCCTTCCCTCAGGCGTGAAATCGTAGTCGTTCTTTCCCTCGTCATGGACCGTGTCGAAGAGGTTCTCAAGATTGTAGAACCCGATCACATGATCCTTTTTCCTTCCCTCGACGGGAAGCGCGGCGCTCCCGAGGAAGAGGAACAGCAGGAGGGCGAATACCGCTTTATTACGCATATCCGTTTGAATATCAATTATTCCACCACCAGGCGACATCGGCCGGAATCTCCGCCTCGACTACATCCTGGATATCCTTCGGGAGGTTGACGAAGAAGTCCACACCAACCTTTCTCTCCAGAGAATCGACGCTTATGGTCATGGCCTTGGTGATACTGGTCGCCGTGTTCTTCTCATGATCCATCCACACCGCGAGGGCGTTATACCCGGAAGTCCCCGTGGCCCTGTCCTTGGCGAGCCGCAGCAAAGCCTTGTAATAGCCCACCGGCACCTTGACCTTCTTCTTGTCATTGTCCAACGAATAAAGCTCACTCCCCTCGGTGACACAGCCGGTCACGACATACATTGTGTCGGTGGCGCTGTTCTCGGCCCAGCTTCTTACCTTTTGCTCGAGGATAGCCCACGCGTTGGAGTTGAGGGAGTTGAGCTGAGGAGTCATATTAGTGGAGAAGAAAGTCTCGATGTTGACCCTCATGTCCTTGCGGTCGGCCTGGGGCAGCTGATGGCCGCGGTCGAAGGCTCCGCCGTTGCCGTTCTGATAACTGTTGTTCAGCAACGGCTGCTTGTCAAGAGGGAGAAGGGGATCGAGCGGGAAGGCGTTGGCCGTCCTGTCCGAACCAATGGTGCGGGCGCCGGAACCGATGATACCTTTGCATAGAGGATAAGCCACCCAGGGGGCGACCAGCGCGTCATAATCCCAATAGGACGAATAGCTCCTCATCTTGCCGTCAGGGTAGAAATGGGTGAGAAGATCCATCCCGTCATCGGGATCCGTGGCGGGAAGCTCGAGCCATTTGGCGGAGGCTGCCGCCTCCTTGCGGCCCATCTTGTACTCGCCGCTCTCATGTGAGACATAATAGGCGGGGGTCGTACCGCCGGCCTCCACCACCCCGTTGTGCTCGCTCCGCAGCGACATGAAGGTCACCCTGTCCCCGACCTTCAGGCCAAGGGAAGGAAAACTTTGGTCATTGGAGGCGACCTTTTTGGTGGTCAAGCCATAGACATAGAGATAATTGGAATTATCGACAATATAGAAATTGCCGTAAAAGGGGTTGGCGATCCCGACTATCTCCCCGGTGACCTTGTACCATGTAGAGTTGTCCACCTTCTTGGAATAGAACTCATTGATGGTAACCGCCGCCTCGGCTCCCTTGCTTTGAGAGATTTTGATCGTCCCGCTAACCCCGGCCGCGCTGATTGTCACCTCGGCCGAGCGCTGGTCCTCCTTATTCTCCTCGACCGTGATTTTGATGGTCTGGCAAGAAGAGGCTCCCATTCCTGAAGAAGGGGTCAGCTTCACCCAGCTCTGGGTAGAGTTGGCGACCCAATCGAACGTGGAGACGAACGAGACCGTCTGCTCCCCGCCAGAACTTTGGAAATTGAGGCTTCCCTGCTGTATGATGACCGAGGGGAGAATCGGCTTCGGCTGCTCTTTCTCCTTCTCCCCGCATCCCGCGGCCAGGATGACGGCGAGCAGCGGCAACATGATTTTTAAGGTCTTAACCAGTCGCATGATGGTCTTGTGTTGAAATAAGTCGCTTTAACACGACAAGATAATAAGAAAATCTCTCTTTATCAAACGTCCAGGACCAGTTCCACAGGGCAGTGGTCGGACCCGAATATCTCGTTGTGGATCTCCGTCCCTGCGATTTTGTCCTTAAGCCCCTCGGAGACCAGGAAATAATCGATGCGCCAACCTGCGTTGTTCGCCCTCGCGTTGAACCTGTAGGACCACCATGAGTATTTCACCTCGTCAGGGTGCTGGTGGCGCCAGGTGTCGATGAAACCGGACTGAAGAAGCTCGGAGAACTTACTTCGCTCCTCATCCGTGAAACCGGCGTTGCGGCGGTTGGACTGGGGGTTCTTGATGTCAATCTCCTGATGGGCGACATTGAGGTCACCGCAGACGACAACCTCCTTGCGGGCTTTGAGGCCAAGCAGATATTCCTTGAAGGCGTCCTCCCAGGTCATCCTGTAGTCCAGCCTGCGAAGGCCGTCCTGGGAGTTCGGGGTATAGACGCAGACAAGGAAGAAGTCCGGCATCTCCAAAGTGATGACGCGGCCCTCCGTGTCGTGCTCAGGAATACCGATCCCGTAAGTTACCGACAGTGGCTCATGCCTTGAATATATCGCCGTCCCGGAATAACCTTTCTTCTCGGCCGAGTTCCAGTAAGAGGTGTATCCCAGATACTCGAGGTCAAGCTGACCGGGCTGCATCTTGGTCTCCTGCAGACAGAAGAAATCCGCGTCCAGAGCCGTGAAAGCCTTGTCGAACTCGCCTTTGCCGGCGCAGGCACGAAGGCCGTTGACGTTCCAACTGACAAATCTCATAATCCTTTGTGTATCAATCTTATTTAACCACCACCTCTTTCGTCAGAGTCTCGCTGGAAGCGTCCCAGGAGTCGTAAGCCGTAAGGGACACGACACATTTCTCGGGATACTCCTCCAGGGCGAAAGCGACCTCCCATGAGGTCTTCATCATAGAAGGTGACGGGTATTTGTAAAAATCCGCGAGGATTCTCTTGGTGGCGAGAACCTCGCCCCCGGAGGACAGCTCCACCACATAATGGTGGACGAACTCGTCGTCGCTCCCGGCCGGGAAACTGACGGAGATTATTCCCGGGCTGTCCTTTTTCCTGGAGGCCGGCGGAGCCACATAAGAGGCGTTCAGCGAGGTAAGCGACGGCGCCTCGTTCGCGGCTTGGCGCGGAGGGAACGAATATGCCTCAAGATGCCTCTTGTCCTTGAGCGGGTGAGACATGAGAAGTGGTTCCCCGATGACATCCTTATTATAGAAATCCATCCGGAGAATCCTCATGTTCCCGTTCGAGTCAAACTGCAGAAGGTTGCCTTGCGAGAACTCGTCCTTGTCCTTCATCGTGGTCTGCCCGGCCATGTCCTCGTAACCCCCGGCCTCCAGAGCCATATACCTGACCGAACCGCATCCTAGGGCCGTGAAATCGCCTTGCCAGACGCTTCGGGGGTCATTCAAAGGGAAGTGTAGATGGCCGCCGAAGGCCACAACCTGAGGGTATTTTGACAGGATCTCCGGCAACTCCCTTGTCGCCCAGTAGCCGGGAAGATAGGATTTCCAAATCCCGTCCGCCTCCCCGAGAAGACTTCCATACACGGTGTCATACAACATCGGATGGGTGATCACGATGACATAACGTGAAGGATTCTTTGAAGTGATCGCCGACAATTTGGCGTCCAGCCATTCCAGGGCCTCCGGGGAATATGTTACCGGGCTGGTCCCGTTGGGGGAAACGGAGAGGATATTATAATCACCCACAGCGCAATGACGGCACTCAAGACCATCGAACGCCTCCTTGTCCAAATCTGTCAGGAAATAATTGTCGCCCAGAGCTTTGGCTATATAGCCGGCATCGGTGACCATCGTCTCGTTCCATCGGTAATCAGGCACGTCGTGATTGCCGACAGTATAGACGAGAGGGGTCTTCACAGGGTCCAGAACCGACTCGTAAACCCGCTTGAACTCCATTATGAAATCCTCGTTGGGATAGTCGATCATGTCTCCGGCCACGAGGACACCGTCCAAGCCGTCGGGATCGCTCTCAGCCGCCTTCTCTTGAAGAAGCTTAAGGGCGTTTTCCCATTTGGCTGAGGTGACAGGGAGCGCCGTGTTGATGTGGACGTCGCTCACGACTCCTAGCGAGAGGACCACCTTTGACTCGTCGAAAGCCGTTGGCGCTACCGTTCTCTCACATGAGATTACCGCCAAGGCGGCGAGAATATAGAACAGCTGTTTTCTCATATCCAAGGGTTTTAAGGTCTATTCAAGGAAAAGGAAAGTCACGGAATGGGCGGGAACGCTGACAACACCATCCTTGACGGTCATGGTCGTGTCGAAAGGCTTGACGCTCTCGTCGCCTATGTCGTTGTAGTCCAAAGCGGAATCCCCGCACAGTACCCTCGCGGACACCTTCTTCGGCGTCTTGAGGCCCATGCCCTTGAAGTCGATAGTGAGAGGCTCCGCTTTCTCGGGATGCTTGTTCGTGACAGCGCAGACGAACCTCTTCCCGGCCGCGTCGGAAGTCAGGAGCACATCCAGCACCCCGGTCGAGTCATCCTCCACAGGAAGAGGATCGACGACGTTGACCGTCGGGACCACATAGGGAAGCAAATCGTTGGAATACATCTTCATGGCATAGAAGGATGTCCTCTTTACAATACCCTCCGGATGCACGAATATCGGCCCTCTGGTGTTCGCTATCGGGGATATGCAGGCTATCTCGACCTTGTCGGCGTGACGCAGGCAAGTATTCAGGAAGCAGGCCGTGAACACCGCGTCGGCCATGGTGTAAGTCGAGGCGATGTCGTTCTCCCGGCGGGCCTGATAGTCGTAGCCGACCTTGAGGTTCCCTATCCCCGGATGGTACCAGCCCCTGAGGTTCCACTCGTCGAAAGCGATCTTGATCCGGCCCTCCATCCCCGCCTCCTCAAGGATCTTGATGGTGTTGTTTATGCTGTCCTCAGGCCATCCCGTCCTCAACACGCACTGGAGATAGGTGCCGGGGTCCCTGCTTATGTCATGCCCGGCCCAATACCCGTGAATGGACACATAATCAAGAAGATAGCCCGCTTTTTTCAGCAGGGGCAAAGTCCAGTACCTGTCCGGCAGGGCGGCGGCGAAAAGCTTTATGTTCTTATCGGCGCTCAACATCAGCTTGGCGCTCTCGGTCACTAGCGGGCCCCACTCCTCTGGACTCTTCTCGCCCAGCTCGTGCATTCCCCAGTTCTCGTTGCCTATGCTCCAGTACTTCACGTTGAAAGGCTCCGGGGAGCCGTTGGCCGCCCTTTGGCGGGCGAACTTCCCGACAGTCTGGTTGCAGTATTCCACCCAGTCGCTCATCTCCTCCATCGTGCCGGTGCCGGCGTTCGTGCAGATGAACGGCTCGCACCCGACTTTGCGGCACCATTTAACGAACTCGTCCGTGCCGAATGTGTTGGGATCCTCAACCTGCCAGGCCTTGTCCCAGACGCTCTGGCGGTCTGGGCCTACAGCGTCTTTCCAGTGGTAAGCCGAGACGAAGCACCCGCCTGGCCAACGCACTATCGGCACCTTGAGCTCCTTCACGGCCTCGATGACGTCTTTCCGGAAACCGTCCTCATCTGAGAGAGGGCTGCCGGGGCAGAAGACCCCGCCATAGACCTGGTTGTCGAAGTGCTCCAGAAAGGCGCCGAATATCATGGGGTTATACTCGACTCGCCCGGCTCCTGGTTTGACTGTCATCGAGTTCTGGGAAGAGACAGGGACAAACGGGAGAAACGCCGACAAGGCGATAAGGACAAATCTTTTCATATTCAGAGGAATCAAGTATTAGCAAAGTTAATCATATTATTCGTCAAAAATCGTACATTTGTAAAGCTAGCGTTGAAATACGATGAAAAAATTGACCACCCTCTTCCTGATCTCCGCGATGGCCTTTCAGATGGCCGCCCAGACTCCGGCGGATGACAAATTCGTTTACACCGAAGCCTCTGACCTGACCTTGGTCGGCAAACTCATGGACACACCCAACCCCTACCACAGGGTGGACACTGTCAAGTTCAAGGGGTTCACAAGGAGCGAGAACATCCAGGTGCGCGAGTCCTCCGGGATCTCCGTGGCCTTCAAGACCAATTCCAAGACCATCTCCGTCCTCACCGAATATGGTGACGTGGGTTACCCCAACAACACTGGAGGGTACTCGGCGAGAGGTTATGACCTTTACATCCGCCGGGACGGCAAGTGGATCTGGGCCGGCGCCGGTGTGGCAGGTGACCTCACGAAGCCGTTCAACGTTATCGCCAACATGGACGGCGGTATGAAAGAGTGCCTGCTGTACCTTCCGATCCTGAGCGAGGAATATTCGGTGAAACTCGGTGTCGAGAAAGGATCGGTCATTGAGCCGCTACCCAATCCGTTCCGCCACAGGATCGGGATTTTCGGGTCAAGTTTCACCCACGGGATCTCTACCAGCAGGGCCGGCATGACCTACCCGGCGGTCTTCTCAAGGGAGACCGGCCTGCAGCTTCTCAGCCTGGGGTGCAGCGGCAACTGCAAGCTTCAGGACTATTTCGCCGACGTGCTGGCGGCGGCTGATGTGGACGCCTTCATATTCGACTCATTCTCAAATCCTTCCATCGAGCAGATCAAGGAAAGGCTATTCCCGTTCATCGAGAAAGTCCAAGCCGCCCATCCCGGCAAACCATTGATTTTCCAAAGGACGATCTACCGCGAGTGGCGCAACTTCAACACCGGCTCAGCCAAAGCCGAGGCTGACAGGATCGCTTTCGCCGACAGCCTGATGAAGGTCGCCTGCAAGAAGTACAAGGACGTCTATTACATCTATCCGAACGCCTCGGCCGAGGACCATGAGACCACCCAGGACGGCACCCATCCCTCCGACCGCGGCTACCAGCTCTGGGCAAGGTCCATCGAGAAACCTGTCAAGAAGATTCTCCGGAAATACGGCATAAAATAAGCTGAATGAATATGAAAAAACACCTTATACTCGTCGGAGCGGCCTTGCTTCTCTGCCTCGCCGCCGCCGGCCAGACCAAGACTAGCTATGTGGATCCCTTCATCGGGACCGACGGCATGGGTCACACCTTCCCCGGCGCCTGCGTGCCTTTCGGAGGCGTCCAGCTAAGCCCGGACACGGACTCCATCCCACACAATATTCTCGGGAAGTACCAACCGATGGTTTATGAGACCTGCGCCGGCTACCGGTACACCGACCCCACCATCGTCGGCTTCAGCCATACCCATTTCAGCGGCACCGGCCACTCCGACCTTGGGGACATCCTGATTATGCCGGCCACCGGCCCCATTAAGCTGAACCCCGGCACGGCTGACAACCCTGACAGCGGTTTCCGCAGCCGTTACAGCCACGACAGCGAGAAAGCCCGACCGGGATATTACGAGGTCACGCTGGACGACTATGGCGTCAAGGCGAGGCTGACCGCCACCGAGAGGGTAGGAGTTCATGAGTATACCTTCCCCGCCGATGGACATCTGATCCTTGACCTCATTCACGGCATCTATGACTACGACGGCAAAACCCTGTGGGCCGAGGTTCAGGTGCAGGACCCCACCCACGTTGTGGGATACCGTATCACAAACGGCTGGGCCAGAACTAATTACACCTATTTCGCCATCGAGTTCTCACAACCCGTCGTCGAATACGGCTACACTGACCGCCAGAGAATCGACTACAAGGGAGGCTGGTCGAAATTCGACACAAGCAGGAACTTCGCGGCGATGGCCGGTCGCAAGCTCGTGGCCTGGTTCAAGTTCGCCACCTCGAAAAACCCAAAGCTGACCGTCAAAGTCGCCCTGTCCTCTACCGGGACCACCGGCGCTCTCAAGAACCTGAAGGCCGAGGCCGAGGGCAAGACATTCGACCAGATCGCGGCGGCGGCGGAGAAAGCCTGGGAGAAAGAGCTCTCGCAGATGGAGGTGACCGGGACAGACGCCGAGAAGAAGATGTTCTACACCTCCCTGTACCACACGATGATAAACCCTTCGGTCTATATGGATGTGGACGGGGCCTACAGGGGTCTGGACCATGAGATCCACCACGCCGACGGGTTCACGAATTACACTGTGTTCTCCCTTTGGGACACCTACAGGGCGGAGCATCCTTTCCTCGCCCTTTTCAAGCCAGACAGGGACGAGGACATCGTGAAGTCCATGCTGGCCCATTACGACCAGAACGTCCTTCACATGCTTCCGGTCTGGAGCCATATGGCGAACGAGAACTGGTGCATGAGCGGATACCACGCCGTCCCGGTGCTGGCGGACGCCATCGCGAAGGGGCTGAACATCGACAAAAAGAGGGCGCTGGAGGCCATGGTGACCACATCCAGACAGGAATGGTACTGCGGCCTTGGCGACTACATGAAACTCGGCTACGTCCCTTATGACAACATCGCCACGGCGGCCAGCAATACCCTTGAGTATTCCTACGACGACTGGACCATCTGGAACACCGCCAGAATCGCCGGAGATGACGCCGTAGCCAAGGAATACGCCCCCAGGGCGCTGTATTACCGGAACGTCTTCGACACGGACCTTGGATTCTGCCGACCCAAATACAAGGACGGGACCTACAAGAAGGACTTCGACATCATGCAGACGGTCGGGGAAGGCTTCATTGAGGGCAACTCGCTGAATTTCACCTTCCACGCCCCTCAGGACATCTACGGGGTGATGGATTTGATGGGCGGAGGGAAAAAGTTCGTCTCCGCGCTTGACGAACTCTTCTACAACGACTTGCCGGAATACGCCTACGCTGACAACGAGGACATCACCAAGGACTGCCTGATCGGGGGATATGTCCACGGCAACGAGCCAAGCCATCATATTCCTTATCTCTACGCCTGGACCTCCCAGCCCTGGAAGACCCAGTACTGGATGAGGGAGATCATCAACAGGATGTACCGTCCGGAGATCCGAGGGCTCGGAGGCAACGACGACTGCGGCCAGATGAGCGCCTGGTACATTTTCGGTGTCCTTGGCTTCTACCCGGTCTGCCCCGGAAGTGACCAATATGTCTTCGGCGCGCCTTTCCTGAAAGAGGTGTCAATCAATCTTCCCAACGGGAAATCGTTGACTATCAAAGCCCCCAAGGTGAGCGACAAGAACCGCTACGTCAAGAGGGTCCTCCTCAACGGCAAGGAGTATTCGAAACTCTACATCACCCACTCCGACCTCCTCGAGGGAGGCGTACTGGAGTTCGAGATGGCCTCCAAGCCCAACAAGTCCCGCGGCCTCAAGCCCGCCGACAAGCCCTACTCGATGACCGGGTTCCAAAAATGAGAATCCTCCTATCTCTCCCGCTCGCTATCTTGACGGCGGTGCTGGCGACAGCCGCCGGTACAACCCTGGAGCCTATCCGGGATCTTTCTTGCCGCATATCCCTGGTCAACCTTATCGACATCGCCTCTTTCGACACCTCGGACGAGGGTTGGATTCCTTTTGAAGGTTGCGAGGCCACAGTCAGCGACGGCTCCACCCTAGATTACACCGGCGATGGCGAGGGCAGCGACGCGAAGTTCAAGGAGGGAGCCTCTTCCCTGCTGATCACCACACCGGAGGCCTTGCCCGCCTCCCGGTGGCGCGGGGTCAGGAAAATCTTCGACCACCCACTTGATCTCAGGTCCAAGCCTGTGATGGAAGTGTCTCTTTTTCTGCCGGCCCGCCGGCCCGGGGACAACGTGTGGGTGAGATGCGTCCTGGGAAAAGGCCGTAAGGAATATGTCTGCCTCTCCCACATCATCCCGTCGAAATGGAGCTCTGTGCTTCTCGACCTTTCGGGATGCCGTTTCCTACGGAAAGTGGAGAGAATCGAGATCTCACTTATGAACGATAGCGAGGAACCTTGGGCCGTCGAGGACTTCGGGATGCTGATTGACTATGTCCGTGCCGGTGAACCTCTGGATCTGGAATTCTCCGTTCCAGGCAGCGAGAGGCGTTTCGGGGCTGTGAACGGGAAAGTGTCCCGCCGTGGCGACGCCCTGCGTCTGAGGTTCCGCGAGGGGGCCGCCTTGTTCACCGACGCCCTGCCGGAAAGCCGGAACTTGATCTACAATCCCCCGCTCGAGCGGTTCAACACCTTTTTCATAGCCTTGAGGAACCGGGGCGCCGATTCCGTGAGGGTATGGTTCACGACCGACACTCATCCCGAGTATTGTTCAGAACAATCGAAAGCCGTGGCTCTGCGACCTGGCCGAGAGATACAAGCATGCTACATCAATGTCTCCGACCTTCCCGCTTCCGACGGCTTCCTGACAGGGTTGCGGTTGACTCCCCCGGCTGGATCTAAAGGTGTCTGGGACATAGAACGTGTTGATTTCCTGCAGGAAAGACCTATCGAGGAATATGCCGGAAAGGTCTCCTGCCGGGCGGACAAGGATAACCTGACGATCGAGGGATCGGTTGCCCCCTCGTATCTCGGCCGTTTCAAGACCTTGGAGATTTATGAGGCTCCGATGTACAAGGTTGACGGCCCGCTGGACGGGGACAAACTGGCCGCTTGCGAGTCGCTATACAGCGGTCCCGCAGGGGAAAACTTCTCAGTGACCTCCATAAAGAACAGCCGTCTGGACGGCCGTATGACCCGCCTTTCAAGCCGGTTCGCCGCTGTTCTGCGATCCGATGACGGCTCCGTGGTGAAAGTCGGACCGTATTTCTATATTGAGAATTGGGAGGATTTCGATGAGAATCCATTCGCCTTCGACTTGCCGGAAAGGGATTTCGACGTGACTGGATACGGGGCCAAGGGAGACGCTTTCACCGATGACACCCGGGCCATACAGAAGGCCATAGACGCCTGCGGGGCGGCGGGTGGAGGACGTGTGGTCGTGCCCGGGACACCCAGAAACGAGATGGAGAAGGAGTTCGGGCGGCGTTACGTCGTGACACACCTGAGCCTTCGGAGCGGGGTGGAACTCCACCTCGGCGACGGGGCTGTTCTCTGGCAATCACCAGACCGCAGGCACTACGATTACGATGTCCTCTACGGGCACAACACGAATATCCCGGGGGTGCCTTGGACGCACTGCCTGTACATCAACCTCCCGATGGTGCTGGCCAAGGATGTGGACCACGTGAAGGTCACGGGCCCGGGAACCTTGCTTAACTATAACCGCCACACGGATAACCAGGACGTGGTCTGGCTCCACGGGACCTGTTCCGACCAGATCCACATTTGCGCCCTCGGCACTAACAATGTGGACCGGATGGAGGTGCGGGACATCGACATCCTGCTGTCACCCAGCTACTTCACCCAGTTCACATCCACACGGGAACTCTACGTCGGCAATGTCAAACTGATGTATCCCACCTGCACCAGCGGCGACGGGTTCGGGTTCGGCGGAGGTATGAGGGATGTCCGGCTGACACGCTCTTTCTTCCACTCCAATGACGACGGGATCACCATCACTTCCAGTTACGGCGACCCCCGCTGCCGTCCGGACATAACCCCATGGCGCCCGTCCTACCCCGACGACGACAATTGTAACGGAGGTTATGTCATCAAGGGCTGCTACATATTCGTGGATGTCACAAGCCATCTCTCGAACGGAGGGGGACACGCCCTGACCTTGCTTCCTTGGGGCACCTCCAACCCCGATCCGGAGAAGCAGGAGATTTTCGACGTGGAAGCATACGACTGCGTGTTCGGCGGGCCGTACTCATTGGGCGTCTGGCCCGACAACCCTTTCGACGGCAAGCCTTTCACTAACACTGAAAGAGACGATTTCTCCGCCTTGAAGGACATCTATATCCATGACAATGAATACCTTACCCAGAACGACCTGCTCTGGGTGACTCCAACCAATTTCCGGGGTGACACGGGTCAGCGTGGGGCGGAGGTCTTCATGAACGCCGATTTCTCCCAAGGGAAATGCTATTGGAGTCACGAGGGCGACGCCGGGGCTGTCAAGGGCCACGGTTTCGTCCATGAGGGCGGCTACCTCTTCGAGGGTCTGTTCTCGAAAAAGGGGATAAAGGCTGTTAAATTCTCCGTCAAAGGCCGCGGCAGGATCGTGATCCGCGACCCCGAAAGCGCAGAGGTTTTGGTAAACTTCGCTTTCGACACCAAAGGCGAGAAACGGACTATTCCCGTGGTGACCCGGATTCCCCGCGAGGGGAACTGGCATTTCGGAGTCGCCGGCGGTGACGCCGAGGTTTACTCGGCCTCAATTAACGGTTTCTATTATGTTGATTGATAGTTGAATATGGTAACACTTAACAAATCCATAATTATTCTGGCGATAGCCGCCATTAGTACTTCAGCCTTCGGGCAGAATAAACTGATTGGAGATGTGAATGTGTTCGTGGGGACGGACGGGTTCGGGAATGTCTATCCGGGCGCGCAACTGCCCTACGGCGGGATCCAGATAAGCCCGGACTGCGACGACAAGGACTATGACTGCGCCGCCGGGTACAAATATTCCAAACCTACGGTCCAAGGCTTCAGCCTGACTCACCTGAGCGGCACCGGCATCCCTGACCTCGGAGACTTCCTTTTCCTCCCTGGAACCACCTCTGAGCCAAAGCCGTCCGCCCTCGACCACGGCAAAGAAGCCGCCCATCCGGGCTACTACGGGATCACCCTCGACAGCGGAGTGAAGGCCGAGATGACCGCCGCGACTCGGTCGGGAATATTCAAGTTCTCCTATCCGGAAGGAAGCGACGCCTTTGTCACGATAGACCTCGACCACACTCTCTATTGGAAATGCGAATGGTCTGACGTCCGCCTGCTTGACGATTATACGGTCATCGGCAGCAAACTCGTTGCCGGTTGGAACCCGAGCCGCCATGTCTATTTCGCCGCCCGTTTCTCCCAGCCGATCAAGGACTTCTCCATCCTGCAGGACGGCCAGCCAGTGATCTACAACACCAAGCGATTCCGCAGCTCCCTCGAGGCCTGGGGCCGCAACCTCAAGGTCGTCGCCCGCTTTGACCCCGCGGCAGTTGGAACTGTCGCCGGGGAGGACACTGCCACCCTCGGCACGTTAAGAGGGGGGACCGGTAGCGAAGCGGACGGTGGGGCCGAGCGAAGCGAGGCGTCCGATCGGCGACAGTTCCAACTGCAGGTTAAAGTCGCGGTTTCGGGAGTCGGGACCGACGGTGCGCTGTTGAACCTTAAGGAACTGGACGGCAAGGACTTCCAAACGGTGCTGGCGGAGGCCGAGGACACTTGGGAGAAGGCCCTGGGGACATATTCATTGGATAGCGACGACAAGGTGCTCCGGGAAACCTTCTACACCAGCGTCTACCGCACCATGCTCCACCCCTTCGTCTTCCAGGACGCCGACGGCCGCTTCCGCGAGCACGACGGCACGATCGGCAAGGCCGAAGGCTTCACCAACGTGACCACTTTCTCCTTCTGGGATACCTTCCGCGCGTTCGAGCCCCTGATGAACCTCGTGAACAGGCCCCTTCAGGCCGACATCGCCAACTCTATGCTGGCTCATTTCGACAAAAGCGCCGAAAAGATGCTCCCGTATTGGTCGTTCTACGGAGGAGAGACCTGGTGCATGATCGGCTACCACTCCTGCTCCGTCCTCGCTGACATGATTCTTAAGGACGTGCCCGGCTTCGACCACGAGAGGGCCTTTCAGGCGATGAAGACCACCGCCACCAACGGCCACTACGACTGTATTCCGGAATACACCGCCCTCGGCTATGTCCCCTTCGACCTCGAGAAGGAAAGCGTCTCCAAGACCCTTGAATACGCTTTCGACGACTGGTGCATCGCCCAGGTGGCCAAGAAGTTAGGTCACAAGGAGGATTATGAGTTCTTCCTGAACCGGTCCATGAATTACAAGAACCTGATTGATCCGGAAACAGGGTACATGCGTGGCAAGGATTCCAAGGGAGCGTGGCGTGACCCCTTCGCGCCGATAGCCTATCAGGGTCCCGGCTCAGTGAACGGATGGGGAGATATCACCGAGGGCTTCACAATGCAGTACACCTGGAGCGTGTTCCATGACTTCGACGGCTATGTCCAGATAGCCGGCAGGGACCGTCTCAAGAAATATCTCGACGAGCTTTTCACAATAGAGTTGCCAGAGGATATTCCCGGAGCCCATGACATCTGGGGCCGGATTGGAGGCTACTGGCACGGCAACGAGCCTTGCCACCATGTGGCTTTTCTTTATGACTATTTCGGGGAGCCCTGGAATTGCCAGAAATGGGTTCGTTATGTGGCAAAGAACTACTACGGCAATGAGCCTGGCTCGCTAAGCGGCAACGATGACTGCGGCCAGATGAGCGCCTGGTACCTTTTCAACTGCCTGGGGTTCTATCCATTCTGCCCGGGTGCCGATTGGTACTATATCGGATCGCCCTGCGTTCCCGGAATGAACGTCACACTATCAAACGGAAAGACATTCGAGATGACCACAAAGGGCTGGAGCGAGGACGCTGTCTATGTCAAGGCCGCTTACCTTAACGGCAAGCGCCTGAACACCCCCGTCATCAAGTATGAAGACATCAAGGACGGGGCCACCCTCCATTTCGAGATGTCCCGCAAACCCGTGAAGGGCGCTTTCAAGAAATAGGATTATTCCTTGACACCTACATCTGTCCCCGGGGATTTTCTCAGGACATCCGTAAGACCACGTTTGCTGACGGACACTTTTCCGGTGGTGAACGCCGGGAGATTATAAGACTTCATCAAGCGTTTGTAATAGCGCGTGGGATCCTTCTGTGGAAGCAGGAAGGGCTTAGTAGCGTGGCCCTCGGCGTCGATGTGGGTGAAATAGGGCTTGGTGTAGAGCCCGTCGTCACGCCTGCTACTGAAAACCAGCCACTTACCGTCCGAACTCCAAGTGTGGAAACTCTCCACGTCACTCGAGTTGACACCCTCCATGGGCCTGACCGAGCCGTCGGACAAATCCACCATCCACAGGTCAGCGTCTTTATGCCAAATGGAGAAATTCCCGTAACCGTGACGTGTGAAACAGAGGAAACGGCCGTCCGGAGAGACGCGGGGGAAAGAGACACTGGCCCCTTCGGCCGGAGCGTCATAGACACATTCCAACGAGTCGCCGAATGACATGTCCCCGGGATTGAAGGCTATCCTGTACAGTCCGTAACGCGCTTCCTTATACTTGTCCGGCATTGGTCCCACGGCCTCGGCGGAGCAGAAGTAAAGCCACTTCCCGTCGGGGGAAAAGGTCGGGAAAGTCTCGAAACGGTCCTCGGCCTTGGTGAGCGGCGACCAGGCGATCTCATGAGTCCTGACGTTGTACACGACCACGTCGGAGGCCTCGTCATAGACCTCGATGCGGTTGGCGTCGTGGTTGTGGAACGCCTGGAGAGTCTTGTTGACGGAGAAAGCGATATATTCCCCGGAAGGATGCCAGAAAGGATAGACAAGGGCGCTGATGGTCGAGTCTGTCTTGGTGTTCAGTTTCTCGATCTTGCCCTCGTTGACCACGACAGTGCCTCCAAAAGACGACCTGGCATGGAACACCATCTTTGAAGGGTCTCCATCACGATAAGTATGGCAATTGAGACAATTGCCTCCGGTCAGGTCGTTCCTCATGATTGTCTTCTCGGAATATGACTCCAGATCCCTTTGATATATTCCCATCTCCTGCCAACCCTGATAACCCGGGGGGATAAGTCGGTAGGAAAACCAGGGGTCGATAGGATCAGGGCTGATATATATGCGGAACGGATTATAAGACAGCCACTTCCCGTCCTTATTCGTGAATATGGTGAATTCTACCGAACCGTCTTCCCCTCGCTTGGAGAGCAGTCTCTTCCATCCGCGGGAGGAGAAGCGGAACACCCCGCTCCTTTCGCGGACAACCTCCCCACAGACAAGCAGGACGGCCCGCCCCTCCCCAAGGAACGAGAAGTTCAGCGGAGCGATGTTCGAGGGAACGGTAACTTCTCTATAATCGGGGAATATGGGCGCTTCCTCATCTATTGGAGTGGCGCTTTCCGGCCTCCCCGAGCAGGAAACCATCGTCAGCGCGGCGGCGAGAATCATGAAAACTCTATTCATCATATCTCCGTGTGTATCAGATAGTACCAATAGGTTCCGCGGAACCGCTTAAGTGACACGGGACCAGCCACGGCCGCCTTCTGGTATTCCTCGAACCGCGCGACAGTCTCAGGCTGGACACCATGCTCATAACACCAGTCCATGCCGAAAGGCTCGACCCCCTCCATGTTGCGGGAATACTCGCTGTAGAACACCATCGCCTCCTGGGCGATCCTGGGCAGCTCGAGAGAATCCGGCGAGCTGTAATAATCCGTGATGAAATGCTTTACGGAGTTCAAGTCCTTGGCCAGGAGAAGGTAACAAAGGCCATATTCAAGGGCTCTCTTGTCGGAAGGGTTGGCGTCAAGGATCGGGAAAAGCTCCGACATGGGATTGGTGAACATGACGAAAGCGTTCTTGGCGGAAAGATTCCGGCGTCCGTTCCCGAGGATGGGGTCGGCCTCCACCGCGGCGTCATCATGAAGGAAACTCCTGTGGTCGCGGGCCCACTTGCGGTACCGCGGAGCCTTCTCCAGCAGGGAGAGGTATTTGTCAGCCACCTCGTAGGAGCCGCGCATGAGCTCAACCTGGGCGTTGATCTTGACCATGGCCGGGCAATAGCCATTCAGCGAGTATAAAGCGTTGAAGGCGACATCCTGGGCGGCCGCCACATTGCCCATCGCCATCATGATGTGCGCCTGGGCGACGTCCACCGCCCGGTCCCTCGTGACCATAACCAACGCGTCCGCCCCTCTTTGGTTATAATCCAGAAGGCGCTCGGCCAGCTCGCCTTTCCGGGAAAGGGCCATATTGAGATAATTGGCTGTCCTGGGAAGCCAGGGGGCCTTTTCACAAGCTTTGATCAAGCCGTCCCAATCCTCATTGTTGGTGTAATACTCGAATATATAAGCCAGGCTCGGCTGCTCCTGTTCGATCCTATTTGAGAAACGCTCCGCCGGAATCAGCGCCAAGGCGGCTAAGGCCAGTCCGGAAACAAACGCTATCCAACGGTTTAGCCTAACGCTTCGAATCAGGACGCGAAGAAGAAGGGAGACCGGCAACGCTATCCATGCCGCCCAGTGGAAAGCGGGCGATCCGGCGTCCAGATCGAAATAGAAGGCCGGGGTGAAAGCGTCGGCCCAAGTCGGGACAGCGGCGGTCAGACAGGCGATCAAGCCGCAAGCGGCCGCGGTGGAGAGAAACACCACAGCCCGCTCCGCCGGATGTTTTTCAGAAGGCCGCAGGGCGGCGCAGACGGCGAAAAGAATCGCCGCCGGTCCGGCTGTGAAATAGAGTACTATCGTGATTATGACGCCCCAGAGAATCCGGCGGGAACAGATATTCTTATAGGCGACAAGTCCAGCCTGCGCCAGCATGAAGGCCGTCAGATATTCAAAGTGAATCCTGTTGTCGGCCAGAGACGCGCCAAGCATGACCGCAGGGACAAGACAGAGAGGGAGAATCTTCCAGTCCTTTCGGGATTCCCTGGCGAAGACCCAAGTCATCCAGACCGACAAAGCCAAGAGTAACAAGGTCAGAATCAACGCTATCGTCGGGTTCCAGAAGAACTGGACGATGAAACGGGCCAGCAGTGTGGCCAACCCGCCCACCTTGAGAAATGTCCCCCAGATGTAGGTCTTGTCAAAGAGGAACAGTTGCTGCTGTTCACGGTATGCCAGGGCGAAAGGGTTCACCATAGGTCGTCTGAGTCAATACGGGTTGTCGATCCGGCATAATAGACATAGAGCCCGTCGCTATTCTCGCGGCAAGACTCCTTTAGTTTTTTGACTTCTTCCCGATCCATCGTCGGGCTTCCGGTGACCATCTCCGAATACACCGGATGACCCTCGGCCGCGCTCATGAACATATCGCGGAGAAAGATATACCTTACCGGGAAGCTAAAATCCTTGCCGGATGGATCCTTAGCCACCGCCTGGAAGTGGATTATGCACAAGCTGTCGCAGTCGTAGATGGTCTCAATGGATTTAATCCGGGCCCCGCCACTAAGGGACATCTGCTCCTCCATCGCCTTTTCCAAGGCTTTCGGCAGCCTCTTCATGGCCATCTTCTCAAGCCCGTGACCTGATGAACACGATGCCGCGGCGAGCAGAACCGAGGCAAGGAGCGGGAATATGATATCTCTGATTTTCATTTCATTCCGCGTGATTTTAACAAATATACCGAATATATCGGAGAATATGTGATGGTGGAAATGAAAAAAAAGCCGGCCTCCCGAAGGAGACCGACTTTTCGCTTAAAGCTTCAAACCACTAGTATCCAGGGTTCTGAGGGATCTTCACGTCCTTGTTGGACTGGATGATCTGGACAGGAATAGGAAGCACGTAGTTGTGAGGCTTGATGTTAGGACGATGGCGGATGGCGCCAAGCTCGTCGGTGTACTCCTCACGGCCACGGTTGTCGTTCTCATATCCGAAGCCATACTTGCGGGTACGCTCGTACAGGGTGTTCGAGGTGGTCGTGTTCTGGGTAGGATACTTCTCAAGAACGTAGGTGGCGTTCGGGTTGCAGGACAGACGGCTGAGAGTGACCCAGCGCTGCTCCTCACCGAAGAGCTCACGGACACGCTCGTCGAGGATGTAGTCAATGTCCACGTCAGAGGCGGCGCAAGGTTTGGCGCCGGCGCGGCTGCGGATAACATTGAGGTCATCGGCGGCTCCGGACTTGTTGCCCTGGGCGAGGCGAGCCTCGGCGCGGAGCAGGTAAGTCTCGGCGATACGGACCATGTACCAGTCGGTGTCGTAGTAGCAGTTGCCGTTGTCAATGATGTGCTTGTCATCGGAGAACTTCCAGTAACGAGGAGTCACGTTGACAGTGTCGGCGGCGGTGAGGACATAGGCGTCATCACCAGGATGAGCGGCGGCCCTGGCCATGATGTTGGCCTTGACCTCAGACCACTTCTTCCCTGAAGGGGTGTAATAGTCGCGCTGGATCATGACCTCGCTTCCGCGGAAGTCGTTGGGATCATCCCAGTAGGAACCGAGAACGCTGCCGGCGGGACGCACGAAGAACTCGGAGGCGTACATGCCGAGAGCGGTCGCGGCGCCGTTACCCTGGGCGCGGCAAGCGAGGGAATCCAGTTTGGTGGAGATGGAGTAAGCGAGCTTACGGCCCTGGGCCTCAGGGATATCAGCTCCGGGAGTTCCGGCTCCGGCGGGTTCGACACCAGCGGGGAAGCAGGTGGCGTCAGCGGTGAAGACATAGAACTTCTCACCCTCCTTGCTCACGCGTGTTCCGTTCTTTCCTCCCATGGGTATCCAAGGAGCCCAAGTGGACTCGAGGACGGGAACGTGCATACGCCACCAAGAGTCACCGGACCCTCCGAGAGGCCAGTTGTCGACACCGGGGGTGTAATCGATCTGGGCGACCCAGATGGCCTCCTTGTTCTCGGGATCGTTGGGGTTGGAATCGGAAGCGAACTTGCCGTCAGTCTTGGCGGAGGAACGGAAGAGGTCCCAGTAAGCGCCCTGAGGAGCGGCGAGGGAGTTGCCGTAGCGGTCAACGGCTTGATCCTTACGGTTGCCGAAGCGGGTGGTCATAAGATGATAGTCACCGTCCTGGCCGTTGATGACGCGGCTGGCGGCGTCCTCGGCCTCCTTGAACTTACCAAGCGAGAGATAGATCTCGGAGAGGTAGTGGGCGGCGGCGGCCTTGGTGACAGTACCCATCAGACGAGGCTTGGCGGGGAGGTTCTGCTCGGCGTAAGCGAAGTCGTCAACAAGCTTCTCCCAACCTTCCTCACGGGAAATCATCTCATAATCATACCTTGCCTCGGTGGTCATATGCTCGGAATACACAAGGCAACCGAACATGCCGGCGAGGACCCTGTAAGCCCAAGCGCGGAGGAACACCGCCTCGGCGCGGAGCTCGTCCTTCATCGTGGCGGTGGAGTACTCTATCTCCGGGTGCTCGTCGATCATGTCCACAACGGTGTTGGCGCGGTTGGCGAGCTTGTACATGTAGTCACCATAGTGACGCGCGTAACCACTGTCCTCGGTCAGGGTCGGCCAGTTGGAGAAGTGGCTGTTGGCGTTGGTGGGGGCGAAAGAGTCGAGACCCATTCCGTTGAGCATCCAGTTGTGCTCGGATCCGCCACGCTGGTTACCGAACACCATGTACTGGATGTTGGAGTAAGCCGACGCCAGAGCGATCTCGATGGACTGCTGGTTCTTGAAGAAGCTGCTGGTGTCGTCGTTGTAAGTCTTCTCTTCGAGGAAGGCTTCGTCGTTGCAGGAAACGGCAAGAACAAGCGCGAGAAGAATGAATATGTATTTTTTCATAACTATCGCTTATTTAATTATTTAGCGAACCTTTTTGGGGTCGGAGAAAGTCAGGTTGACACCGAAGGTGACGGTCTTGTAGGCGCCGTTGCTCCCGAATCTGCTGGAAGCGGCTCCGGCAGCGATCGTGCCACCGGTCTCAGGATCGATACCGGACCAGTTCGAGAAGGTGAGCAGGTCGGTGGCGGCGACGTAGCAACGGAGGTTGCCGATGCCGGCGCGCTTGATCAGGTTGGCGGGAACCGTGTAGGAGAAAACGAGGTCCTTCAGCTTAAGGTAAGTGCGGCTGTTCCAGTACTGGTAGTCCATGGTGTTGGTGTAGCCGTACCTGGCGAAGGTCTGGGAAGGATTGCTCTCGGTCCAAGGCTTCATGCGGGCGAGCTGGGCGCCGGAACCCATATTCGGGCTGAAGGCGTACGGGTCAAGCCAGATGAAGTGGGTCTTGTCACCCTGGCCCCAGCGGAAGTTGAAGAACAGGCTGAAGTTCTTCCACGCGAGGGTGTTGGCGAAGTTCACAGTGAACAGAGGATCGGACGATCCGATGTACTGGCGGTCGTCGGCGTTGATCTTGCCGTCGCCGTTGTAGTCCTCGAACTTGAGGTCTCCGGGCTTGGCGTCGGGCTGGACACCGTGGGCGTCAATCTCAGCCTGGTCCTTGAAGATGCCGAGCAGCTTGACGTCGTAGGCGGCGCCGAGAGGTTTTCCGACCAGCAGGGCGTAATTGGCCTCACGGCCGTAAGAGACGGCGTTGGCGACGTCGTCGGCCTCATTGCCCTCGTAGTCGGGGCCGAAGAGGGAGACGAGTTTGTTGCGGTTCAGGTCGAACACGAGGTTGCTCTCCCAACGGAAGGAATCCCTGCCGTTACCGTTGATGTTCACGGTGTTGATGGTGACCTCGATACCCTTGTTGGTGACGAGACCGACGTTGTCATTGACATCTGTGAAACCGGAGATGTAGGGAGCCGAGCGGGCGACGAGCATGTCCTTGGTGCGTCCGGTGTAAGCGTCGATGCTACCGTTGATACGGTTGTTGAGCAGAGCGAAGTCGATACCGAGGTTCATCTTCTCGACGGTGGCCCAGGTCAGGTTCCTGTTAGGAAGGTTGTTGAGAGCCATACCGAGGGTACTCACGTCACCCAGCCAGGTCATGGTGTTGGCACCGCTGTTACCGGTGGATTTGCCGACAGTCGCCTGAGTGGCACCCGCGCTGATGTTACGGGAACCGTTCTGACCCCAGGAGAGACGGAGCTTCAGGAAGTCGAAGAGGCCGTCCTTCATGAACTCCTCGTTGGAGATCACCCAAGCGGCGCTGGCTCCGTAGAAGTTGCCCCACTTGTGGCCGAAGGCGAAAGCGGAGTAACCGTCACGACGGAAGTTACCGGTCAGGTAGTACTTGTTGGCCCAGTTGTAGTTCACGCGGGCGAGATAACCCACGGACTGGGTCTGGGTGCGGTTGCGGTAGGTCTCGGTCACGGAATTGGCGGTCTCGATATTGTAAACGCCAAGGGTGGTCGGAGTGGGATAACCGGTGAAGTTGGTACCCAGCGAGTTGCTGTTGGTGGCCTCACGGGTGTAACCGGCGGTCAGGTCGAAGTGATGACGGCCGAAGTCCTTGTTGTAGGTGAGAATCTGGTCAATGTTCCAGGCGGCGTAGTTGGAAGCGCCGATGCTACCTGTGACATTGCCGGAGAACTGGCCGGGATTCTGCATCTGGGTGACATCCTCGGTGTTGACCGAGAGCTCGGGCTTGTTGTACACGTCGGAGTAACCGGCGTTGCGCTGACCCTGGAAGGTCACTTTGTAGCTGAGTCCGGGAATGAAGGGAACGTCAATCTGGACATAACCGACACCGTTGAGGTTCATGCTCTTGCTCTGGCGGTCGGTGTAGGCGTAGGAGTCATCCTTACCGGTACCGATGAACGGGCTGGCGGTGTTGTTGTCGGGAACACTGTTGTACCAGTTCTCGAAACCTTCCTGACGGGCATAGACATAGGATAGAGGGGTGTACCACATCGCGTAGCGGAGGTTGGCGCTCTGTCCCCAGCTGTTGGAGGCGAGGAAGTTGGCCTTGACACCCATGGAGAGCCAGTCGGTGATCTTGAAGTCGATCTTGGCCATGGCGCCGGCCTTCTCGTAGTCGTCACCCTTGCGGATACCCTGCTGACGGGTGTAGTCGCCGGAGACGTAGTAGTTGACACTCTCGGAGCGACCGCTCACAGACAGGTCATACTTCTGGCCGACACCCTTGCGGGAGATCTCGTCGATCCAGTTGACCCACTGGCCGTCGTTCCAGGCCTCGAGCTCACGCGCGCTGAGAAGGTTGTCGTTGGCGGCGGCGTCAAGGCTTGTATAGTTCCATTCCTTATCCTTGAAATAGGTATCACCGGAGCCCTTCTTGCTGTAGAAGCGGTTCTTCAGGAAGGTCTCCTTGTCGGAAACCATCTTGGGCATGCGGTTCCAGTCGGAAATACTGACGCTGCCGTTGAAGTTCACGACGGGAGCGGAAGCGGTTCCCTTCTTGGTGGTGATGATGATGACACCGTTAGCGGCGCGGGATCCGTAGATGGCGGCAGCGGAGGCGTCCTTCAGGACATCGATGCTCTCGATGTCGGCGGTGTTGATCGAGTTGATCGAGCCGTAGGAAAGGACACCGTCGATGACGAGCAGAGGCTGGTTGACACTCTGCGCGGAGGCGGACATCGAGCCACCGGTAGGGATGGCGTTCTTACCGCGGATGGTCATCGTGGAGGTGTTGTCTCCAGCGGCGCTTGTGGTAGGAGCGTAGCTCAAACCCGCCACCTTGCTGGACAGAGCCGCGAGGGCGTTCGGGTTAGGAAGGGCGGCGACATTGGAGTCGTTAGCGTAGTTGACGCTGGCGATAGCTCCGGAGACGTCCTTCTTGCGGGCGGTTCCGTAACCGACAACCACAACCTCGTCAAGGAAAGCGGCGTCGTCTTTCAGCTGGACATTGATTGTCCTCTGAGAGCCGACGGTGACTTCCTGAGAAGCGTAGCCGATGCTTGAGAAGACCAGGACGGCGCCCTGCCTGACGTTGGGCAGGTTGTAGTTTCCGTCAAGGTCCGTCATTGTGCCGTTAGTGGTGCCCTTTACGAGGACATTCACTCCGACAAGAGGTTCCCCAGACTGGTCCGAGACCTTACCGGAAACGGCCGACTGGGCGAATGCCTGCACTCCTATGAATAGAAGCGCAAGCATGGCCGTAATGAAACGTTTACTCATAAAAAGAAATATTAAAAATGGTTATGGATTGTAATCAAATACCTCTTTAATAAAAAACCACCCTTGCCGGATGGCGGCGGCGCGAGAGAAATTGTCCGGAAAAGGAGCGTTTTCGGGGAATCGGGAACGGTTGGAGGAACGATCAGAACAATACTCTATATATCAAGTATTTATATATTATTTTCCGCATTCCTGACCACTGGTTTTTTGCAATAATTGGTTATTATTTTTATTGTTTCTATATTTGTTGAGTTTTAGGTTTGCTCAATTTGTTGCAATAAGACGAAAAGAGATTTGTTGATTTTTTTAACACTTTAACGTTTAAGAAGTTACGATTATCATTATTAATGAGGTATTTAGTAAAAATGAACCAATTGATATTAAATCCTTTTAAACTATCTGTTTTTATGAGTAAACGTATCATTACGGCCATGCTCACGCTTCTATTAATAGGAGCGCAAGCATTTGCCCAGACATCCGTTTCCGGTAAGGTTACGGACCAGTCTGGGGAACCTCTTGTCGGAGTGAATGTCCTCGTAAAGGGCACCACTAACGGCACAATGACGGACTATGACGGTAATTACAGCCTGTCCAATCTCAAGCAGGGTGCCGTCCTGGTCTTCTCCAGCATCGGCTTCGCCGCCCAGGAAATCAACGTCGGATCCCAGAGGACGATCAATGTCCAGCTGAAGGATGACGCGGCCTTCCTTGACGAAGTTGTCGTGGTTGGTTACGGTACGGCCCGCAAGAAGGACGTCTCCGGTGCCATCGCCAGCGTTAACTATGCCAATGATGCCAATGTGGCCTCTTTGCCTAACCCTAACGCTCTCGCTGCTCTTTCCAGCAAGGTCGCAGGTCTGAATTATATGCCGACCAGCACCGCAGGTGGAGACAACACCGCAACCATGACCATCCGCGGTAAGAACGCCATCCCTACCGGAGGCAGCATCTCCGCATCCGCGCAGAGCGTCAATCAGCCTCTGCTTGTCATCGACGGTGTCCTCTCCTACGGTTCGATCAACTCGATTAACACCGCCGACATCCAGAGCATCGACGTCCTGAAGGACGCTTCTGCAGCGGCCATCTACGGATCCCGCGCCGCTAACGGTGTCATCATCATCACCACAAAGCATGGAACAAGCGAGAAGCCTGTCGTGAACTTCAACGCCAGCTACAGCATCTCCGACTGGAGCCGCATGCCCAAGATGGTATCCGACAAGGAGACCTTCCTGAAGAACCGCTTCTACAGCCAGCAGGCTGTCGGTAACGCCAACTTCACAGGCAAGAACTGGAGTGATTTCGCAAATCTTGACGCCGCAGCCAATTCAGGTCTGCTTTCAGCCCGTGAGCTTGACGCCTGGAATGACGGTAAGTGGGTCAACTGGCTTGACGAGATCTCCCGGAAGGGTGCCGGACAGAAGTATGACGTGAGCGTTGGAGGAAAGGCAAAGAATGTCAGCTACTATGTATCATCCGACTACACCCGTCAGCAGGGCATCCGCAAGGGTGACGATTATGAGAAGGCCGGAGCGATGGGTAAGGTCGACATCAACGTTAACGAATGGCTGACCGTCGGCGCCAAGGCCAACTACCTCTGGGCCAACAGCTGGGGTCAGACCGCCAAGATCCAGAACGCTTTCTGGATGACTCCTCTTTCATACGTTTACGCACGCCAGGCCGGTTACGAGAATTGGTACAACAGCGTTCCTGACGGAAGCACCGCCAGCCCTTACTGGGGCGCCGGCGAGAATGACTCTCACCTGTGGACAAACCGCAGCAGCAAGAGCGGCAATCTCAACGGTGTCGCCTACGCACAGGTCGACTTCCCGTTCATCCCCGGATTGAGCTTCAAGGTCACCCTCCAGGGACAGCGCAACGCCTCCTATACCGACGTGTTCAACAGGCCGGAGATCAAGGTCAACACCGAAAGGGTCACCGATATGGACAACCCTCAGCAGTTCAACGCCTCAGCCAGCGGTAATTCCTCGATGTCCAACTATGCGGCATGGAATATCGATAACATCCTGACCTACACCAAGGATTTCGGAAGGCATCACATGGACGTCATGCTGGGTTATACCCGTGAGAAAACCAACAGCAACGGTCTCTCGGTTGGATTCAGCGGATTCGATACACCTACCACCCTCGGTGTCTATAACCTTTCCACCGCTACCACTTGGACTCCCAACAGGACACGTACCGAGTCCCAGGCCATCGGTTATCTCGCAAGGGCCAACTACAACTTCGCCAACAAGTATTACCTCACCTTCAACTTCCGTCGTGACGGTTATTCAGCCTTCGGCGCCGGCCGCAAGTGGGGCAACTTCTATGGCGCTTCAGCGGCATGGGTCATCTCCAACGAGGAATTCATGAATGACGGACCTTTCGACTTCCTGAAGCTGCGTCTCTCCTGGGGTCAGAACGGTTCCCGTTCGGTTTCCCCCGGAGCCACCCAGGCTACTGTTGAGAAAGACACCAGCAATAATGGTAACATCTCTATGACTTGGCTGGGCGACCAGAGCAACCTTGGTATGGCCATGACCAACGTACCTAACCCCAATTTGACTTGGGCTACCGTCGAGAAGTACAATATCGGTCTGGACTTCGCTGTTCTGGAGAGCCGCCTGAACGGTAGCATCGATGTCTATGCCGGAAACACCACCAACATGCTTGTCCGCCGCAGTGCACCTTATTTCTCCGGTTACACTGATGTGTGGGACAATGTGGGTAAGGTTTCCAACAAGGGTATAGAGATCGCCCTCAATTCCGTCAACATCAATGGAAACGGCAGGGACTCCTTCCGTTGGGAAAGCAACCTCGTGTTCGATTCCAACGCCAACAAGCTCGTATCCCTCTTCGGCCCCGGCTATGACGGCAAGGAAGCTGATGATATCGCGAACGCAACTTCTTACGGTTTCGATTCCTACTATGCCCTCCAGGTCGGTTATCCTATCGGTGCCGCTTACGACGTAAAGAAGCTTGGTGTCTTCCAGAACCAGGCTGAGATCGATGCTCATGGTGTTCAGCCTGACGCAGTACCCGGCGACATCAAGTTCGAGGATTACAATGGTGACGGAAAGATCACCGCTGACGACCGCCACTATATCGGTTCCCCGGATCCTCTCTTCACCGTGAACTTTGGCAACACGTTGAGCTGGAAGGGTTTCTCCCTCTATTTCAACTTCCGTTGGGCTCAGGGAGACGAGACCCACTTCCTCTGGTTCGACCCGAACGCTTTCGGAACGACCATGACCAGTGGCGCCCAGCTCGCAGCCATGAAGCCTTGGCAGGCCGAGGGTGACGGAGACAGGTATCCCCGTTACGGATGGAACAATTCCACCCTTGGCAAATCCCTGAACTATCAGTTCTGGAATCCCCGTACATTCTTAAAACTCAAGGATCTCGTGTTCTCCTACAATATCGATCCCAGGTTCACCAAGGTCATCGGCCTGAATGCGACCCGCATCTATGTTGCCGCAACCGACCTCATCACCATATCCAACTGGTCCGGTATCGATCCTGAGAATGCAGGCACTATCGCCGCTAACGCCGGTTCCGACCGCTATGGTAGCAACGGTGCTTACAAGACCATTACCTTCGGCGTGAACCTTACCTTCTAAATTTAAACACAGAAAGAATTATGAAGATCTATAAAATATTCGCTGCTCTCGCAGCCTGTGTCGCTCTCTTAACAGCCTGCAACGACGAGGAATTCCTCGAGGAGAAGTCCTACAAGAACGACTCTGCCGGGTTCTATCAGTCCGAGCGTGCTATGGAAATCGGTCTGGCTTCCTGCTATGCGGAAGTCCAGTACATGATCTACGGTTGCATGCGTACGACTCACTCCTTCATGCTCCTTGGTGTCGGTCTCGACTCATTCTCCGAGACAAGCGCGACCGACCACATGTCCAACTGGGCCTCTCTCACCGATCAGAGTGGTTTCGCCCGTCACTGGCCTGACTACATGTACAAGCTCGCCAACCGCGCGAACACCGTTGTAGACATGATCGACCAGAATGAGGGAGTATCCTATTCTACCACGACCAAGAAGAACGAGCTTCGCGCTGAGGCCATCTTCATGCGCGCTTGGGCATACAGGGTCCTTGCCGGTATGTACGGTGGTGTCATGTATGCCGAGCACATGACTACTGAGGCCCGTTACGACTACGAGCTCCTCACTCGTCAGGAAGCTTGGGAGAAGATCGCTGAAGATTTCAAGTGGGCGGAGGAGAACCTCCCCACCAAGCCCAGGCTCATGGGTACTTTGACCAAGGCTGCCGCGGCCCACTATCTTGCCGAGACATATCTTGCCCTTGGAAAGTTCAAGGAGGCTGAGGATGCCGCCAGCCGTGTCATCAGCGGCCAGGATGGTGATTACGCCCTTATGACCACCCGTTTCGGTAACCGCGCCGACCAGGCTGTCGACCGTTACGGCAACTCACTCGCAGCCCCTCAGGGCGCTTACTGGGATCTGTTCCGCAGCTCCGCCAAGACCGACGGTTCGAACGCAAAGGACGGAAACTCCAATGACGCCGCCAACAAGGAGGCCATCTGGGTCTGCCAGTCCGACTTCTCCACTTCCGACATGTGGACCCTCGGTGGTTCCGGTGACTCCTGGTGGCGTACCCACACCGCTCCTATCGAGGCTGTCTGGGCTCCCTGGGTCCCGATGGGCGGAAAGAACGGTACACGCAAGGATAAGGACGGGAATGTATTCTATATCTTCTCGACCGACGCTGTCTGCTTCCCTGCCGGTGTCGATGTTCCCAATGCCGGAGATCCCAACAAGGACGTCAAGGACGCTGTCGGACGTAAGCTGATGTACAACCTCAGCACCGGTATCGATTCGCTCGCCTGCCGTTCACAAGGCAATGGTGCCGCATACGGCCTCACCCTCATCGCCAATGAATATGTCACCCGTCCCGCCGGTGACGTCAATGGCAGTGTGTGGGATGACCCCAACGACTTCCGTGGTTCCGAGGTTATGATCCAGCGTGACCCTTACACTCCTTCCGGAAAGAAGTGGTCACAAATCAAGGCCG
Organism: uncultured Bacteroidia bacterium; assembly: GCA_902797035.1. GTDB lineage: Bacteria > Bacteroidota > Bacteroidia > Bacteroidales > UBA932 > Cryptobacteroides. The sequence goes on along the minus strand of CADBRH010000055.1, from coordinate 39,907 downwards.
AACTGAAGGAGCGCGAGCTTGCCCACCCTGATGACAACGCTTACGTCATCACCGCATCCGATACGATGAACATCACTCCTCGTTTCTGGAAGTTCTCTGATGACAAGCACCCGTTCCGCAATGTCTATGCTTACAACATCTACGATTGCGACTTCTACATGATCCGTATCGCCGAGACCTATCTGCTTCGTGCCGAGGCCCGTCTCGCCCAGAACAATGCCGCCGGCGCCGCCGCCGACATCAATGTTCTCCGTGACCGTGCCGGTGCAAAGAAGGTTGACGCCGGAGATGTCGACATCGACTACATCATGGACGAGCGTATCCGCGAACTCTTCGGTGAGGAGCAGCGCTGGATCACCTTGAACCGTCTGTCCTGCAACCCGAACGCCACTTATGTGACCTCCAAGTATCCTACGCAGAACACGACGACCAGCAACTACATGTATGAGCGTGTACACAAGTACGGCTTCGGTTATGAGGGAGTTGCCAACAACCCTCGCGAGTCTTATGTCGACAATCTTGGCAAGACCCGTCACTACAGCAACTTCAAGCCTCACAACTATGTATTCCCGATTCCCGCGCAGATCATCGATTCCAACAAGGACAAGCAGATCCCGCAGAATGACGGTTATTAACAGATAATCCCAAATTGGACCGGCTCCTTTCGGGGCCGGTTTTTTTATTATATAAATTCTGTATATTTGCTTGTTATCGTCATGAATCAGTCATATCAGCACATTCAACCATGAAGAGATTTTCGACCGCAATCTTATTGATGGCAATGGTTCTCTCCATTCCTGCCGGAGCCCAGATCCACCAGGCCTCGACTTTCGGAATCAAATCGGACGGGGTCACCCTCAACACCAGGTCAATCCAAGCGGGCATCGACTTTATCAGCGAGCACGGTGGAGGTGTCCTTGAGTTCTCTGTGGGACGCTACCTGACCGGAAGCATAGCCTTGAAGGACAATGTCGAGATACGGCTTTTGGAAGGTGCGGTGCTGGTTGGCTCGACCAACCCGTACGATTACGACATGGTCGAGGGCAACTATGGTCTCCTTCTGGCTAAGGGACAAAAGAATATCTCCGTCAAAGGAAAGGGAGTGATCGACGGGAGGGGCTTCGACTGCGCCTTGAATTTCCTGAATCTTGTCCATCTGGGACTCCTTGAGGACACAACTAAGTACGACAGGGTTACAAAAAGGCCAAAGCTGATTTATTTCAGGGAGTGCGAGAACGTTGTGATCGAAGGTGTCAACCTGAGGAACTCCGCCGAGTGGACACTTGTCACTGACCAGTGCGAGAATCTCGTGATCAGCGGAATCCTGATGGACAGCAAGAATTATTGGAATAACGACGGCATCGACATTGTGGACTGCCGTCACGTCTTGATAAAAGACTCGTTCATAGACGCTTCCGATGATGCCATCTGTTTCAAGTCACACTCGGCCGCCCACCTTTGCGAGGACATCGAGGTCCGGAATTGCGTGGCCCGCTCGAGCGCCAGCGGATTCAAGTTCGGCACGGTCTCAAGGGGCGGTTTCAAGAACATCAGGATAATCAACAACAAGGTCTTCGACACACACCGCTCGGCGATCACAATCCAGTCCGTTGATGGGGGTGAGATCGAGAATATAATCGTGGACAGCCTCGACGCCGTCAACACAAGCAACGCCATCTATTTAAGGACCGGCGAGAGATGGCACGGCGGCAAGAAAGGCTATCTCCGCGACGTGACCTTATCCAACATCCGTGTCGAGGTCCCGGCCGGGAAGGCCGACGCCGGCTACAGCTATGAGGGCCCGGTCGAGGACCTTCCAAGGAATATATCCCCCTCGGGGATAGTCGGCGTCCCTGACATCCCGATCGAGAACATCACCCTGAAGAATGTGGAGATCATTTATCCGGGAGGAGGAAACAAGCTTTACGCCTACAGGGGGACTTCGCCGGAGGATCTTGCCGGGATTCCGGAGATGGTTGACGTCTATCCGGAATTCTCTCAGTTCAAGGAACTTCCAGCCTGGGGATTGTTTATCCGCCACGCCAAGGGAATCACCCTTGACAATGTCCGCTTGGTGGCCGGAGAGAAGGACTACAGGCCGGCTGTGGTGGCGGATGACGTGCAAGGCCTGACCATAAGGAACCTCAAGACCGAGGAGCCTGGGAGCAAGGGGAAAAAGCAGATAGTTAAGAATAATGTAAGATAGCAATATGATGAAGAGACTTATTATCGCCCTGGCCTGCCTGGCCGCTGGTTTCAGCTTAATTGTCATTCCAGCCGCGGCGGAGCGAGGATGGACTCGGCCGGGCCCGGACGGCCGTCCGGCGACGACAGTCAAATTGAATGACGGCCACACTGTCAAGGTGGACGTGTGCGAGGAGGGGATATTCCGTGTCAGGGTTTCGCCCCGGAACACCTTCGAGGAGTCCCTGATGGAAAGATACGGCTGCATCAAGACCGACTGGGCGCCGGTAAGGACGACCGTGACCACAAAGGGTGACGTCTGGACTGTCAGCGACAAGGAATATTCATTGAGCGTCAACAAGAAGACCGGAGTCATCTCCCTCAAGGACGCCAAAGGCGGCACCGTGATCCGGGAAGTAAAGGTTCTCGGCGATAAGGACAAATTCTGCGGCGACCTCCGGGAAATCATCAACAAAAAATGGGAAGACCTCAATGTCGTGAGTAACGGCGGCGGCATCATCGGGGACGACAAGGAGTTCGCCAAAGTGGATAAGCGGGAGATTCCCGGCACTCTCGAGATATGCGCGATCTCTATCAGGATGGAGGACGGCGAGAGGTTCTACGGCGGTGGCAGCACCAGCCGCGACCACATCCAGCACAGGGGTGAGCTGCTGAGAATGTGGACAACCTACCAGCACACCGAGATCCCCATGCCTTTCATGATGAGCTCCAGAGGCTGGGGAATATACGACAACACCACCAGAAAGTGCTTCTTCGACGTGGGAAGCGTCAAGGAAGACCTATTCAACATCGTCAATAACTTCGACGAGGCCGACTTCTTCCTGATGGCCGGAAAGGACATGCCCGCCATCCTCGACGCCTACACCAAGATCACCGGACGGACCTATGTCCTGCCCAAGTGGGCCTATGGCCTCTGTTTCGGCCCGAATATGCGGGAGGAGCAGTTCGACATCCTGCACGACGCCGCGATGTTCCGACAGATAGACGTCCCCTGCGACGTGTTCTGGCTGGAGCCCCAGTGGATGGCCAAGCGCTACGATTTCACGACTAAGAAGCGCTGGAACTATGACCGTTTCTCCCCGGAGCCCTACTGGGTGCAGGACCAGTATCCCAAGACCATGCACCATCGGCTCTTCATCGGCAAGCTCCGCTCGATGGGCTTCCACCTCGGGCTTTGGCTTTGCGAGGAATATGACTTAAGCCTTGTCGAGGAGGATCTGATCGCCCTAAAGGAGGGACGCGACACTTCCGGGCAGGAGCATTGGATGGACCATCTTAAGAATTTCATGGACCAAGGTGTCCAGGGGTTCAAGCTCGACCCGGCCCGCACGATCGACAATCATCCCGACTGGCAGTACTACAACGGGAAGACCGACGCGGAGATGCACAATCTCAACCAGGTCCTGCTCCCCAAGCAGATGGCGGAGTTAGGGAGGAATTACAACAACCGCCGCACCTGGCACCACTACTGCGGCGGCTGGGCCGGCACTCCTCATTGGACAGCCTCCACCTCCGGTGACAATGGTGGCGGCAAGACAGCCCTATACGACCAGTTGAACCTCGGAATGAGCGGCTTCCTCAACACTTCCTGTGACGTGATGAGCGTGCCGCGCGACCTTGAGATGCCCTCGCTTCATTTCGGTCTATTCCTGCCTTGGGTCCAGATAAACAGCTGGTTCTCGATGATGCAGCCGTTCTATTACGACAAGCCCGAGCAGGACATTTACCGTTTCTACGTGAAGTTCCGGTATTCTCTCGCCCCATACATCTATTCGATGGCGCTGGAGGCCAGCCAGAACGGGATGCCCATCGTCCGCTCGATGCCTCTCACATTCCCGGAAGACAGGAATTGCGACGACATGACCTACCAGTACATGTTCGGGCCCTGGTATTGCGTGGGGATATTCACGAACGAGATCTACCTGCCGAAGGGTACATGGACGGACGCCTGGACCGGCGAGAGGATCGTCAGCCGGGGAGAGACTTTCACCAGGGAATATCCGGCCGACCGGGCGGGTCTGCTGTTCATCCGCGAGGGCGCGATCATCCCCTCTCAGGGAGACGTGTCCTACCTCGGGACCAGACCTTTCGAGAAAGTGACTTTGAACATATACCCTCACGGGGACTCCGAATACACCCTGATGGATGACGACGGCGAGACTTACGCTTTCGAGAAGGGTGCCATTGCCAGCACCAAGGTCGAGTGTCACGAGAAGGGAGGAGCCTCAAGGATTGTAGTGAATCCTGTCCAGGGATCGTTCGAGGGGATGCCGGCCACTCGGGAATATTCGTTCGCCGTGCAAAACGACGGCAAGGCGTCGGAGGTGCTCGTCGGAGGGAAACCGTTGAAAGACTGGTCCTTCGAGGGCGGCATGATCCGCTTCTCCCTGCCCCCCGTCGCCGTCAGCGACAAGATTGTTATTGATATTAAATAAAAGATGGCGTCCCCTTTCCTTGCCGCCGCTTCGCGGCCCCACCGATCGCTTCGCTCCGGTCCCCCCTCTTAACATGCCGAGGGTGGCAGTGGCCGGAAAGGGGACGCCATCTTTTAAATAACATACAACAAATGAAAAAGATATTCATAGTAATAGGGCTGCTGGCGGTGGCGGTTTCCTGCGGGAAGGGAGACTGGCGGGACGCTACGCTACCGGCGTCGAAAAGGGCGGAACTGCTTCTGAAAGAGATGACTCTGGAGGAGAAGGTGGGGCAGATGTGCCAATATGTGGCGCCCTGTTACGTTCCTCCCGGACAGGGCTCGCCCTACAAGAACATCGACGCGACCGACGAGAATCTCGGGAACAAGGATCTGGCCGACAAGATCCGCCGCGGCGAGGTGAGTTCCTTCCTTCACTGCATGACCACAAAAGAGGCGATAGCCCTGCAGGAACTGGCGAAAGAGAGCCGTCTGGGAATACCCCTCCTGATCGGGATAGACGCCATCCACGGAAACGCCCTCATCGAAGGCTGCACTATCTATCCGACCAACATAAACATGGCCTCGACTTTCAATCCGGGATTGATGGAGAGAATCGGGGCGGAGACAGCGGCTGAGATGCGTCAGAAAGGCCTGTATTGGACTTTCGCTCCCAATCTGGATGTCGCTCGTGACGCCCGCTGGGGCAGGATGGGAGAGACCTTCGGGGAGGATCCTTTCCTGGTGACCGAGATGGGGAAATATTCCGTCTGGGGACTCCAGGGAAGGGACAGGAACTTCGACGAGGGACACGTGATAGCCTGCGCCAAGCACCTGATCGCGGGCGGGGAGCCCTTCGGAGGTCTCAACGCCGCCCCTATGGACCTTTCAGAGAGGCAACTCCGGGAAATATACCTACCTCCTTTCATCGCCGCCGTACAGGATGCTCATGTGGGTACAGTAATGGCTGCCCATAACGAGATCAATGGCATCCCGTGCCACGGAAACTCTTGGCTCTTAAACGATTTGCTGCGGGATGAGCTTGGTTTCGACGGGTTTGTGGTAAGCGACTGGATGGATATCGAGAGGCTTTACGCCATGCACCACTGGGCACCTGACTCGACCGAGGCTTTTGTCCGCTCCGTGGAGGCCGGGATTGACATGCACATGCAGGGTGACAATTACTTCGAGGCCGTTGTCGGCGCCGTGAAATCGGGCCGGATCCCGATGAGCCGGATCGATGAGGCGGCGGGGAAGATTCTTGAGATGAAGTTCGCGGTCGGGCTCTTCGAGGCTCCTATGCCGTCGCTTGAGCCTCTTGAGAACGCCAAGGAGCACCGCCAGACCGCCCTTGAAGCCGCCCGCGAGAGCATCATCCTCCTGAAGAACAATGGCATCCTGCCGCTTGGAGCCGGTTTGGCCTGCTCGAGCGACTCGGAGCGAAGCGACCCAGGGAGTCTGATGGGAACGCCCCTCAGTCCCCCACCGGGGGCGCAGGGGGGTGGACGATTCGTCACAAGACGAATCTTCGTCGTGGGGCCAAACGCGGACAGCCAGACGATTCTGGGGGATTGGGCGGCTCCGCAGCCGGATTCGCTGGTAATCACGGTGGTCGAGGGGTTGAAGACCGAGTTCCCGGGCATCTCAATCGACACGATGTGTTTCGGAGGAAAGATATCGAATATTGACGCCAAAGGAATATCAGTCGCGCGCCACAAGGCCGCGGCGGCGGACGTCTGCATAGTTGTGGTCGGGGAGAACTCCCAGAGATATTCCGCTTTCGGCCGGACTTGCGGCGAGAACTGCGACCGTGACGACCTGGACCTTCCAGGGATGCAGGAGGAACTTCTCGAGGCCGTGGCGTCCACCGGGAAGCCGACCGTTCTGGTCTTGATGACCGGCAGGGCTAACAGCATAGCCTGGGCCAAGGAGAACGTCGATGCCATACTCAATGTCTGGGAACCAGGGCAGATGGGAGGGCAGGCGATCGCCGAGGTGATTTCCGGCAAGGTCAACCCTTCCGGTAAGCTGCCGGTGACGATGCCCAGGAGCGTCGGCCAGGTGCCAACTGTCTATAACCATAAGCATTCCCAATATTCAAGACTCTTCGCCACCAACGAGACCGGCCCCCTCTGGCCCTTCGGTTTCGGCCTGAGTTATAGCAGGTTTCGTTATTCATCCCCTTCGCTTCTCGCCGTTGAAGGCTCTCCAGATGGCGAGACCACTGCCACCCTCGGCACGTTAAGAGGGGGGACCGGAGCGTCGCTAAGCGACGCGAGCGGTGGGGCCGAGCGAAGCGAGGCGGTCGAGCCGCTGGAGGTGCCTTCAACGACGTTGGCGGTGATTTCAATCACCATCACCAACGAGGGGCCGTATGACGGGGCAGAGGTGGTGCAGTTGTATATCCGTGATGAATACGCCTCGGTGACGCGGCCGGTCAAAGAATTGAAAGCCTTCAAGAGGGTGTTCCTGAAAGCCGGGGAAAGCGCCGAGGTTCGGTTCGGGATAACCCCCGATATGCTCCGGTGCTTCGGGGCCGACAACCGCTGGACAGTCGAGCCAGGTGATTTCACCATCATGGTCGGATCCTCCTCCGCCGACGAGGACCTTCAGGAAATAACTCTCACTATAGACTGATTCTGATAACATTTTTTGCTTTTGTTATCACTTTGTCGTAGTTTTGCCGGAAACACGACAAAGATGAGAATCATTGAGGCAAAAGTCCAGACCGGGATAAGACTGAATCCCGAGTTATATAACAGGCTAAAAATCAGGGCGAAAAAAGAGAACAAATCTTTTAATCGCTTTGTGGAGGGCATCTTGGAGTCCGCGGCCGGGTTGGATTATCCAAAACTTGAACCCTCCGTCACTATCTCCGAAGAGACGTTAGCTCTTGGGGAGACGCTGCCACATTACACACCAGATGAAATCGCGGCTGACGAGCGTCTGGCTTACCTATTGTCAAAATGAGAGTTTTCCTTGACACAAATATTCTGGTGGATCTTTTCGACAACACCAGAGAGCGTTTCCGTGACGCCGCCCTGGTGTTCGAAGGCGCCAAAGAAGGCTTTCTGGATGTCTGCATATCCTCACAATCAATCACCGATTGCGCCTATATCGCGAGAAAGAAACCTTATAAAGTGTTCCGGTCAGCGATAAAGCGTGTATTACCTTTCGTCGACGTTATCCCCATCACCAAGGAACACTTGACGAAAGCGACAAAAAGCGATTGTCCTGACCTTGAGGACGCCGCTCTGATAGCATGCGCCGAGGACGCTCTTTGCGATGTGATCCTGACATCCAACGTGGGCCATTTCAAACCCTACACGAGTTTGATTGTCCATTCGCCGGAGGAGTTTGTCCGGATAATTAAAAGTTGAGCCGCCTTATCACTTGGCGGTCAGGAGAAGGTCTCTGCCGGGTTTGATGGTGACGGTGGTCAGGTAATATTCCCCGTCGCGGCGAGTCTTGGCGGCGGCGCCTTTAACCTTGACCGGGACATCTGTGCGGATTGTGACACTCTGGGCGACATGGGTGTCCCGGATGACCGCTGACTTGAGTCTTCCGCCGGACCAATCCATGTCGACCGAGACCGCCCCGCGGGCCCTGATGCCCTTAACCGAACCCTCGGCCCAAGCCGAAGGAATAGCCGGAAGCAGGTGAATCTCAGCGTTTTGACTCTGTAATAGCATCTCAGCTATTCCGGCTATGCTGCCGAAATTACCGTCAATCTGGAACGGCGGGTGGGTGTCCCAGAGATTCGGCAAGGTCGATTTGCACAAAAGCTCGCGGTACATCTTGTAGGCGTGGTCGCCGTCCAACAATCTGGCCCAGAAACAAATTTTCCACGCCTTGCTCCAGCCGGTGCCGCCATCTCCCCTGACCTCCAGGGTCTTGACAGCCGCCTTGGCCAGGTCGGGAGTTTTCAAAGGGGATATCTCGTGGCCTGGATGGAGCCCGAATAGATGGGACACGTGCCTGTGCTGAGGCTCGACATCCTTCCAGTCCTTGTACCACTCGACAAGATTACCCGCGGCCCCTATCTGTAGAGGATGAAGATTGTCACGGTAATGAATCCACTGTTTCCTGAGTTCCGGATCGGCCCCCAGCCTCTCGCTGGCCTCGATCACATCCGTGAACAACTCCCAGCATATCTCCAGATCCATGGCTGAGCCGATAGTGACTTGCCCCCTGTTGCCGTTGTCGTCATAGAAAGCGTTCTCCGGGGAGGTGGAAGGGGAGGTGATATATTTACCGTCCTTCTCGATAAGCCAGTCCATCAGGAACTCGGCCGAGCCTTTCAGCAAAGGGTACGCCGTCTCTTCCAGGAAGGCCTTGTCACCAGTGAACAGATAATGCTCGTAAAGATGGGTGCAAAGCCAAGGGCCCGCCATCACGTAATTCGCCCAGGAAGGGCTTCCCGACTTGTCTCCCACAGGATTGGCGGCACACCAGATGTCGCTGTTGTGGTGGACCGTCCAGCCCTTCATGCCGTACATGTTCCTCACGACCTCAGCCCCGGCGACCGAGCTGTTCCTGATGAACTCCATCAGCGGCAAGGCGCAGGAGCCCAGGCCGAGAGGCTCGGCCGGCCAGTAGTTCATCTGGACATTGATGTTCGTGTGAAGGTCGCTCCCCCAAGCGGGCTGGCGATCCTTGCACCATATTCCCTGAAGGTTGCAAGGAACCTCGCTGTCCTCGCGGGAAGAGGAGATCAAGAGATAGCGTCCGAACTGGAAATATAAGGTCTCGAGATAGGGGTCCTCTCCTCCCGCGGCGTAATCATTCAGCCTCTGGTCAGTGGTTTTCTCCAAATGCAGATTCTCTCCAGCAGGCGCCGGATCGCCGTTCGGGCCCGGCCGAGTCCATCCTCGCTCCGCCGCGGCTGAGTACGGCCTAAGCCCGGAGGCGACTCCTGCTGAGCCGAGAGTAAGTTTAACAGAATTGAAAAGCTTTTGATAATCAGCGACATGAGCGTCTCGGAGCGCCATAAGAGTCTTCCCTTCGGCCGCGGTTATGAAGGATGCCGCCAGGGCGTTCTCGTCCCGACCCTCAGTGTCAGGCCTCTTGTCAAACCCGTTGAAACTCGTGGCTGCGGAGACCAGGATCAGGACGTCGCTGGCGTCGCTGACGTGGATGCAGGGGCCGGTGTAGACCTTCCCGTCACACTTGATCACCTTCACCCGGAACTGGTAGCGCATCCCCCTCTCCCCGTTCGGACCGACCTGCCAACGGGAGAAGGGCTCCTGCCATTTGGTGCTCTGGTAATATCCCACCTGACCTCTGACGATATATTCATTAGAGGATACGCTCTCGACGGAACTACCGTCCCACATCGTGGCGCCGTCCAGATCGAATTCAAGCTTACCTTCCTCCGAGGAGGTCAGATGAATCACCATCACCCTGTCCGGGTGGGAGACGAACATTTCCCTGGTGTATTCCACCCCGTCCACGACAAAACCGGTCCTGACGATCGCACTGTCCAGGTCGAGAGTCCTGCGATAGTCCCCGACGGTCGCCTGATTCTTCCGGGGAAGCGAGGAGTTGTTCCCGTTGTAGTCGAACACGAGGACATCTTTGTCGAAACTCTGCCTCAGACGCAGACTTCCCATAGGGAGGTACGAGTTGACATATTTGCCCTGCAGTCCCATCACGAGTCTCTCGGCGCCGGTCCAGTCCTCTTTGTCGAGAAGCGCCCTGACCTCGGCGAGAAGCTCGGGGCCGCCTGTCGGGACAGGGTTGTTGTCTGGATTAGCGCAGCCTCCCCAAAGGGAACCCTCGTTCAGCCATATCAGATCGTCGGCCACCCCTCCATACACGGTAGCTCCGAGATGGCCGTTCCCGATCGGCAGCGCCTCCTCGAACCTGGTCGCGGGACGATCATAACTGAGAACCAACCTCTGGGCCAAAGAACCCTGGCAAACCAGCGCCAGAGCCAAAATCAAACGAACTCCTCTCATGACTAAACGATTTATCTGCCGAATTAAGTAACTGTCGCGAAAATAAAGTATTTTTGTGACTATGACATTCATCAATGATAATTTCATGCTCGGAAACGAGACAGCCAGGAAGCTGTACCACGAGCATGCCGCGAAGAAGCCTATTATCGACTATCACTGCCACCTTGTCCCAAGACAGATAGCCGAGAACATCCAGTTCAGGGACATCACCCAGCTTTGGCTTGTTGACGGCCATGCAGGCGACCATTACAAGTGGCGCGCCATGCGGGCCAACGGAGTGCCGGAGGAATATATCACCGGAGGGACAAAATCCCCTTGGGAGACATTCGAGAAATGGGCGGAGACCGTGCCTTACACTATGCGCAACCCGCTCTATCACTGGACCCATCTGGAGCTCAGCAGGGTGTTCGGGATCGATGACCTCCTAAGTCCCAAGACGGCCAGGGACATATTCGAGAAATGCAACGCAATGCTCGCTACCGAAGAGTTCCGGGGACAGGCCCTCATCAGGAAGTTCGGGGTTGAGGTCGTATGCACGACCGATGACCCGGCCGATGATCTGCGCTGGCATAAGATGATCGCCGAGAATCCGTTCGGTGTCAAGGTTCTCCCGGCGTGGAGGCCCGACAAGGCCATGGCGGTGGAGGATCCGAAAGCCTACAAAGCCTACCTCAAGACACTTGGAGAGGCGGCTGACAAGGAGATCGATTCTTACGCCGACCTTATCCAAGCTCTGAAAAAACGGCATGATTTCTTCGCTTCCAGAGGCTGCAAGCTTTCGGACCATGGAATGGACACATTCTACGGCGCCGACTACACCGAGTTGGAAATAGAGCTGATATTCAAGAAAGTGCTGCTAGGGAAGGCTCCCGGCCCGAAAGAGCTGGAGAAGTTCCGGAGCGCCTTCCTGCATGACATGGCGGTCATGGACGCTGAGGCCGGTTGGGCCCAGCAGTTCCATGTCGGGCCGTTGAGGAACAACAACACCAAGATGTTCCGCGCGATTGGCCCCGACACTGGATTCGACGCCATCGGCGACCTGCCCGTGGCGGCGGCCGGGCACCGCTTCTTCGACCGTTTGGCCTCTGAGGACAAACTCGCGAAGACCATCCTCTATTGCCTCAACCCCAAAGACAACGAGGTCATGATGGCCATGGCTTACACTTTCAACGACGGGACATTCCCCGGCAAGATGCAATTCGGGTCAGGATGGTGGTTCCTTGATCAGGAAGACGGGATGCGGAAGCAATTGAACGCCCTTTCCGCCCAGGGTCTCCTCAGCCGCTTCGTCGGCATGCTGACAGACAGCCGCAGTTTCATCAGCTATCCCCGCCACGAGTATTTCCGGCGCATCCTATGCGACGTCATCGGGGCCGACGTGGAAAGCGGCAAACTACCCGCCTCCGAGCTTGACTTCATCGGAAAGATGGTGGAGGACATCAGCTACAACAACGCCAAGAACTATTTCGATTTCTGAGAATATGTCAACACAGAAAAAACTGATGACCGATTGGAGATGGTGGATCTGCAGCCTTCTCTTTGTGGCCACCACGGTCAACTACCTTGACCGCCAAGTGCTCTCTCTCACATACGAGGAGTTCATCAAGCCTGAATTCCACTGGACGGACGCCAATTACGGGACCATCACGTCCTTCTTCTCCATCCTGTACGCCATCGCCTGCCTATTCGCCGGCAAGTTCGTGGACTGGATGGGAACCAAGAAGGGATATCTGATCGCCATTGGTGTCTGGTCGGCGGGAGCCGTGATGCATGCCGCCTGCGGCTGGGCCACCGCCCACCTGGGAGGTTTCGAGTCCGTCGCGGCGATTCGCGCTGTCGAGGCTGGAAGCAACGCCGCCCTCGCGGTCGCCACAACATCAGTGTATCTTTTCCTGCTCTGCCGCGGCATACTCGCTTTGGGTGAGGCCGGTAACTTCCCGGCCGCCATCAAGGTGACCGCCGAGTATTTCCCAAAGAAAGACAGGGCTTTCGCCACTTCCATATTCAATGCCGGAGCTTCTGTCGGAGCTCTCGCCGCTCCGCTCTGCATCCCTCCGCTCGCCAAGGCTCTCGGTTGGGAATGGGCTTTCGTCATTATCGGCGGGCTGGGCTTCATCTGGATGTTCTTCTGGAACTTCATGTATGACAAGCCCGAGAAGAGCAAACATGTGAATGAGGCCGAGCTTGAATATATCCTCCAGGATGACGCCGAGGAGGCCGCCGAGAAAGCGGCTCTCGCCCAGGAGAAATCCATCCCCTTCGTCCAGGCTTTCAAATACAGGCAGACCTGGTCTTTCGTGGTCGGGAAATTCCTCACTGACGGTGTTTGGTGGTTCTTCCTGTTTTGGGCGCCTTCGTATTTCAGCAACCAGTTCAACGCCCCGGCGACATCCGGTAGAGGCCAGGCTCTGATATTCACCCTTTACGCCATTGTCACGGTGGTCTCACTCATAGGAGGTTATCTACCCAAGGTGTTCGTGGAGAAGAAGGGTATGCATCCCTATTCCGGACGAATGCTGGCTATGCTGCTCTTCGCTTTCCTGCCGCTGTGCTCGCTCTTCGCCCAGCCTCTCGGGGTTCATTTCAACTCCCCCTGGTGGCCCGCCATACTCATAGGTCTTGCGGCAGCCGGGCATCAGGCCTGGTCAGCCAATATTTTCTCCACCGTCGGAGACATGTTCCCCAAGGGCGCCATCGCGACTATCACGGGAATAGGCGCCATGGCCGGAGGAGTCGGGTCTATGATCATCCAGAAAGTGGCCGGAAACTTGTTCACCCACGCCGAGCAAGCCGGGACCGCTTTCCGCTTCCTCGGGTTCGAAGGGAAACCGGCCGGCTACTTCATGGTGTTCTGCTTCTGCGGGATAGCCTACCTCCTCGCCTGGACGATCATGAGGATTCTCGTCCCGAGATACAAGCCCGTCGAGATCTGAATCACAGCCTGATCTTGTGGGTACCGGGACCTAAGGTCTTTCCGGCGGCTATGCATGTGGTCCCTTCAGGGACGGTGACGGTGGCGTCAATCCTCTTTCCCTTCTTGACAAGAGAGACGTCTATCCTTCCGTGGTTTGTCTCGAAACCGGTCTCGAGCCACTTGAGGTCTCCCATCTGAGGTTTCAGGCTGAAAGACTTGTGACCCGGCTCAAGGGCGTCAATCCCGGCCATCTGCCTGACCATAGAGATCACACCGCCACCAGCCCAGGCGTGATTGCAAGTCCCGCTATGATCCCAATGCTCCCATAAGGTCGTGCAGTCGTCCTTCATGATGGTCGGGAACATCTTCCGCATCCTGTCGATAGCCATCTGAGGCTCACCCATCGTGAAAAGGGCATCCAGGACATAGGGGAACATGTAAGTCGTGGAGTTGTACCTTTCGGCGAAAACCCGCTTGATCCCTGGGTACTTGTCAGACGAGGCGACACCTGAAATCACGGCCAGGGCCTGTACCCTGTCGTCGGGCAGATCCTCGAAACCGGGGGTGATGTAGGCCGAGCCGTTCCAATACCTCGTGTTCAACACAGACTCTATCCCGGCCATGATGGTCTCGTCCTCCGCCGCGTCGCCCTCCTTCCCGAGCATGCGGGCGAAAGAGGCCTCCGCTTTCAGGGCAAGGTAATACCAAAGGTGAAGTTGGGCCACTTTGTCCTGGTGGGAGCCGGCGTCCGGCCAGTCCCAGCCACCGTTACGATAGATCGGAAGTCCCTCTGAATCAAGCTTCCAGACCTCATGAATATATTTATGGACCGCCGGATAAACATCCGCCACGAAAGAGTCGTCGCCGGAATAGAACCAATAATTCCTGAAGCCGAACCACCCGATAGAGTTGAGAATCTGCATCGGGAGCTCCTTGAAATAATTGGAGCAGGGGATCGGGGCGTACATCACCCCATCCGGTTTTTGCCAACCGACCAATTCCATAATACCCTTCCTGGCCAACATGTCGGCATTACGGTCAAGGATATAGAACGCCTCGTTCAACTCGTTGACCTCGTCACCCCACCATTGGGCCCTCTCACGGTCAGGGCAGTCATAATAAGTGTCCCTCATGCAGACATAAAGTGTCCTCCGGGCCTTCTCCCAATATTCGTTGAGGATAGGGTCGGAGCACGAGAACGTCCCCGTGAACTCTGAGTCATACCCGGTCTCCCTGTATTTCACGCCAAGCACCTTGACGTCGGAGGGAACCACATACATCATCATCTCGCCGTTCATCCAGCCGAAGCTCTCATATTCCTGGACCCCCTCTCTCGTGACATACTCGGCGCTCACGCATTTGGCGCCTGATACCATGTCGTGGTCAGTGCTCATGGAAATCACTCTTCCTTTGGGGGCCTCGACCTTCAGCCAAGGGGAGAAATGGCCGTTGTACGGGAGCTTACAGTAAAGGGTGTCCCCGCGTTGGCGGACGGAAGGATATTCTTTCAACCCATAGTTTTTCCACTGTGGGATCGGCCTCTCGACCAACTCTCCCATCGGGGGTTCCCCGGGGAGGAACGGAAGCTCGATGGAAGATCCCAGCCATTCCGGGGCCTTCCGTGGCACTGGCCCAGACTCCGGCTTAGGGACCGGAGTCTGGAACCAATTGTAATCAAATAAGTTGGCATCGTAACGGATATTACTCTCCGAGAGGCGGTAGTTGGTCACGGGGTGCGAGGCTGTACCGTAGCCGTACTGTACCGAGCATTCCCAACTCTCGTCCGAAAGAATCTCCAGGCCAGGGCAACGGGCATCGAAAAGAAGGGCGCCGGTGCCGCTGCTCATATGGCTGAACCCGGCCTTCCCGAAGAACCAGACAAGCACCGAGATCCTGTTTTTCCCTGGCTTAAGGTAAGGCGCTATCTCGACCTTGTCGTAATAGCCGCCCCCGATCGAAGGGCCTCGCTTCAGCCCTCCCTCATAGATGACGGGTTCGCCATTGATCCAAAGCCAGTATTTTGTATCGACGGCTATCCTAGCCACCAAAGAGGACGGAACCTTCTCGATGTCAACATCTTTCCGGAAGGCTAGCCATGAATTGGTCTCGCTCTGGTAGTATTGCTTGCTGATCCATCTCGCTTTCCAGAAATAGTCCTCCGCTCCGGCTCTCAAACCTAAGCAGAGGACCAGAGACAACAACGTCAGAACCTTTCTCATCTCGTGTCGGTGTAGCAGCCCTCGACTTTCACGTCACCGCCCTCGATGATGTAGAGGACATCCCGGGTGGCAGGATAGCGAAGGATGAAATCCTTGAGGTTGATGTTCACGCAATCCTTGAGATAGACAAGCGTGGGAACCACGGTGTCGTCCGGGATATGCCTCATCTTGATTTGCTCGCGGATATTCCGCAAGAGCTCGGGTCCGCGGCCGTCAATCACGCCTTTGCCGAAGATGGTCACATCGGATATCCCCTCGGCCCAGAAGACGCCTTTATGGCCGCCGTACGCGTAGATGTTCGTGGAGCCGACAATGATGGCACCCTCACGGAGATTGATGTCCACGCCTGATTTAAGCTCAATGGCTCCAGTCAGATAACGACCGACACTGAACTCAAGTATTCCGCCTCCCTTAGAGGAGATAAAGTCGATGGCTTTCTGGATGGACGTGGTGTTGTCGGTCGCCCCGTCGCTCCTTATCCCGAAGAAGGATGACTTGTAGATAGGCTTGTCCTGGGCGCTTCCCGCCAGCGATACCAGCAGCAAGGAAGCTATGATAAGTATTTTTTTCATTTCTTCTTGATGTTCTTGGTGTCCTTGGTGATAATCTGCTTCTTGCCCTTCGGAGCGGTGTCCTGATTGATCTCCACATCCTTGAGCCTGAGACCGTTGACATCGTCGGTGACTATGGCGGGACGGTAGTCCTCTCCGTCAACCGTGATCTTCACGTTGTCGAACACGATGCCGTCGGCGTGACGGATATAGAATCCCCAGGCCGGAAGCTCCTTCCAGTTGGAGAACTCGGGGTAGCTTGTCTCCATCTCGGGGATGCCGTCGAGATCCTCCTTGGTGGTCCCGCGGAAAGCGTATTCAGGATCGGCGTGGCCGGGATAGACAATCTCGATGTTCTCAAGGCGGACATTCTCGATCCTGATGTCAGGGTTGCCATAGATGATGCTCGGGCAGACATTGCGGGGAAGATCCTCGACCGGGCCCTCATAGCTGTAGCCGGCGTCCGGCTTGTCGAGAGGAACCTCAGCGTACATGTTCCTGATCACGATGTTCTTCAGGCACGGCTTCAGGTCATCACGGGTGTGGCGGGTCCCGGTGCGGAGGAATATGGGGTTGCCGGTGTGAAGGCTCTCGATCCCGTCGAACTCCACATCCTCAATCGTCGATCCGTCCACTGTGGCGATGGTGATGGCGCTGCGGTAAGTGTCGTAAATCTTGATGTTCCTGAACTTGAAATTCTTGAACTTGCCCCTGGTGTAGGTCCCGAACTTGATACCGTTGGCGCTCGAGCGGCCGACGCAGTTCTCCACGAGGATGTTCTCGCTGACCCCGTCGTTGCTGTGGCTCTTGAAACAATAGACGTCATCGGCGGCGTCGAAGAAACAGTCGCGGATAATCACGTCGCTGCTGTCCACGATGTCTATGCCGTCGTTGTTCCAATAGGACTTGGCGTCAACATGAACCCTCTCCACAAGTATGTCGCGGCATTTGTCGTACTGCTGGTTCCAGCAACCCGGATCCCTAAGGGTGAGGTCACGGATAACGATGCCCTCGCACTTGTAGAAATGAATATTCTCCGGGCGTTGGGCCTCCTGGAGACGGTCGTGGTTGAGGGCGTCCTGAAATACGCCTATATGGACGAAATCGATGAACCTCGTGGCAACGGCGAAGCCGCGGCCGTTGATGGTGCCTCCGCCCTCGATACCGATATTCTTCTGCCCTATGGCGAATATCAGGGCCGTCCATTTGGCGTCGGGATCCTTGATGTAGTCGAAAGGATTCAGGGAGCCGAGGAGGGAGCAATCCTCGTCGATCCACAGTGTCACACCATTCTTGAGGTAGATGGTTCCGGTGACGTAGTCCCCGTTGTCCAGCACCACCCGGCCGCCTCCATGGGTGGAGACGAAGTCGATGGCGGCCTGTATGCTCACGGTGTTGACGGTGAACCCGTCAGGGACGGCGCCGAAATCCCTCGCGAAGTAATCAGCGGCCCCGAGCGAATGGCCCGCGCCCGCGAGAAGCAGCGTCATGGCTGCGAGTCTAAGGAATCTTTTCATTTGTATGTTTTAACTGGTCCAATCAATCCCGCGGACACATAAGGCTGGTCGCGCCTGAACAGGAATCTCTGCGCCACAGCGTTGTCCTTGAGTGTCTGTATGTAATTACCCATCAGGGTGGTGACTTTCACCTCGATGGTGTTCTCCCCTGGCTTGACATAAGAGGAGATGTCGTAAACCCTATCACCGAACCATAATGTTCCGGCGTCCTTGCCGTTTATCTTCAGCTCGCAGATGTCGGCCACCTTGCCCAGATCCATATACTTGGGCAGGTCTTTCCCGACCGGAGTGAACTTGGTCTTGTACACGACCGTTCCCATGAAATTCTTGAAAGTGGTGTCGGCCATGTCCTTGAAATCCTTAAGAGTGTCCAGCCGGGCGGTCCAAGTCGAGTCAGGATAAGTCTGGTGGAGGGTCAGGTCCCAGGGCCCGTCAAGCGTCATTCTGGTCGGCTTGTAAATCAGCGGGACCAAGACGGACTCCATCTCCCCGGAAGTGTCCACGACCGGGTTGTGGATGGAGGGGACACGGCCGGCGGAACGGCCGTCCTTGTTGAACACGAACAAGTATGTCTCGGCGGGGCCGAAACGGAAGCTGGCCTTGCCGTCCTTGTCAAGTCTCAGAGGGAAACGCTTTCCGGAAGCGGGGTCATATACCCAGGCATGCTTTCCGGAAGTGATTGATTTAGGGAATATTATGTCTGTGTAACGAGACTCTGTCAGATGAGCGTTCATGAACATGAAGAAGTCGCTACCATCATCTGTGACATAGCGGTTCTGGAGCAGGAACCTGTCGGGCTTGGAGATGGTTATGGAATGAGGCATGGAATATCTCTCCATCACCCCCTCGTACCATTCGAGATACTTCCCGTCCTCGGGTGTCTCCAGCAGGACGAACCTGTCGGGATAAACTGTCTCCAGCCGCTCCACTGTCTTGGCTATCTCCTTGTCCCTGGCCTCATAGTCCTTGAATCCCAGGGATTTCTCCGGATACTTCCCGACACAGAAGACCCTTCCGCCCTGCCGGGCGAACTCCTCGAGTTTCGCCAAGGTCTCAGGGGTGGTGCTGGTAACCTCCACGAGGAAAATAGTGCCGTATTCCTTGGGACCGTAGCAAAGCTTCCCTTTCTTGACGGTGGCGTCTCGGAGGATTATCTCGCTGACATAATCAGCCCCGCCGCCGGTCTTGTGGATCGCCTCCCAGATCAGGGAGGTGTAGGGAACGTTAAGTTTCACGGGGAACGGCTCGGTCTGCACACCCATCGTGGCCCACATGTCGTAATTCGCGGGAAGGATGGCTATGTCCGTGTACATGTCTGAGTTCTGAAGCTGGCTGGCTATTCTCGCCCTGTAGTCATTGAGGTTTTTCACATAAGGCCACCAGGTGTTCCTCTCGTTGTGGAAGGTACCGTACTGGACCCAACCCGGGAACTTCGCCTCAGGAGGCGAATAGTTGAAACCGTGCCACACAGAATGGGTCACCCCCGATACCGCGCTCATGTCAGAGCCGACCTTGAGGAACTCGAGAGAGGTGGTGAACACCTTGTAAGTGTTGGTCATCTCCTCGGCGCTGACCACCCTTTTGCCAGTCAGATGAGCGGCGGAAGAGACATATTTGTTGATCATCGTGTACCCGCGGCCGCGGCGGTAATCCTCGTCACCCATCTCCTCGCCGATCCTGTGCCTGAGCCAGTTGGTGGTCCAGGACTCACCCTCGGGGAAGTCGATCACAAGTGAGCTCTCGAGCGGGAAGAACCCCCTTCCATAAGCCTGGGCGCGTGATTTCACCCCTTTCTCTTTGCACCAACCCACAAAAGTGTCATGGAAACGCTCCAGCAGAAGCTCGGCCTTGGTGAGCTCGAAGTCAAAGCGGACCCTATCCACCTCCTCCTCGAACTTGGCGCTCTTCTTGGATCCATATTCAAAGCTCTTCACGTCTCCGAGCCTTCCGACCTCGAACATCGTGAAAGGCAGCCAGGGGAGGATGTCGTAGCCTCTTCTGGCCTTGAACTCTTCGGCGAAATCAGCCGTCCAGTTGTTGCCCTCAAGCTCCATGCTGTCCACGAAGAGGGCCCTGACATGGCTCGAGAGCGGCCCGAGCTTCGACTCGATCGCGTCCGCCATGTGGTCGAGATACTTCCTGACAGCGACGGCGTCCATATGATTGAGAATCGAGCCGGCCGCTCCGGGAGCCCCGTTGATGACGCTGGCGAAAGACTCGTATTTCACCATGGCGTAAAGCTGCCATTTACCTTCCGGGACATCCACCTTCAGGACCCCGTCCTTGATGTTCCCGGATAGATCGACCGCGTCCTCAAGCCCGTTCATCGGGTCCGGGGCAAGGCAGATCGACACCAGCTCTGGCACGCGGCGCTGATTCACGATAGTCACCCCGGGGTCAAGCTCTTTGAATATGTGGAACAACGACATCTCCAGGGTCTCGCCGGCGGGCACCGGTTTGGCGTAGGTCAGAAGCACTTCGGCCCGCTCGTCCCTGGGAAGGCTCTCGGCGCCGAAAGGCCAGCCGGAACCTATTATCAGATCGCACGTCATACCGATCTTGTCAGCCTCGTCGAAGACAACTTTCAGCATGTCGATCCACTCGTCGCTGAGCCATTTCAAGGCTTTGGTGTCGAGGGTGTCGTCCCCCGCCGGGAAAGAGATGGGATTGATCTCCACACCGCCGATACCGGCCTCTTTCATGACATGGAGCTCACGGACCAACTCCCCGGCGTTCACGCGGTCACCGTTCCACCACCACCGGACAAAAGGACGGTAGCGAGTGTCGGGATTCTGGAATTGGGAATACAACTGCCTGGAAGACAACTTGGTCTGGGCGGAAATGTTCGCGGTCAAGGACAATGCCGCCAGGGCGGCGATTGTGATAAGGATCTTGATCGTTTTCATATTTAATCTTTTCTGATTTGCTCGATGACGAAAGAGACGCCTCCCCATAGCAGCTGGTTGAGCTCCTGTGACTCGTGGGAGAGTGTGGCGAAAATAATCCCGAACTCGAAGGGAAGGCCATACACGTACGACATGGCACCGGCCACGATAAAATGAAACGCGCCGAATCCTCCAGGGACAGGAACCATGGCTGAAAGGCTTCCCGCCAACATGAGGAACATCGCGTCAGTTAAATTCAGGTCCTGTATCTTGGACACGGCGGAAGCCAAATCCGGGGACACCATGGACGTGTCAATCCCCTGGACGGCCCACATGATCGTGGCGCTCATCATCCAATAACAGGTCCAGATCATGGCGGTGAGAATGAAGAACCACCACGCCCTCTTCATCTTGAAACAGCTGAGGAAGCCCTGGGCGAGCCCTTTCATGAAACCTTTGGCCTTCTTGAGGGGGCTCCACCGGTCGGCGAAACGGATCACCACCCAGACAGAGGCCAATGCCGCCAGAATGACCAGGACGACAATCGCTATTTTACCGAATGTGACACCCCCGGAGGCGGCCCCGAAGATTTTTTCCGTGAAGAACCCGCCGTATTTGTCCCAGGTGAAGAGCAGGAACGTGAAAAGCACGACGACCATCATGATGATGTCCGCCGACCTTTCCAGCGCCGCGGTGCCCAGAACCTTGTCGAAAGACGCCAGCCTGCGGGGATGGCCGTCCTCTTTGTCAGGGACTGTTGTCGAGTGCGCCGTGATATAACCGCAACGAAGAACCTCGCCCACTCTGGGGAGGACCATGTTCACGGCATAGCTGATATTGACGGCGTTAAAACATGTGAGGCGGGAAGTGGCGGAATCAATGGGGAGAAGAAGCTCTCTCCAACGAAGCGCCCTGAAATAGAAAGTGAGAAGCCCGAATAACGCTGACAGGGCGACAAACTCCCACTTGCAAGCCCTCAGCGCGGACCAGAAATCAGCCCAGTCCACTTTCCTGAAGGCGAAGTACAGAAGAGCCGCGGCCAATAGGATCGACACCCCGTACTTGACAACATTCCCTACCTTCCTGTTCATGCTAACAAATTTAATCAAATTATCGTTAAATTCGCGTATGAAATCAATCTTAGGAATAGGAAACGCCCTGACAGACCTCCTCGCGGTCTTTCCTGACGACACTCTGTTGCGGGAATATCACCTCCCTCCGGGAAGCATGCAGCATGTCGATCTTGAGACAGGAGACGAGATTTGGTCGAAGCTCAAGGAGTACGGTGTGAAATATGTGCCTGGCGGATCTGCCGCCAACACAATCACCTGCACTTCCATCTTCGGAATGCCTTCCGGGTTCATCGGCAAGATTGGAGACGACGAGCTGGGCCATCTCTACAAAAGCACCTTGGAACAATTCGGCGTGAAGACCACGCTTCTCGAGGGAACGAAAGGCTCCGGAAGAGCCATGTGCTTCATTACCGGGGCGAACGCCGAAAGGACGTTCGCCGACTATATGGGAGCGGCCCTCGAACTTGTCCCCGAGGACTTGAAGCCGGAATATTTCGAGGGATATGACTACTTCCATATCGAGGGTTATCTAGTTCAGAACCAAGACCTTATCCGCAAAGCGGTCCAGATGGCCAAAGAGGCGGGCTGCATAATCTCGATCGATATGGCCTCTTACAACGTCGTGGAGTCAAACGAGGCTTTCTTCCACAACTTGGTCGAGAGATACATCGACATAGTGTTCGCCAACGAGAGCGAGGCCAGGGCATACACCAAACTTGGCCCGAGGGAGGCTTTGGACTCGCTCGCGTCCCAGTGCGAGATCGCGGTCGTGAAAGTAGGTAAGGACGGCTCGATGGTCAAGAAAGGGGATGAGTACCACTACATAGAGGCCTGGCCGGCCGCCACCATAGACGCCACCGGGGCCGGGGACACCTATGCCGCTGGCTTCCTGTACGCCCATTCCCTCGACATGCCGCTAAGGGTGTGCGGCGAGGTCGGCTCGATAATAGCGGCGAAAGTCGTCGAGGTCATCGGCACCAAGATAGACGTCCCCCGCTGGAGGGACGCCAAGGCGGAGATCCGGGAGTTGATAGCTTCCGTAAACAGTTAAGACCATGTTCGCTTTTGTTAAGAGTATATTCAGGAAAAGAAGCCTCAGACGGCACTCCAGCACAGTCCCGACCGGGATTCTTCCCCTCGGCAAGATCAAGTCGTACGTAGCTGTCATCGATGTGGAGGATTCCACGTTCGACACATGCAAGACAAACATAATGAACTATTTCCGGGGGATGGACATCCGCGGGTCCGTCTTCTTCCAGGACTTCAGGAAGATCGGCAGCGAGGACCGTCTGATCACCAGCATCCAGACGACCATCACCAAGAAAGACCTGGACTGGCTCGGGCGGCCGAACAAATACAAGATGGGGGTTCTCGAGGAGCAGGATCCAGATGTGTTCATATCGCTTATCAAGGATCCTGATTTCGCCATCGAATATATGGCCAGAACCTCCAAGGCCCGGTTCAAGATTGGCCGCAAACAGCTTGGCGGGGACTTGTTCGACCTTGTCGTGTCAGATCCGGCAGGGAAGAGCGTGTCCCAGCAGGACTGTTTCAACGCCATTAAAGTCTATCTCGGCAAGATCCAATAGACCATGACTAGCGTTGTCAAGAATCTTGTCGTCGCGCTCAAGGGTTTCGCCATGGGCGCGGCGAATGTCGTTCCGGGGGTATCGGGAGGGACCATCGCTCTCCTGACAGGAATATTCAACAAGCTTATCGAGTCCCTGAACGCCTTGATGAGCGTCTCCACATGGAAGCTTTTGCTCAAGGGAAGGGTCAAGGAATTCTGGGAGGCCATCAACGGCACCTTCCTTTTCTGGCTCGCCATCGGCGTGATAATCAGCGTGTTCTCCCTGGCCAAGCTGATGGGGTACTTCCTTAAATTCTTCCCAGTCCAGACCTGGGCCTTCTTTTTCGGGCTGATCATCGCCTCAG
This sequence comes from uncultured Bacteroidia bacterium, assembly GCA_902797035.1. Lineage (GTDB taxonomy): Bacteria > Bacteroidota > Bacteroidia > Bacteroidales > UBA932 > Cryptobacteroides. Next base: position 16,235 of record CADBRH010000055.1, on the reverse strand, counting down.
CCTTTTTCATGCTCGCCGACATCAAGGGATGGAAAGCCGTTGACTTCCTCTCTCTGGCCATCGGGATCGCCCTTGGAGCGGCGATCTGCCTTCTTTCCCCAAGGGAGACCAGCTCGGACCTATGGCTCATCGCCCTTTGCGGTGCCATCGCCATCTGCACGATGATACTCCCGGGCATCTCCGGAAGTTTCATCCTGGTCCTGTTCGGGAAATATGAGTACATCATGGACGCGGTCGCCTCCTTGAATATTCCTGTGCTAATGGTGTTCGCCCTTGGCTGCCTGGTCGGGATTGTGGCCTTCTCGAAGATCCTGCATTGGCTGATCGGCCACCACGAGAGACCGACCCTCCTGGTCCTTATCGGATTCACCATCGGAGCCCTCGTGAAGGTCTGGCCTTGGGCCGACAAGGCTGCCACCGAGGCCGCCAACGCCCTCGGTGGCTTCCCGGAAGGCGCGCTCCACATCGGCGGGGCCGTCCTATGGGCAGTCATAGGAGCCGGTCTTGTCATCGCTCTTGAGCTCCTGTCAAGGAAAGCGACAAATAACAGCCCTGTGTGATTTATCAGGAAAATCCGTATATTTGCAGTCCCTTTCAAGAAGAAAGGTCTGGTTCCGTAGCTCAGCTGGATAGAGCAACAGCCTTCTAAGCTGTGGGTCTTGGGTTCGAATCCCAACGGAATCACGGGGAATGAACGGGCGCCGCGGTCAAAGACCGTGGCGTTTGTTGTGAAAAAGGGAGCGACGAACTTGTTCGATCGCTCCCTTTTCACGGCAAATCCCAATGGGGCTTTCAGCCCCCGGCGCTCGTTCATCCCCACCCGTGGATGGGCCCCCGCAGGGCCAGGGATGCCGGCGCCCCACGCCGGAATCCCAACTAATAAGACATTTTCCAGTTAATAAGTCTTTTTTTATCTTTGTGATAATCTGTAAAACAATAGGCAATGAAAAAACTTATCAGGCTTGTTCTGGCCATTGTGGTCGTTTTCCTCGTCGTGAAGTACTGCTCCGACAAATACGGTAATGTTATCAATCTGCCCGGCGGGCTCGGCGGAAACGAGACCGAGGAGTCCGGCGGCTGGTTCACCCCCAAAGATAAAGACAATAAAGAGACCACCGAGAAGACAGTTCCCAAGGACATCTCGGACCTGGAAAAGGAACTCGGTATCGGGGAAGACAACAGTCCTTCCACCACCATCAATATTCCCTCAACCACTACGGCGACAGCGCCTCTCACATTCAAGGGCATACCCATCACGGGTACCCTTTCCGCTTTCAGCGACAAGCTGGTCAAAGCCGGCTTTAAAAAGAACGGAAACAGCTCATTCACGGGGGATTTCGCCGGATACAGCGGATGCCGGATCACCGTGGTCGGGAACAATCCGGTCAATGAAGTCCGAGTGGATTTCCCGGTCATTTCGGATTGGGACACCCTTGAGAAGGCGTATGACTCCCTCCAGGCTTCCCTCACACAGAAATACGGGATCGAGCCAAAAACCGCGACAAACAGCAATGTCGCTACCTACGACCTTCCCAACGGCACCATCACTCTGGACGCCGACGTGAGGGACAAGGCCTCCTGGCACGTGATATTAATCTACGCCAACGAGGTTCCCACCCTAACGGGAAGGAACCCTATTGACGATCTTTAGCGGGGATTAAACCACCGGCAGCTTCCAGGGCTCGCGGTAAGTCTTGCAGAGGAAGGTGTCCGCCTCCGCGTCATGGAACGTCTTGCCGTCCCAAGTTAACTTCTTTCCGGTACGATAGGCGATGTTGCCCAGATGGGCGAACTTCGCTATGTGCGCGCCGATCTGGATGCTGGCGTTGCAATTGACATTCCGGCTCTTGATGCAGGCCAAGTGATTCTTGACGTGGAGGTTGAGTCCTCCCTCACCATAGCTCTTCTGAAGCGCCACGGCCTCCATACGCTCGACACCGTTGACCTTTTCGGGAATAACCTCCCAGCCGCCCCGGTCTATCACCAGAGTGCCGTTCTCGCCCACGAATCCGAGACCGTGGCTGCGGCCGTAGGCTCCGTCGTCGATCCCGATGGCATGGTCCCAAAGGACGGTGAAATCATTAAAGGTATAGACCGTCTGGAGGAGGTCGGGAGTCTCGCAGGCGTCGTCAGGATAGCCGAACTTGCCTCCCGAGGCCATGATACTGTCGGGAGCCGTGACATTCATCCCATAGAGGGCATAATCCAGAAGGTGGACACCCCAGTCGGTCATCAAGCCGCCGGCGTAATCCCAGAACCACCTGAAAGTGAAATGGAAACGATTGGGGTTGAAAGGCCTCTTCGGAGCGGGTCCGAGCCACATGTCGTAATCCACACCCTCGGGAACTGGCTGGTCAGGCTGGACGGGAATAGAAGGGCACCAGCCCTGATAGGAGAACACTCTCACCGTGCGGATCTTACCGAGCTTGCCGCTGTGGACAAACTCCATGGCGTCCTGCCAATGGGGGTCGCTGCGCTGCCACTGACCGACCTGGACAACCCTGTTGTATTTCTCGGCGGCCCGGACCATGATATTGCACTCCTCGATGCTGTTGCCGAGAGGCTTCTCGCAATAGACATCCTTTCCGGCCTCGCAGGCGGCAACCAGCTGGAGGCAGTGCCAATGGTCGGGAGTGCCGATGATGACCACGTCGATATCCTTGTTGTCAATAAGGTCCCTCCAATCCTTATAGAGGAGCTTGACCTTCTTGCCCTGGATTTTCTCGGTGTCGGCCGCGCGGCTCTCCAGCACACCGCTGTCGATGTCGCAGAGCGCTATGCAATCCACCTCGGGATCGCGTAGGAAAGCCTGCAGGTTGGTAAAGCCCTGCCCGCGGCAGCCGATAAGGCCAAGGTGGATCTTATCGTTCGCCCCCACGGGCCTGGCCGCCATGCGGACCATCATGGGACTCAATGTGAGGCCGGCCCCGAGGACGGCGCTCTTCTCCAGAAACTCTCTACGTGTCATATAATCATGTGTTTAATATTCCTTGACGACCTCCAGAAGAATGTCCGGACGGTTGGTGATGAGGGCGTCTATGCCCATGTCAATCTGCTTGCGCATCTCCTCGGGCTCGTCGGGGTTCCAGGGGACGATCTTGATCCCCTCGGCGTGGCAGCGGTCCACCATCTCCTGAGTGACCAGGCAGTCCTCGGGGCTAAGCCAGTCCGGCTTGAAGTTCAACTTGCCCATGAACGACTCCCAAGGCTCCCCCTTCGTCTCGATGAGATAGGAATATCTGAACTCCGGATACTTCTCGTGCATGTAGTTGAGCGTCCTCGTGTCGAAGCATTGGACCACCAGCCTGTCACCGAGGTCAAACTGGTGGAAAAGCTCGGCGCATTTGTCTGCCAGGGTCTTGTAGTCAGGCCAGTTGACGCCCTCCCCCTCCTCGGCGTCGCTCTTCACCTCGATGTTGTAGCGCATAGGCGAGCGGCCCTCGCGGGCGGTGAGATCCTCGATGTCCTTGATGAGGTCGTAGGCCTTGGGCTTATGGGTGGCGATCTTCTTCTGGTCAGGGAACCAAGGGTGCGGCTTCAGGCCGGTATCCCATTTGGTAATCTCGTCGTAGGTGTATTTGTAAAGATATTCCTTAGGGTCGCTCTCCTTGATCTCGCTCCCGTCGGGACGGGTGCAGTAGCGCCAGCTGAAGAAATGGTCGTGGGAGACCACAACCACCCCGTCGGCGCTGAGATGAAGGTCCATCTCAAGGGTGTTCACCCCGAGGCGCACAGCGTTCTCCATCGCCTCGATCGTGTTCTCGGGCATCAGGCCGGCCCCTCCCCTATGTGCCTGGACATCAAGGTATTTGGTTAGATCGATGTCATATGTCCTGACCTTCCCTCTCTTACCGGTCACATTGATCGTGACGTTCTTGGCGTACGGGCTGACCTCTGCGGCGAAGCAGAACTTGGCGAGAGAAGGCGTGGTGTCGGCGACCTCGGTCATCTCCCCCATGTCTTTCCCGTCCTGAAGCCATCGGACCGCGGAGACATCCCGAAGACTCCTGAATCCGATGAGGACAGCGTTGGAGTGGATCCGGCTCTGGCCGGGATAGTAATAGACAGCGCTTGTGTCAATGCAGGAGCGGACACCGAAAAACACGGCGACAAGACCGACAATGACAGCGAATAATCCTCTTTTCATGATATCCCAATTAAGACGAAGACAAATTTACCTATCTTTTTCCGGTTTTCAAATCGGTTAAAATACGTACCTTTGAAAAAACATCTTTCATGAGAAGACTTTCGTTAACCTTTGTCCTGGCTATTCTCATCGCCGGGGCTTGCTCATCTCCGGTCAAGCATCCCGACTGGGCGCCGGATGTCAGGAAAGCGCTGAACGACTTCATCCGCCAGGAAGGGAAAAGAGCGGATAACAAATACGTGGTGTTCGACTTCGACAACACCTGCTCCATCTTCGACATATCGGAGCAATTGATGGTCTACCAGCTGGAGAGGATGTGTTTCGGTCTTGAACCGGAGGGATTCGAGGAAATGGTCACCGCCGGCATGGAGACCTTCCCGGAGAGCCTTCAGGACGTTCTGCGCGGCCTGTCAGATTCGTACAAGGACCTGTATTCCCGATTTGGTCCGTTCACTTCCAAGGGGGTTGACGATGATACCATGAATCTGATGGCCGACGACCAGTCTTGGAAGGATTTCGCCATCAAGATGGGTAGGATGTACGAGGATCTTCAAGAGTATATGACCGCCGACCAGGCCTATCTTTGGACAATGGGATGGTTCGCCGGAATGACAGGTGACGAGATTTATGACATGGCGATGAGATCCCACCTTTTCTATGGCTCGAAAGAGACAACCAGACGGTCATGGACAGGAACCACCTCAACTCACTCCTGGATCGACGGTATAAGCGTGACGGATAACATCCGGGAGCTTTGGAAAGCGTTGGACGAGAGCGGATTCGACATCTGGGTATGCTCAGCGTCGGAAGTCACGCCGGTCATGGCCGCGGTTGACGCCTTCGGCCTTCACGACCATTGCAAAGGCGTCATAGCCATGACAATGGCGAGGGACTCTTCGGGGAAATATCTTCCCGAATATGACTACACCGACGGACCGGCATATCTCGCCGTCACGGGCGGCGGCTGGATCCGGGACTCCATTCCCACCAGGACAAGGCCTATGGGGCCAGGGAAGGTTACGGCCGTGAGGAACTGCCTTGTGCCCCGTTACGGAGGGAAAGGGCCACTGGCCGGCTTCATGGACTCGACTGGGGATTTCAATTTCTGCACCGAGTTCGGCTCGACCAGACTGGTCGTTTGCTTCAACCGGGCCAGCCGGAAGGTCACCGACGGCGGAGGGCTGATAGCGGAAGTGGCCGTGTACGAGAAAGAGACGCTCAAGTATAACCTGAGGAAGGCTGGGCGTCATTCGGACATTTATTATGTCCTTCAGGGAAGGGACGAGAACGGCCTGAGAAGCTTCAGGCCGTATCAAACGACCCTCCGACTCGGGGAATCCGAGCCCAAACTTCTCGCCACGGATGAGAATTACGCCAGCCTTGATTATTTCAATAGGAACAAACTGACAGTCAAGGATATCCTTGAGACTTTCAGCATCAAGACGGACGCTTCGGATCCTTCCAATCCCCTTGGCTTCACCTACGGCTTCCTCGACTCGTATGACGGGTACCGGAGCAAGGAATAGGAAAAAATTGCCTATCTTCACGAAGTTTTATAAACGCGAATCGATATGTACTCTTTTGTCCAGGACGATGACACGTATGTGGTAAGCATAGACAACCATCAGGAAGTCGTGGCGGCTCTCGCCGCCTTTTGCGAGGAGATGGGGATCAAGGCCGGAGAGGTGAGTGGCATCGGGGCCGTCAACCAGGCCACGCTCCGTTTCCTCGACCCGGCCACAAAGAAATATGTCGACAAGACCTTCGAGGAGCAGATGGAGATCTCAAGCCTCGTGGGGAATATCTCCGAGAAAGACGGGAAACCCTACCTCCACCTCCACGCCAACTTCGGCCGCAGGGACTACACCGTGATCGGGGGACATCTGCTTTGCTGTACCCTCAATGGGGCTTGCGAGTTGGTGGTCAGGAAGTTTGACTGCAAGGTTGGGAGACGTTTCGACCCGGAGACCGGACTGAATCTTTACGAGTTCTGATGGACAGGGTCAACATAATCCATCGCCCGATCGGGGAGGTCGGCTTGTGGTTCTCGGGAGAGGAAGCCGGCTATGTGTTCATAGTCAGCGACCGGAACGTCAGACGTTGGGCCGACAGGACAGGGATCAAGGCGAAAGGTATCCTCGAGATCGATGCTTTGGAGGATTACAAGAGTTTCGGGACGGTGGTTGATATCTGCCGTTGGCTGATGGAGATGGGCGCGGACAGGAATTCCATACTGGTGGGAATCGGAGGAGGAGTCACGACCGACATCACAGGCTTCGCCGCCTCGGTCTATAAGAGAGGGATCCGGTTCGCTTTTGTACCCACGACCCTCCTCTCGCAAGTCGACGCGGCCATAGGAGGCAAGAACGGGGTCAACCTTGACTCTTTCAAGAATATGATTGGTGTCATCCGTCAGCCGGATGCCGTGTTTATTTGTCCGGAACCACTTGACACTCTGCCATATACCCAAATCATCAGTGGAGCCGCCGAACTACTGAAAACTTTTATCATCGACAATTCCAAAGGGCTCTACGGGAAAGCCGTGGAGACGCTTTCCCGAATCAGGGAGGCCGGAGGGAAGCTGGATGGATATTCAGGGATTCTTGGGGAACTGATCTCGGAGGCCGCCGCCATAAAGGCCGGGATCGCGGGTCGGGATCCTTTCGAGCGAGATGAGAGGCGTCTGTTGAACCTTGGTCACACATTCGGTCACGCCATCGAGAAGGAATCCGGGGAAAGCGTCCCCCACGGGAACGCCGTAGCCATGGGGATTATCCTCGCCGCCCGCCTGGCCGAGAACACCGGTCTCGCCGAAAAAGGCCTCACGGAGCGTCTGGAAGCCGATTTCAAGGCTTGCGGCATACCGACAGGATGTCCGTTTGAGATCGGTCGGCTGACCGAAGCCATGAGAAAAGACAAGAAGGCCGAGGGAGGGCTCGTCCATTTCGTCCTTCCTTTCAAGGTCGGGCATGTGGAGACCAGAAGCCTCTCCCCCGATGATGTTACAAGACTTCTACAGGAATAGGCCATGATCTGCGTCACCCTGCAAAACCGCTCCCTTGAGGAGATTCTTGATATTCTCGAAAAAAGCGACCCGGTTGTCCGGATGGCTGAGATCCGTCTTGACCGATGTCCGTTGGACGAGGAGGAGATCGCGGAACTGTTCTCCACTTCGGACACTCCTTTGATCGCGACTTGCCGCGTCGCCGGAGACGGGAACGGCACATGGGAGGAGGCGGAGGCCAAACTCCAGACAGCGATCGAGGCCGGGGCGGCTTTCATAGACCTGGAGATAGAGGCTCCGAAAGAGATCGGGAAGCGGCTGCGCCGCTCTTGTGGCGAGTACGGCACCAGGATGATCCGCTCATGCCATTTTTTCGACAAGACCCCTTCTTCGGAAGAACTCTCGCTGATGGCGGAGAGATGCCGGAAGTTCGGAGGAGAGATCGCCAAGGTCGTCGCGATGGCCTCGGGCGAGGAGGATGTCGAGAGAATCCTTTCTTTGTATGATGGAAATGAGGAGGGTCGCCTGGTCGCTTTCGCGATGGGCGAGGCCGGAAGGTCTAGCAGACTCGAGAGCCTGCGCCTGGGCGCCCCCTTCACCTACGCGGCACTCTCTGAAGAAGAGGCCGCCGCCCCCGGGCAATGGGCATATCAGGAGATGACGAAGGAGCTTTACGTGACATTAGGCGATCGTAACCCCCTCTGGATGAAAGATATGGCCCCTTTGACAATGCCGGCCTCAAAGAGTTTCGCCCAGAGGGCCATTATCGCCTCCGCTCTGGCTTCACGGTTCTTCGGACCTGCCGAAGAACCCGAAAACCCGCTGACCGGCTACTCCCCCTGCGGCGACAGCGAGGCGGCCTTAAACGTCGCTTCAGTCATCAGGGATCCTTACAATACTCCCGAAAGCGTCCATGTCGGCGAGTCCGGCCTGCTAGCCAGGCTTATGATACCAATATTGGCCGCCCTGCAGAACCTTGAAGGATGGCCAGGCGCTGTCGGGATAACAGGCGAGGGAACCCTTCCCTCGCGTCCGTTGAAAGGCGCCACGGAGATCATGGCCCGGTTCGGGACTGTTTTAAGGCCCCTCGGCGACCAAGTCTCCGGGGATATCAAAGTGCCTCTTTCAGTCCAAGGTCCCCTGCTCCCAGGCAAGGCTGACATATCCGGAAAAGACGGTTCGCAACTGATTTCGGGGCTCCTGATGGCCCTGCCTCTCCTTCAAGAAGACTCAACCATCCATATCCATGACCCGAAGAGCATCCCCTACATGTTCATCACAGTCGATGTACTACGGAAATTCGGGATCAGGATCGGTAGCGAAATGGAAGGGGACGAGGAGTTCCTTGAGACCCAGGACTGGAGCCGTTGCACGGGAATCACATTCAAGATCAAAGGAAGGCAGACTTACAAGCCGGCCTCTTTCGCGATAGAGGGGGACTGGAGCGCCGCCGCCAATTTCCTGGTGGCCGGGGCCGTGTTCGGGAAAGTCAGAATCCAGGAGCTCGACACGAAGTCCCTGCAGGCGGACATCTCGATCATGGACATCCTGATGGACGCCGGGGCGAGCCTGTCACAGGAAGACGAGACAGGAATCATCACCGCTCAAAGAGCTCCCCTGAGGGCTTTTGACATGGATCTTGGCAATTGTCCGGACCTGTTCCCGATCGTCTCGGTCCTCGCGGCGTTCTGTGCCGGGGCCAGCCATCTCCTCGGCTTCAAGAGGCTGGCGGGAAAAGAGAGTGACCGCGGCAAGGCTATCCTCGAGACCTTGACAAAGATGGGGGTGAACGCTTACGCCGAAGGCGACCTCCTGACAATCGAGGGCCACTCGCTGGAGAGCCGCGTCCTTAACGGCACACTCCTGAAAGGTGGTGATTACACATCCTACCACGACCATAGGATGGCCATGGCCTTGACCGTGGCGTCTCTCGGAGCCGACAGCCCGGTTGTCTTCGACGACACCGCCTGCGTCGCCAAATCCTTCCCGGCCTTCTTCGACACCTGGGGTGAAATGTCCGTCAAGGCAACTCAGGGACAAGGATCTTCCCGATAGCCTCTGTCTCGATCAGGAAACCGTCGTGCCCGTACGGGGTCTCAATCTGGTGATACCTGGCTCCGGGAACCATGTCGGCCCAGGGCTTCATGTCCTCAGGAGGGAAAAGCTCGTCCGAGGACATACAGATGAAGACACAATCCGCCTTGATGGCATTTAGAACTTTCTCGACACCACCTCTTCCCCTGCCGACATTGTTGCTGTCAACCTGGTCGCAAACATACAGGTAAGAATAAGCGTCCCATTCCTTGACGAACTTGGAACTCTGGTGGCGGTAATACGATCCCGCCTTGTCGGCGAACATCACGTCCTCGGAGTCCTCTACCTGCTTGAACAGGCCCTCCTCGCAGCGGTAAGTCAGAAGGGCGATGGTTCTGGCGGACTTGAGCCCGTCCATACCACCCTTCAGGCTCTTGCGCTCCTTGAAAGTGGGATCGGCGTACAGGGCCATTTTCATGGCGGCGTTGAATCCTGTCAGCCAGGGAGTCACCCTCGCGCCGGTGGCGATAAAGAAGACTTTGTCGAAAAGCTCCGGCTTCCAGGCCAGCCAGTCGAAGGTCATGAAGCCGCCCATCGAGGTGGACACGATTATATCTATCTTTTTGATGCCTAGATATTTCCGTAGAAGGTCGAAAGCCTCAACCGTGTCGTGGACGGTCACTTTCGGGAAGTCAAAAAAGTAAGGTTTCCCGGTGGCGGGGTTTTTAGACGCCGGGCCCGAGGAGCCGCAGGCCGAGCCAAGCACGTTGGCGCATATCACGAAATATTTGTCCGTGTCAATGGTTTTCCCGGGACCAACAAGGGCGGGCCACCATTCCCCCTCGGCGTCCGACGACGCGGTCAGGGCGTGGCAAAGCCAGATCACCTTGTCGCCCGTACGATAATCCCTGGGAGAGGTATGATACACCACCTCAAGGTTATCGATGGAACCTCCAGCCTCGAAAGCGAACGCGCCGGAATGCCTGTATGTGTGTCTTATCATTTCTCTTTCAAAGGAGTGAAGGAATATCCTTTCTTACGGAGCTTCTTGATCAAGCCCGGCAGCTGGTCGTAGAACTTGTCGGTCCGGGACGCCTCTGTGCCAAGATGAATGAGCATTATGTGGCCGTTAAGCCCGTTCGGATCATCCTTCTCGCATTTCCATATCCTGTCCAGAATAGTCTTGCTGCTGTAATAGTTCTTCATGTCCGGAGTGGTGTAATCGCCGTTCGTCGCCGTTCCGGAGGTGTAGTTGACTACCTGCAGGCCGAGTTCCCTCGCCCATGATGAGACGGTGGAGTTATAATGCTCGTAAGGCGGGATGAAATACGGGGCGTCGGTGATCCCGAACGACCTCATCAGCGAATAACTCTTGAACATGTCCTCCTGGAACTCCTCCCTCGTCACAAGCAGGGAGTCCTTGCCGGCTCCCCAAGGGGCGTACAGCAAATGACCATAGGAATGGCTGCCGACATAATGCCCGTCGGCCACCAGGCGCCTGATGACATCGGGGAACTTCTCATAGAACTCCCCGGTGAAGAAGAATCCGCCTTTTATGTTATTGTCCTTCAACGTCTTGATGATCTTGTCCGCACCGTCCGCCTTGTCAGCCGCCGTGAACACGAAATCGATATGCTTCGCCGACGGGTCAGTCCTCACTATCCCCCCATTGATGTAAACATTCTTATCCACCGCAGGGGCTCCGCCGTGAGGCGAAGACCGTAGCCACCCTCGGCTCGTAAGAGGGAGGGGCCCATCGCTCGCGATGGGAGGGGCCGAGCGGAGCGAGGAGTCTTCGCCCGCGGCGGAGCCCCTGCCCGCAAGTTCATAGTAAGACAACGGGAAGGTGAGGGAGGCGGTGCCGTCCATCGTGGGCTCGTTGGTAGAATAGTCGTGGGTGCTGTCGTGATAGACAAGGTCCCCCGGTTGGAACTCCTCGTAATTGATACCTCCCTCGGTGCTGATCCCAAGCAAGCTGCCGAATATCGTGGCGTACACAGGGCCGTCCACAAGACCTCCGGTAGTGTTGCCCAGACCGTACCTGACCAGATAGGTGTGAGGCTGGGTTGGATAGACCCCGCCATAAGGCAGCTCCACGATCATGCTCACCCCCCAGGGATTGCAGCCCAGCAGCCAATCCCTCAAAGACCCCTCCATCTCCTCGTAACAACGGTCACCCGTCAGCTCGCGGTAAAGGATACACTGCGTGAGAAGGGCGGTCGTGAGATTGTTCGAGCACCATATTCCCGGAACGCCATAGAGGAAAGGATGGTTTTTGCCACGCTCATAGACACGCTCGAGACCGGTTCTCATATTCCTGATGAACTCAGCCGAGACTTTGCCTCCGGCCTCGCTGGCGAGCATGTAATGACCCATATTCATGAACGGGTACCACTGGTAATGACGGGCGCTGTCGGCTCCCATCCAGGGAGTCACCGGCTCTTTCCTCCCGAACTCGACAGCCGCGGTGAGATACTCGCGGTCACCAGTGCGGCGATACATCTCGAAAGCCCCCAACTCCATGTCATCCACCCAGTTATCCTCCTCATATATGTAGGGGGACAACACCGAGGCGGTCTGGCAATTGCCCGGCTTGGCCACTCCGGCGTCGTAGCAGTCCTTGGCCTTGGCGCCAATCTTCTCGGCGAACTCGGGATAGAACGGGCGGAGAACCTCAGCCCCGAGAGCGAAGTCGGAGGCGTATTTGCCGGCGATGCTGGCTATCCCCATGGTGGCGTTGGTCAACCCGGTCTTACCCCTTCTCTGGGGTTCCCCGGAAGCGTACCACACCGGCCTTTCCTTACCCTTGCCCCAGCCGTAATCGGCCTGGTCGTCGGAAGGGATCCTCATCCCCACATGGTCACGGTCGTCCGCGATCTGGTTGTACATCTCCCCGGGCTCAGGGTTCATCTTGTCCAGCCACTGAAGGCCCCAATAAATCTCATCGACTATGTCCGGAATACCGTTGCGCCCAGGCTTGCCGTTGGCCAGATGGTTGTCGGGAAATGCGGAAGGATTCATCCGGTAGGCGAACATCATCTGGTAGATGGCGTTGGCTGAGGTGGTGGTGTATTGCAGACAGTCTGAGGCGTCGTGCCATCCTCCGGTCACGTCAAGTTGAGTGCTGTCCTTCGCTGGGTCAGGATGGCCGACGATGATGGCGTCATGGGTGTGGCAGCTGTCCGGGTAAGTGGGATTCGAGCCGCACCTCTGCTGACGCATGTAGTTCAACACGAAATCAGCCGCGCCGTCGTACACCCTGTCATTGACAGGGAATATCCCGGACTTGGCGTCTCCTGCTTTGATGTAATACGCGCCAGGTGTGGTCAACTTGCTGAAATCCAGCCTGAAAGTCGATTTCATCCGGCCGAGCGGACCGGTGGGCCTCACGGCGTTGGAAAGGAGGACTGTCTTCCCGGTGAACGCGTCCACGATCTCGAAAGAAGGGACGCTCGCCTGATCCTCGCTAAGGAGGACGGCGACCTTGGTGGAACCCGGTAGGTAGCCAAGCTGGTTAGTCCTGATCCATGACCCGGCGAAAGACGCCAAGGTATTGAGAAACAGGAGAGCTACAAGAAAAACAAGAGGCTTTTTCATTTTGTTGATCCGCTGAATTTGTCCACCAGCACGGCGCAGACGATGTTGTCTGTAGTGTTCAAGAGGGTGGCGGGAATATCGACTATCGTGCTTATCACAAGAAGGGTCGCGGCGAACCCGGGATCGACCCCGAGTATCGAGCAGATGAGAATCTCTCCGGTCATCCCTCCGACCGGTATGGCGCCGACCACAAGACTGGCGATGATGGCTATCCCCACTATCTCCAGGCAGCCGTAGCCGCTCAGTCCGTAAAAAGCCACCACGAAGATGATTTTGAGGACACCGGAGATGACCGACCCGTCTTTATGGATGTTGATTCCGAGGGGAATCACTGACTCGGCGACAGAATCATTCACACCCATCGCTTTAGCGGCCCCGATGCCGGAAGGGATGGTCGCGGCGCTGGAGCATGTGGCCAAGGCTATCAACGATGGAGGCGTGATGTTCTTCCAGAAAGCCTTAAAGGCGCCCGGACCTCCCGCTATACTGACATACACCGAGTTGACGACAAAGAAAAGGAAAGCCGCCACGACCAGGAATATCAAGACCGTGGTGATGTAGCTTCTGATGATGCTTCCTCCCAATCCTCCGACCAGATCGGCGAAATAACAACCGAGGCATACCGGGGCGGCGTACATGAGCAGCCGCATGAACTCCATGACAACCGACATGCCGCTATCAAGGAATCTAGCCATAGGAATCCCCTTCTCCCCGCTGAGCGAGACCGCCGCTCCGAGAAGAGCCGAGAACACAATCAACGGCAAAAGATTCGCCCGGCTCAAGAGCTGCGGGAAGTCGCTGACCGTGAACATGTTCTCTATCGTTTGCAGGAACGTCCTCCCGGCAAGGGCGATACCGGCTATCCCGGATCTCTCGGGAGGGATCTTGGTGGCGAAAGAGCCGAGCGGATTCCAGAACTCGCAGATGATCCAGGTGAGCGACCCCGCCACCGCGGATGTGAGCAGAAAGGCCGCCAACGACAGGCCCAAGACTTTCCAGACCTTTTTCTCGCCGGTCATGCGGCACACCGAGGACGAGATGCTGAAAAAGACAAGCGGCACCACCAAAGCGAACATCAGATTGAGGAATATCTCTCCTATAGGCTTGACAATCGAGGCCGAGGGCCCGAATATGGCGCCGAGAACAGCGCCTGTCACGACACCAAGGAGTAATAGCAGTGTTTGGAGGTAAACATGTTTCCCGCTCATCGTGATAAACTATCTTGGGGGTTCAATAAACAAATATACCGATTTGTTTTCTTAATTTTGTAAGAAGAGAAGTAATTTGACCATGAGGGCATCGACAGACAACATCATCAGGGTCGGGAACGGCTATGATGTCCACGCTTTGGAAGAGGGACTTCCGATGCGTCTATGCGGGGTGGATATCCCCTCGGAAAAAGGCTTTGTGGCGCATTCAGACGGAGATGTCGCGGTCCACGCTCTCTGCGACGCCCTGCTCGGGGCCGCCGCCCTAGGCGACATCGGTCTGCATTTCCCGGACAGCGACCCCAAATACAAAGGGATAAACAGCCTGGACTTACTCTCCGAGGTCGTGACGATGCTGAAAGACAGCGGACTCAACAACGGGATGACTTATGAGATCGGGAACGCGGACATCACCATCGCTCTTCAAGAGCCCAAGTTAAGGCCTCACATCGACCAGATGCGGGAGACCCTGGCAGGCGTGATGAGGATAGATGTCTCCCGGGTAAGCGTCAAGGCCACCACGACCGAGCGCCTCGGTTTCGTCGGCAGGGGAGAGGGCTGCGAGGTCTGGGCGACTGTCCTGATAAGGACAAAATCCAGCTAAAGACCATTCTTCCGGACATGACACCTGTAGCGGTAATAATCACTTGCGCCGCGTACTTCGCGGTGATGCTGTTTCTGGGGTGGATATCATCCAGGGGAACGGACAACCAAGGCTTTTTCAACGGCGGCCGCAAGGCTCCCTGGTGGATAGTGGCGATCGCCATGATCGGGATGCCCATGTCCGGGGTGACCTATGTGTCGGTCCCCGGAATGGTAGGCGTCGGAGGCACCGCGATGGGCTATATGCAGATGGTTCTGGGGTTCTTTGTAGGCTATCTGGTGATCGCTTTCGTGCTGACGCCGGTGTTCTTCAAGATGAACATGGCCTCGATCTACCAGTATCTCGACAACCGCTTAGGGGTCTCCTCCCACAAGACGGGCGCCTGGTTCTTCTTTATCTCAAAGATTCTCGGTGCCGCGGTGAGGCTCTATCTCGTCTGTGTCACCCTGCAGCTGATGGTGTTCACGCCCCTGCGTCTTCCTTTCATCCTCAACGTGGTGATCTCGATGGCCATCGTGCTGCTCTACACCTTCCGGGGCGGTGTGAAATCCGTTATCTGGAACGACACCCTGAAGACGGTGTGCATGGTGGTCTCCATCATCCTGGCGATGGTCTTCATCGCGAAAGACCTCGGGCTCGATTTCAAGGGCATGGTCGCGACAATCAAGGGAAGCGAATATTCCAGGATATTCTTCCTCGACGACGTCAACCACAAGGAATATTTCTGGAAACAATTCTTTGCGGGAGTGTTCATTGTCATCGCCATGACCGGCCTTGACCAGGACATGATGCAAAGGACGATGGCCAGCCGCAACGCCAAGGACTCCCGGAAGAACCTTATTACCAGCGGCTTGATGCAGATCCCGGTGATCTTCATGTTCCTCTGCCTCGGTGTCCTTCTCTATGTCTTCGCCGCCCGGAGGGGCATCGCCGAGACCGGTGACACCCTGTTCCCCGCGGTGGCCACGGGAGCCGGTCTCCCTATGATAGTCGGTGTGCTCTTCGTCCTGGGGCTCGTCTCCTGCGCCTTCGGGGCTGGAGGCTCGGCTCTCACGGCTTTGACGACCTCCTTCACCGTTGACATAATCGGCACCAAAGGGAAGAGCGAGGAGAATGTCGCCTCCACTAGGAAAAAGGTCCATCTCGCCATGGCTGTCCTGATGGGTCTGGTGATAATCGCCTTCTACCTTCTGAACACCACTTCCGTGATCGACGCGGTTTACAAGCTGGCGAGCTACACCTATGGGCCGATACTCGGGATGTTCGCTTTCGGGATATTCACGAGACGTCAGGTCCGCGACAAGTGGGTGCCGCTGGTGGCCGTCCTGGCGCCGGTTCTTTGTTACATATTGCAAAGCAACTCGGAACGTTGGTTCGGGGGATATAGGTTCTCATATGAGCTGTTGATATTCAACGCGCTCTTCACCTTCATTGGCCTTTGTCTGCTGATCAAACCAAAAAAAGCGAATTAATTTTGCGGATTCAGGATAAATCTCTATTTTTGCAGTCCCGAAACATGTGAATGCAAGGGTTCCATTGAGATATGGTGTAATGGTAGCACTACAGATTCTGGCTCTGTCAGTGAGGGTTCGAATCCTTCTATCTCAACTCAATGGGGACACGGCGGGGTAGCTCAGCTGG